>NZ_JBIJAW010000162.1:0-7474 GCF_044345575.1 Gemmatimonas sp.
GACCGCGCCCCACCAGCGCGCCGTGAGGCCGCTCTCGAACGCCCCGATCTCGTTCGAACTCCCGATGAAGATCTGATTCACGCTCGACACACGGCCGAGCAGGGCGTCCGGAGTGCGCATCTGGAGCATGAGGCTGCGGATCACCACACTCACCATGTCGCTGGCACCGCCAAGCGCCAGAAACGCGATCGACAGTGGCAGGCTCGTACTGAGCCCGAACCCGATCGAGCACACGCCGAAGCCGACGACGGCGAGCAGCAGATTCCGACCCGAATGGGCGAACGGCGGGAAGCGCGTGAGCAGTACACTCGAGATAACGGCACCAGCCGCCGGCGCCGCGCGCATGAGCCCGAGGCCGGTGGGCCCGGCGTGCAGAATCTCCCCGGCAAACACCGGCAACAGGGCCACCGCGCCGCCGAAGAGCACAGAAAAGAGATCCAGCGACAGCGCGCTCAGCAGGAGCGGATCACCGAACACGAAGCGCAATCCCCCCAGGATGGCCACGCGGATCGGCTCGTCCGTGTGTACGCGAACGGGTGACGTGTGGCGCACCGTGAACAGCACGAGGACGGCAAAGGCCATGAGGACGGCATCCACCGCGTAGCTGAGCGTGATGCCACCGAACGCGTAGAGCACGCCTCCGAGTGCCGGGCCCAGCACGGCGGCCAATTGCCAACTGCCACTGCGCCACGTGACGGCATTCTGATACAGCGACCGCGGCACCAGTTCGGCGCTCAGCGCCTGCCGCGCCGGCTGCAAGAAAGCGCGCGCCACGCCACTTACCACGATCACGGCATAGATCGCCCGCACACGCAGCGGTGCGGTAAGCGGCAGGTCACCGATGGGCGCCGGATGCCCGAGCCAGAACAAGGCGAGCGAGCATCCGACCAGCACGGACAGCGCGAGCAGGGCCACGCGCCGGCGATCATGGGTATCGGCCACATGCCCGGCGAAGAGCGACATGCTGATGGCCGGAAGCGCTTCGGCGAGGCCCACGAGTCCCAGCGCGAGGGGATCGCGCGTGAGATCGTAGATCTGCCATCCCACCACCGTGCCCTGGATCTGAATCCCCAGGGTCAGTGTGAACAGCGCGAGGATGTACCGCCGGAAATTGGGAAGGCGAAGCGCCGCGAACGTGTCGGGCGCTTCGCCGGGTTGGTCATCGGCCATGCAGCTAAACTAGCCGCATCGCTCAGCGACGCACTACGAGCCCCACACCGGCGAAGTAATCCCGGCGCTGCGTGGAGTGCGGCCCGATCCCACCACGCACGTCGAGCTGCACGTCGGGGCTGAAGAGAAAGGTGAAACCGCTGTTCACGTACTTGCTCACGACCTTCGACCCGTCCTGCGGCGCAAAGGCAAAGGCCTCGGCATAGAGACCGATGCGGTCGGTCGCCGCGAAGCCGAGCGAGCCGCTGCCGGCATATTCCGTGAAGCTCCGCACACCATCGAACGGACGACCGACATTGAGGTTGCTCGAGAAGCCCAAGCGATCGGTGAGCGACCAGGCCGTGAGCACCTTCACTTCCGGCTGCACGCGCTGCGACCGATAGATGCGGGCGCCGGTGGGCACCGTGGAGTGCGCGATCACTGACAGCGCGGGGCGCCACGAACGGCCCTCCGGGGCATCGAGCAGCCGCATCTTCACGCCGACCGACGCATCCTGCACACCGGACTGCGTCAAGCCATCAACCTGTTCCTGCACGAACGAGTTGCCGGCCACGCGCAACTCGAGCCGGCTGGACAGCCCGGCGCGCATGAGGACCTCGCCGTGGGACACCACGCGGGCTTCGCTCTCGCGACTCAAGGTGCTGCCGGCTTCCACCTGGACATGGCCGCGATCGACGAGCGCCGTGGCCTCGGTGAAGTCGGGACGATCGGAGATGAGGGCGTCGCGCTTACCCATGGTGGCGCAGGCGGACAGGGACAGGACGGTGAGGGCAGTAGCGACGAGGGGACGGAGCATTGGCGGGGGCCGGGAGAAGAACGAAAACGAGGCCAGCCTCATCGCTGGTGCGTATTGTCCCTTCGGCTTGTCCCGGCGACACCTTTAGCGAACTATCACATTCTCGACGCATTTCGTCACAACGCCAGACCGCGTCCTGATGCGAAACACCGCGCCAGCCGCGTTTCCGCCCCGTTTTTTACGGCGCGTGCCGTGCTTCGTCCTGTCGCTCCTCGAGGCGGCGGCGGCGGCGCGCCTGCGCGGCTTCGTAGCGCCGCTCCTGCTCCTCCGTAACAGGTAGCACCTTGGCGATGGGCACCGGTCGGCCGTTCCGGTCGATCGCCACGAAGGTGAGGTAGCACGTATTCGTGTGCCGGCGGGTGCCATTGATCATGTCTTCGGCCTCGACCCGCACGCCGATCTCCATGCTCGTGTTGCCCACGAAGTTCACACTGGCCTTGCACGTGACGAGATCCCCCACGTGAATGGGCTCGCGAAAGTCGACGCGATCGATCGACGCCGTCACGCAGGCTGTGCGCGCATGCCGGAATGCCGACACGGCCGCGGCCTTGTCCACCATGGCCATGATGGCCCCACCAAAGGCGTGACCGAGGATGTTCGCATCCTGCGGCATGATGAGCTCACTCGTCTCGTGCTGTGATTCACTGACGGGACGGGCGGGACGATCGGTCATGGCTGAGGCAAGAAGGAGGTTCGGCGCAGTACGGTGCGCGGCGTGAACAGAGAGGCACGGGGCGCGCGCCACACGGCGCGCTGCACCAATCCGTCGAGCGCGGTCGACCGATCGAAGGCGCGGGCGAGCGCCGCGCGGCTCGCGCTATCGAGCGGGGGCGGCTCGAGGGCAATCAGCTGATACGCCGGCGCGGCCACCGTGGCCACCGGCCATTCGGCGCGTGACGTGGTGAGTCCCCGCGCGCGCAGCACCAACGCCAGGGCATCACCGTCTTCCGACGGCGTTGCCATGACTTCGTACCCGCTCCGTTCCCACCGGACACGACTGGAGTCGGTGCTCCACTCGGGGAGCGTCGCACGCACGGCACTCCACCACGACGGCGCCTTCACGGCGATCGGCGGCAGGTACAGCGCGAGCGCCTCGCCGTCGGCCGAGTACCCCGGCACCATGAAGGCGACCGCAGGATCCCGCGAAAGATCCGTGATACCGAAGCTCGTGGAGTCGAAGCGGAAGCTGTCCAGTGTTTCCACGGCCACCGAGGCGCGATCGTCGCCTGACGTACTCGCCTGACGGATACTGTCGGTGAGTTGCGTCAGCGAGGCGCGCGCCTGCGCAATGAGTTTCGCCGCTTCGGCACCACCGAACAGATCGGTCAGGGTGGCAAGATGTCCACTCCGCACATCGACCACGTACCGCCGCCCCCGATGCTGATGCGGTGGGCCGCCGTCGATGTCGGCGTTGAGCAGATGCTCGAACGTGAGATACGGGCCGTGGACATCGATGATCTCGATCTCGTCGTGCACCACGGTGCGCGGATCGTCCGGTGTTTCCTCATCGTTCGGATCGATTTCCGTTTCGCTGGGGTTGGCCTTGCGCCACGCCACCAGCTCGCGCATCACCGTGCTGTCGGCGAACAGCAGGGTGCTGTCGCGCGATTGCAGGGCCCGCGCCCACAGGCGCGCCGTCGCGAAGGAGGCGTCGGGATATTCGGCGCCGTCGTCAACGAGAAACACCTCGAACAGCCGGCCATCGACCTGCGTGAGCAGGATGGGGGCGCTGCGCACCCGCATCCCTTCGCCGCTGCTGCGCACCCAATAGGTGGAGTCGCCGGCCGCGAACAGGAATTCCGCGGCCGGCAGCGCGTCACCACTGGCCGGTGCTTCCGAGGTGCACGCCCCGGTGACCAGGCCAGCGGCAAGCGCAGCCAGCGCTCTACACAGGCGACGGATGGACGTCATTCAGTGCCCCGCGATCAGGGCGCGCACCCCGTCGAGCAACCGCGTGATCTCGGCCGTCGTCGTATAGCAGGAGCAGCCCACACGTACGAAGCCTTCCTGTTCGAAACCCAGCCGACGCGCGACCGTGGTGGCATAGAAGTCGCCATGCGACACGTACACCCCGCGTGGCGCGAGGTATTTCGCGACCGACTCCGACGCGTGACCCTGTACGCGGAACGACAGCGTGGGCGTGCGCGGGGTCCCCGGCCGCGGCCCGTACAGCGTGACCGCGGGCATCTCACTGAGGCCATGCCAGAGCTGCGCGAACAGGTGTTCACCGCGCTCGTGCAGCCCGTGCATGGCCGTCGCGAGCCGATCACGACGCGGCGCCGTGACATCCCCGGCGATGCTCGCAAGGAATTCCACCGCTGCCGCGGCACCCACGATGCCCTCGTGATTCTGCGTACCGGTCTCCAGGCACTCCGGCACCCAGTCCGGCGCGGGCTCGAGGCGCGGCACGTCGAGAGCGGCCGTCGCTTCCCCCCGGCCGTACACCACCCCCACATGCGGGCCGTAGAACTTGTAGGCACTGCACAGGAGGAAGTCGGCACCGATGGCCCGCACATCCACGAGATTGTGCGGCGCATAGTGCACGGCATCCACCACGGTGATGGCGCCGGCCGCCCGGGCGAGGCGCACCAGTCGCGGCACGTCGCTCACGGTGCCCAGAATGTTCGACGCCGCCCCGATGGCCACGACCTTCGTACGATCGCTGAGCAGGCGCTCGAGTGCCCCCTCCTCATGCCGATATGTGTCGAGGTCGAGCGGCAGCCACTTGAGCACGACCCCGCGTTCCTTCGCGAGTGCCTGCCACGGCGCCACGTTGGCGTGATGGTCGAGCTCGGTGACGATGATTTCGTCGCCCGGCACGAGGCCACGACCGATGGCCCGCGCAATATGGAAGAGCAGCGTGGTCATGTTGGCGCCAAACGCGATCTCGCCCGCCGTCGCCCCGAGAAAATCCGCGAGCGTCTCACGCGCCTGCATGAGCAACGCGTCGGTTTCGACGCTCGTGGGATACGCCCAGTGCGTGTTGGCGTTGTGGTGCAGCAGGTAGTACGTCATGGCGTCCGCCACGCTGCGCGGCACCTGGGTACCACCAGGTCCGTCGAAGTAGGCGACGGGGTGGTCACCCTCGCAACGGGCGAGCGCCGGGAACTGCCCGCGGATGGCCTCGACGCTGGCGATCATCGTGTCGCGGTCGTCGTGCACGAGCGTGGAGGTGAGAATGGCCGACATGGTCAGGCGCGCCCTCCGATGATCGCGCCGCCCAGGCGCTCCACGACCTGCGCCGCTTCCACATGATCAGCCTCTTCACCGAGTTCGGTGTGCGCCATGCGATAGAGCTCGGAAGTGAGCTGCAGCAGCGGAGCGGTGATCTTCTGCTCGCGCGCGAGATCGGCCGCGATCCCCACGTCCTTGTCGAGCAAGGCAAGCCGGAACGTGCGGGGAAACGCGCGGGTCACCACGCGCTCCGGGAAGAGATTCATGCTGGCGTTCGAGCGGCCGCTCGACGTGTTGATCACATCCAGCGCGATCTCGGCTTTCACACCCGCCTTCTCCAGGGCCACGAGCCCTTCGGCCGTCCCCCAGATGTGCATGGCAAGCAGGGCATTGTTCACGGCCTTGAGCGCGTCGCCGGCGCCCACGGCGCCACAGTGCACGATCTTCTTGCCGAAGCACTCGATCACAGGCCGCACCCGCTCGAGCGTCGCCTCGTCGCCCCCGATCATGACGGTAAGGGCGCCCTGCTCCGCGCCCACCACGCCACCGGACACCGGCGCGTCGAGGAAGCCGATGCCGCGTTCGGCGAGCCGCGCCGCGATCCGGCGCGACGTCGCCGCATCACCTGAGGTACAGTCCACCAGCACCGAACCGGCCGGCATGGTGGCCAGCAGTCCATCGGGGCCGTCGAGCAACGCCTCCACATCGCGGGAGACCGGCAGGCAGGTCACGACCACGTCACGATCGCGCGCGGCATCGGCCGGCGTGGCAACCGCGCGGGCGGCGTTGGCCGCCGCAAACGCCTCGGCCTTGGCCGCCGTGCGGTTCCACACGGCGAGGTCGAATTCGGGGCGGGCGAGATGGCGGGCCATCGGGGTTCCGATGGCGCCGAGACCGAGAAAGGCGACACGTGGCATGGCGGCGGCTCGAAAGAGTCGTGGCGGCGCGTGACCCCCGTTGAGAAGGCACGGGGCACCGCCGACATTGAAACATGCCACGACAGCGCATCCACGTGCAGATCGACGGTCTGCTTTCCGTTCACGCGGTACGTGCCGTGTGGACCGCCCTCACCGCCGTCCCGGGGGTCTTGCAGGCCGAGGTGACCATGCGCGGGGTGGTCCTCGAGACGGAAGGGCCGATCGACCGCGAGGCACTGGCCGACAGCCTCGCCCTGGCCGGCGTGCAGCTGGTCGATATGACGGTGGAAAAGGGGCATTTACCGCTGCTGTGATTGACCGGATGTGGGAGCCCCGCACACTGGTCCGGCGTCGCTTTGCGCCTTGGGGGCTGCAGACTAACTTGCGCCCAGACCGCCGCCCTCTTCGCCGATGAAGCCACGCTCCGACAAAGACCGGCCGCTTGCGGCGCTGATCGTGCCGGATCTGCTCGAGCTGTTGGAGGAGCATCCGGAGAGCATCGGCCCGCAGACGGACGAGATGCATCCGGCCGACCTCGCCGACGTGGCAGAGGCCATGCCGGAGGAGGCCGTGCGCGCGTTCCTCGCCGCGCTGCCCCGTGAGCGTGCCGCCGAGGTGATGGAATACCTCGACGAAGAACTGCGCACGCAGGTCCTCGAGGAGCTGCCGGCCGACGAGGCGGCCGAGATCGTCGCCGAGATGGACCCCGACGAGCGTGCCGACGCACTCGAGGAACTCGACGAGGAAACGGCGGACGAGATCCTGCAGGAGCTCGAGCCCGCGGAGAAAGCCGAGACCGAGCGGCTGCTGCAGTACGACCCCTACACGGCCGGTGGCATCATGACCACCGAGTTCGTGAGCGTGCTGGAGACGCTCACGGTGGGGGAGTCGATGCGCAGCGTACTCGCGATGGCGCGCGGTGGGCGGCGCGAGGCGATGTACACCATCTACACCGTGGACGACGCGGGGCGGCTTCGTGGCGTGCTGTCGCTGCGTGAGCTGCTCGCGGCCCCCGAGGGATCGCGCATCAGTGAGCATGCGTGGACCGAAGTGGTGAGTGTATCGCCGGACATGCTGCAGGAAGAGGTGTCACAGATCACGTCGAACTACGACCTCGTGGCACTACCGGTGGTCGACGTGAACAAGCGTCTGCTCGGCGTGGTCACGGTCGACGACGTCATCGACGTCATCCAGGAAGAGCAGACGGAAGACGCGCAGAAGTTCGGCGGTATGGAGGCGCTCGAAGAGCCCTACATGCAGGTCTCGCTCTGGCAGAACGTGCGCAAGCGAGGTGGCTGGCTGGCGATCCTTGCCATGAGCGAGTTTTTCACCGCCTCGGTGATGGCGCGCTACGAACACAGCCTCAACGAAGCCGTGTTTCTCTCGCAGTTCATTCCGCTCGTCATGAGTTCCGGCG
>NZ_JBIJAW010000161.1:0-7474 GCF_044345575.1 Gemmatimonas sp.
AGCGTGGCGTCCGCCACGGCCAGGATCTGCTCGTCGATCACGGGCACGCCAGGGCGCACGTTGCGCTCCGCCGTACGCACGCGCGCCTCGTCGCTCCGGCGCGGTGCGCCGAGCACTAGCGACAGATCGAGCATGGTGGACCGCGGCAACTCCGGGCGTTCGGCCCGCTGCAGCCGTTCCACCTGACCGATGATCTCGCCCAGTGAGCGGGCGCCCATGAGCGCGAGCTCCGTGCGAACATCCTCGGCGATACGCGAGAAGTACGCGATCACCTGATCCGGCGTGCCGCGGAACTTCGCGCGCAGGTCTTCACGCTGCGTGGCGATACCGGTGGGGCAGGTGTTGAGGTGACACTGGCGCGCCATGTCGCAGCCCATGGCCACCAGCGGCGCCGTGCCGAACCCATACGACTCCGCGCCAAGTAACGCAGCGATGATCACGTCGTGGGCCGTCTTGAGACCGCCATCGACGCGCACTTCCACGCGGTGACGCAATCCGTTCGCCACCAGCACCTGCTGCGCCTCGGCGAGCCCAAGCTCCCACGGTGACCCGGCGTGCTTGATGCTCGAGAGCGGCGACGCGCCCGTGCCGCCGTTGTGGCCAGCGATGAGCACGTAGTCGGCGAACGCTTTGGCCACGCCCGCGGCTACGGTACCCACGCCGCTTTCCGCCACGAGCTTCACGCCCACACGCGCCCGCGGATTCACGGTCTTGAGATCGTGTACCAGCTGCGCGAGATCTTCGATGCTGTAGATGTCGTGGTGCGGCGGCGGCGAGATGAGCCCCACGCCCGGCGTACTGTGGCGCAGCCGTGCGATGAGTTCGGTGACCTTGTGACCCGGCAATTGACCGCCTTCGCCCGGCTTGGCCCCCTGCACGATCTTGATTTCGATCTCTTCGGCGCGCACCAGATACTCGGTGGTCACGCCGAAGCGCGCGGATGCGATTTGCTTGATGCGGCTGTCGCGCCGATCGGGCCCCGTATCGCGATAGAACGCCGGATCCTCGCCGCCCTCTCCGCTGTTGGATCGCGCCTGCATGCGATTCATCGCGATGGTGAGCGTCTCATGTGCCTCGGGAGACAACGCGCCGAGCGACATGGCGCTCGAAATGAAGCGGGCGCGGATGGCCTCCATGGGCTCCACTTCTTCGATAGGCACTGGCGCGCCCACGCGAATCGCCAGCAGGTCGCGCACGGTGCTCGGCGCGCCGCCATCGGTGCGCTGGGCGAACGTGCGCCACGCGTCGTCGGGGTTGCTCCCCGCGCGTGAGGCGCGCGCGCTGCCGACCGACTGCTGTAGCGCGAGTACGGTCTGCGGCGCCCACGCATGTTGTTCGCCTTCCTTGCGGAAGCGCACCCGGCCGTGATCCGGCAGCATGGCCTGCGGGGCGCCATCGGCAGTGTACGCGCGCCGATGCCGCTGCAGCACGTCTTCGCTGAGTTCCCGCAACGACAGCCCACCCATGGGGGAGGCGGTGCCGGCAAAGCAGCGATCGATCACGTCGGCGCCGAGGCCGAGGGCGTCGAATGTCTGGGCGCCGCAATACGAGGAGAGCGTGGAGATGCCCATCTTGGCGAGCACCTTGAGCAGACCCTTCTCCACAGCGGCACGATAGCGGGACTGCGCGAGCGCCGGTCCCGGGCGCTCGGTGTCGGCGTCGGCCTTGCCGTGGGCTTCGGAGAAGAGCGTGGCCACCGTTTCCAAAGCGAGCCACGGATACACGGCCTCGGCACCGTAGCCGAAGAGCGCAGCCATATGATGCTGTTCGATGGCGTCACCCACTTCCACCACGAGCCCCACGCGCGCCCGCAATCCGGTGCGCACCAGATGCTGGCGCACCGCACCGAGTGCAAGCAACGCCGGAATGGGCGCGCGATCGGCGCTCACCTTACGGTCGCTGAGGATGAGTAGGCGCGCGCCCTTGCGCGCCGCCACTTCGGCGCGGCGGCAGAGCGAATCGAGCGCCGCTTCGAGCGCCTCGGAGCGGGAGCGGGCGTTGTAGGTGGCGTCGAGCGTGGCCGCCGGGAACTGGGGGAAGTTGCGCAGTGCCACCATCTCCTCCGGCAGCAGCACCGGATGTTCGATGCGCAGCATGCGCGCGTAGCCCGGCTTCTCCACCAGTGGTGAGCCACGACGTCCCAGGTGCATGCGCAGTGACATCACCATGCTCTCGCGCAGCGAGTCCATGGGCGGATTGGTCACCTGCGCGAATCGCTGGCGGAAGAACGAATAGAGCGGCGGCGTGTTGGGGCTCAGCACCGCGAGCGGCGCGTCGTCACCCATGCTCCACACGACTTCGGCCGCCGTACTCGCCATCGGCTCCAGCACGAGCCGCAGGTCTTCGTGGCCGTAGCCGAAGGCCATCTGCGTGGCACGCAACTGATCGCTCGAGCGCACGAGCGGCTCTGCGCCATCGCTGGGCGGCAGCGTGGCCATGTGCTGCGCAATCCACTTGGCGTACGGCCGCCGCGCGGCGACCTCGCGCTTGGCGGCCATGTTGCGCACGATGCGCGTGCTCGCGGTGTCCACGAGGAACACGCCACCGGGCCCCAGCTTGCCCGTTTCCACCACATCGCGCGGGTCGAAGTCTACGATCCCCACTTCGGAGCCGGCCACCACCATGCCGTCGGCGCGAATCTTGTAGCGGCACGGGCGCAGCCCGTTGCGGTCGAGCGAGACCGCTACGGTGACGCCATCGCTGAATGCGAGCGCGGCGGGGCCGTCCCACGGTTCGATCACGCACTGGTGATATTCGTAGAACGCCTTCACCGCGGGCTCCACGTCGGGGAATTTCTCCCACGCCTGCGGTACCAGCATCATGGTGGCGTGCACCGGCGAACGGCCCGAGCGCACCAACAGCTCGAGGGCATTGTCGAGGCTGCCGGAGTCGCTGCCGCGCGGGCGGATGGGATCGCGGACGCGGTCGGCCCGATCACCGAACGCCGGGGCGTCCAGCAGGGCGCCGCGCATCGCCATTGCATTGCGGTTGCCCCACAGCGTGTTGATCTCCCCGTTGTGCGCCAGCATGCGGAACGGCTGCGCCAGCTCCCAGCGCGGCATGGTATTGGTCGCGTACCGCTCGTGGAACACGGCGATGGCCGACTCGAAGGCGGGGTCGCGCAGGTCGGGGAAGAACGCGCCCAGCTGCCCGCCGTTCAGCAGCCCCTTGTACACCACGGTCCGGCACGAGAGCGAGCAGATGTAGAACGGCTCGAGGGCGCGGGCGAGCGCCCGGTGCTCCATCTCGCGGCGCGCCAAATAGAGCTGGCGCTCCCACGTGTCGTCGTCGGCGCCGGCGGGCCGGCTCACCAGGATCTGCTTGATGGTGGGCATGGCGGCGCGCGCCGACGCCCCCAGCACCTCCGGGCGAATCGGGACCTCACGCCACCCCAGCACCGGGATCCCATCACCCAGCAGCACGTCGGTGACGAGCCCCATGGCCTCCTCGCACGCCTGCGGATCCGATGGCAGGAAGCACATGCCCACGCCGACCGAGGCATCGGCGGGCAGATGGATCCCCAATCGCGACGCCGCCAGGATGAAGAGGCGCCGCGGGATTTGGGCGAGCAGTCCCGCGCCGTCGGCCGAATGGTCGGTGGCCGATGCCCCCCGGTGCGCCAGCCGGGCCGCCGCTTCCAGTGCGAGGCTGATGACCTCGTGCGTCCGTTCGCCGCTCTGCCGGGCGATGAATCCCACCCCACAGGCGTCGCGGGGGGCATACGGGGAACCGACTTCGTCGTCGAAGAACGAACCGCTGGCGTCGTACCGGGACATGGCTTTCAGGAAATGGGTTGGTATACAAACGGGAATCCGTCCTGTCCCGTTCCGCTGAATGTTCGTCCCACGGATTCGGCGCCCGGATGCTCCCCGCCGTCCGGAATGGGCGTTACCATGGCCGCATGGACATTGAGCGCTCCCGCGTCGACACGGCCACAGCCGACATCCTGATCTGGCAGACGGGATACCGGCTGGCGCTCGCGCTCATCACCGGCCTCGTGACCATCGCTTTGCGAACGCTCGGGACGCTGCAGCTGTCACCCGTTGCCAGCCGCGCGATCGGCCCCGATCGCGTGGACGTGCTCATGGGCGTGGCGGCCGTGCTGTATGCCGCCCTGGTGCTCCTCATCCGCAGCGTCGTGCGCCGCACGCGCACTGCCGACCGGACGCTGTCCACGCTGATGGTCGCTGCCGACCTCACCGTGGTGTTCTGGCTGGTGTTCCTCCTGGCGCGTCCGCAGGAGTACTTCGTCGGGTTGTTCCTGGCGTTCGTGTCGCTGCAGCTCACTCATGTGTACTTCGGGCGCGCCTCGGCGCTCCTCATGCTGGCCGCCACGGCGGTCGCCTACCTCCTGCTCAATGACATTGCCGGCCGGCATGGCGATCCCGTGGCGTGGGGACGGGTGTTCGTGACGCTCGGCATCTTCGGGGCGGGAGCGCTGCTGCTGACGCTGGTGCAGAGCAATCTGCAGGAGCGGCTCGATACGCTCGTGTCGATCTTTCAGAAAGCCGAGGAGGGCGACTTTTCCGAGAGCTACGATGTGGCTGCCGACAAGCGCCCTGATGCCATCACCTCAGTGGGGCGGGCGTACAATCGTATGCGCACGCAGCTGGCGAGTATCGTGTCGACCGACCCGCTCTCGGGGTGCTTCAATCGGCGCGGATTCGAGCTGCAGATGCGTCGCGAATTGGCCCGCGCCGCCCGGGCGCATACCGATGTGGCGCTGCTGGCCATCGATCTCGACCACTTCAAGCTCGTGAACGACACCCACGGGCACCTGGTGGGGGATCGGGTCATCGCCGAAGTGGGCGAGCTGCTGCGGGCGAACGCCCGTACCGACGACGTCGTGGCGCGCACCGGCGGCGAGGAGTTCATGATTCTCGCGCCCAATACCTCGTTCGACGGCGCGCAGCTCCTGGCGCTGCGTATCGTGGAGGCATTCCGCCGTCGGGTATTCGTGGAACCGTCGCCCCGCATTGCGTTGACCGTGAGCATCGGCGTGGTGGCCGATCACGTGCCCAGCGAGACCATCGCCGAAGACCTGCGCGCCCGGGCCGACGAAGCGCTCTATGCGGCGAAGCGAAGCGGACGTAATCGCGTGGTGCGGTGGTCCGCGGGGCTCGATGCCCTCAAGCTTGGGCAGACCGGCGAGCGATCGATCGCCGCACGGGGCGTGCGAAACGGCTGATCCGGAGGACGGCGCGGGAGTCGTTGGAACGTCCCGCACGCGCCGTCGCCCGGCCCGCCCCTCAGCGCAGGGACATCGTGCCGTCGGCCATTACGACACTCGCGCCACCCACCCGAATGGCGTCGATCGCCCCGCCGGTCTTGTGCGCTTCGATGGACAGGCGGCTCGGGCGCCCCATCTCCACGCCCTGTGCCACTTCCCAGCGCAGTGTTCCGTCACGCGGGGTGCGTGCGGCCAGAAACCCGGCCAGCGCCGCATTGGCCGATCCGGTGGCAGGATCTTCCGGGACGCCGCAGTTGGGCACGAAGACCCGCGCGCGGATGTCGCACCCCTGCACATGCGCCGCCAGCCCTTGTTCGTCGCTGCCGCCGGTCATGGCGAACACCATGGGCCACTCCGCCCACTTGCCGCCGAGGACCTGCTCCCAGGCGTCGGTGCGGAGCCGCGCGCGGCGCACGGCATCAACACTCGTGAGGGCAATCATCTGAAACGCGAGCCCGCAACTCGCGCCGGCGGGCGCATAGGCACCGCCGAGGATGTCCGACGGCTCGAGCGACAACATGTGCGCGATAGCGTCGAGGTCGCGCACTTCCACACGCTCCTCGGGGAGCATGGCGGTCGTGAGCTGAGCCCAAGTGGGCACGCCATGATCGAGGCGCACCCGCACCGGCACGGGGCCGACGTTCTCGCCCAGCACCACCGTCATCTCCCCTGCGGCAATCTCTTCGGCCGTCGGCTTTACTTCGCCGGTGGCCACCAGCACATGCGCGGTGCCGATGGTGGGATGGCCGGCAAACGGCACCTCCATCCCCGGCGTGAAGATGCGCACGCGTCGTGTCGTGCCCGGAGTTTCCGGCTCGAACACGAACGTCGTCTCGCTGTAGTTGAACTCGCGGGTGATCGCCTGCAGCGTCTCCGTGGAGAGCCCCTCGGCGCCGAAGCACACGGCGAGCTGATTGCCGGTGAACGGTTCGGAGGTGAAGACGTCGGTGGTGACGAAGCGGATGGTGCGCATCAGCCCAGGAACGGATAGCGCCAGTCCAGCGGGCTCGAGAACGTCTCCTTCACCGTGCGCGTGCTCACCCAGCGCATGAGGTTCGACTTGCTGCCGGCCTTGTCGTTGGTGCCCGAGCCACGCGCGCCACCGAAGGGCTGCTGACCCACGACGGCGCCCGTGGGCTTGTCGTTGACGTAGAAGTTGCCGGCTGCGTTGCGCAGGTGGCTCATCGCTTCGCGCACGCCCTGACGGTCACGCGAGAACACCGCGCCGGTGAGCGCGTACGGCGAGGTGCCGTCGACGATCTTGAGCGTTTCGAGCCACTGCGCGTCGTCGTACACGTACACCGTGAGCAGCGGGCCGAACAGCTCCTCGCACAGCGAGCGGTAGTTCGGATCCTTCGTCTCCACGATGGTGGGTTCGATGAACCACCCCTTCGACTTGTCGTAGCCGCCACCCGCCACGATGGTCGCCTTGGCCTTCGCTTCGTCAATCGCCGCGGCGAGGCGGTTGAAGGCGCGCTCGTCGATCACGGCGGCCACGAAGTTGGAGAAGTCGCGCGTGTCGCCCTGCTTCATCTCGGCCATCATCGCGATGCAGCGTTCCTTCACGGTCGGCCACAGCGAGGCCGGGATGTAGGCGCGGCTCGCCGCCGAGCACTTCTGCCCCTGGTACTCGAACGCGCCACGCACCATGCCCACGGCGAGCGCCTGCGGGTCGGCGCTCGGGTGCGCCACGATGAAGTCCTTGCCGCCCGTTTCGCCCACGATGCGCGGATACGAGCGGTACTTGCCCATGTTCTTGCCGACCGTCTCCCACATGCTGTTGAACACGCCCGTGGAGCCGGTGAAGTGCACGCCGGCGAGATCGCGATGCGTGAGCGCGATGTCGGAGATCATCGAGGCATCGCCGGGAATGAAGTTGATCACGCCCGCCGGCAGGCCGGCTTCCTCGAGCAGCAGGTACGTGTACCAGCTCGAGAGCAGCGCCGTGGCCGACGGCTTCCAGATCACCGTGTTGCCCATGAGCGCCGGCGCGCCCGGCAGGTTGCCGCCGATGGCCGTGAAGTTGAACGGCGTGACCGCGTACACGAAGCCTTCGAGCGGACGATAGTCGAGCTGGTTCCACATGGTGTGGTCGCTGAGCGGCTGCTCGGCGTACAGCTCCTGCGCGAACTGCACGTTGAAGCGCCAGAAGTCGATCAGTTCGCACGTCGCGTCGATCTCGGCCTGATGCACCGTCTTGGCCTGGCCCAGCATCGTGGACGCGAGGAACGTGTTGCGCCACGT
>NZ_JBIJAW010000163.1:0-7453 GCF_044345575.1 Gemmatimonas sp.
TCTCATGCTGCGTGGATCGGCGCGACTCCTCGAGGGTTTCGATGGCCGCTGGCATCGTCGCCAACTGCTCCGCGCGCTGCCGATAGTAATTCCCGTCGACGCGCACGGTCTCGAGTTGCTCGGTGAGCTGGTCGAGCACCGTGGAGAAGTTGGCCCCGAGCGGGCGACCGCACGTGGGACACGGGCTCTCGTCGCCCAGCCCCTCGAGCGTCTCGCGCTGCTGCGACAGCTCGGTGTATTGAGTCCGCAGCGCCTCGAGGCGGGTTTCGGCTTCCTGGCGATCGCGCGCCCAGGCCGTGCGCTCCTGATCGAGCGTACGCTCCGTATCGGCCAGCGCATTGCGCAGCGTTTGCAGCTGCCCGGTCGTTTCCTGTTCCAGCGCCGGCGCGCTTTCGAGGCGCGCCGCGCGTTCGGCGAGCTTGGCGTCCTCCTCGGCATACGCGGACACGCGCTCCATGAGGGCCTGACGCCGCGCCTCGGCGGCCGCGAGCTGCTCCTGTGCCACCAGAGCGTCCCGCACCGTCGAGAGCGCGGTCATGCGTACGCGCAACGGCACCACATCATCGTGGGCCCGCGCAATCGATTCGAGTTCGCGCTCGAGCCGTTCGAGCTCGCGGGAATACCCAGTGGCCTCGCTTTCGGCCACCCGCAATTCCGAGGTGAGCTGCAGTCGACGGTCGCGCTGTGCCTGGGCGTCCTGCCACTGGGGCACGATGCCCTGCAGACGATCGGCCGCCAGCTGATGTGCGGCCTCGGCCTCTACCGCGCGCGTGCGCGCGACCGCGACACGCGCCTCCGCATCGGCCACGGCGCGCCAGATGGCATCGGGATCTGGCATGCCCTGCTTGAGACCATTGATCTCCGCCAGCAACGCGCGGCGGCGCTCCCGCGCCAACTCCTGCGCCCCGCTCAGACGATCGTATCCGAGCACGCGAGACAGAAAGCGGGCACGTTCGGCCGCACCAAGCGCGGCCATCACATCCAGTTCCTTCTGTCCCGTGAAGTAGGTGTGAAAGAACTCCGCGCGCGTCATGCCCAGCCGACGCTGCAGCAACTCCGTGGCGCCAGTGATGGTATTGGCAATCGGCGTTTCACCGCTGTCGAGGTAGACCTCGGCGTTGGTGAGCCCACGGATCACGCGATAGCGGTGTCCTGCCAGCTCGAAGTCGAGTTCCACCTTCACGGTGGCGCGACTGCCGGCGCGCGAAAACCGGATGCCATCGCGCGTCCCGCGCGCCGCCGCGTTGCCGTACAGCGCCCACGCAATGGCCTCGAGAATCGTTGACTTGCCAGACCCGTTGGGGCCGATGATCCCGGTGAGCCCCTTGTCAAAGGTCAGGCGCGTGTCGGCGTGCTGCCGGAAGTTCTGAAGCCGCAAGGAATGCAAACGCACGTCAGCTCTCCAGCACCGGCATCGCTGCCACGGCCGCGTCCTCGGCCTGTTGCAGGTAGCGCAAGCCGATCGCGACGAACTGCTCGCGATCCACCCCCACCGGCAGCGGGCGCTCCCGCAATCGCTCGCCCACGATTTCCGGGAGAGTGGCGCGACGCTGATGCGCGCCACCGCCACCGCTTCCGGTGCGCCGCGGGATCGGGTCTGGGCGCCGGGTATCGAGATGAAAGTGCGTGGCGCGCTTGCGGTACTCACGCAGCGCCGCATGATCGAGCTCCCGAACCACGTGGCGCGCCACGTTGCGCACCGTCACCCGCACGATGCGATCATCGATTCCGCCGGGAGCGCTGTCGACCCGCGCACGAATGGCGCTGTCGAGCTCCTGCGCGCCCATGCCACTGGCATCCACCGGCTCGAGATCGATCAGGGGCCGGGTGGGTGCGACCGGGTGGAACCGGTGCGTGCCGCGCACGAGGTCGTGCTCGATGAATCCCTTGCCGGGGATGCGCTGTTCACGCTCCTCACGCAGTTCTCCCCACGGATTACTGCTCGTGTAGTCGAGAGAGCCGCTGTAGTAGGCACGCGGCGCCACTTCGCGATACACGTGATAATGTCCGAGCGCCACATAGCTCCACGCGTCGGCGTGCAACTCCTCCGGCTTGATTTCGATGGCCGCGCGGTCGGCGGTCGCCACGTGCTCCGGGAGCATGCCGGCGATTTCGCCGTGCAGCAGCAACACGCGGTGATCGAATCCCTCAGGGGGCAGCAGTGGCGGCCGCTCGACGCCGGGGACATCGGGCACCGCGAGAACGGCCAGCGAGCGATTGGGAAAGGTGAACAGCTCCGGCTTCGCGTCGGCGACGTGCACGCCGATTTCCCTGAAGAGCCGCAGGATGCACCCCGTCTCCGCCGTACGCGGGGCGTCGTGATTGCCGGCGACCATCACGATGGGCGTGTCGGGGAGTCGATCACGCAGCATGCTCAGCACGCGGAAGGCGTGCAGGATGGCCGGGTTCGACGGGCGCACGGTATGAAAGACGTCACCACCGATCACGATCAGCTCCGGCGCCACGTCGACGATCTGTAGCGCCGCCCGCTGCAAAGTGGCGGCCACATCGGCCTCCCGCTGATTGATACCGGCGACGGTGAGACGCTGATACTGGCGGAAGCCGAGGTGGAGATCGGCGAGGTGGACGAGGCGCATGCCCAAACTTAACAGCGGGGACTGTGTGGGCTGGGTTTGTGAGGGCGGCTGAGGGTCATCCGCCGTACTCGTCGGGGGCGAACGGGCGCAACGCCCGGGGGCGGGCGGCCACCGCCTCCGCATCGCGCGGCGCTGGCGCGGCACGGCGCTGCAGCTCACGCGTGAATGCGGCCTTCACATGGTCAGGACGCGTACGAAGCACGGCATTGCGCGCGGCGAGCACCACGGGTTCGTCGTAGAGCATGATGGTCTGTTGAACCCAACCGAGTTCGATGCTCTCGTCGAGCCGCCGGAGGTCCCTCGTCACCGCCTGTGCCACGGTGGGTTCCGGCGCCTGCGGAAATCGCTCCACCCCTTCACGCCCCGTCATGACGGCCGGACGCGGGAATCGCACGAAAATGGGCTGCGTGAAATGCGGGTGCCGCACCATGAGTTGCCCCTTGTCGAGCGTGGCCAGCCGTGCCTTGACCGCCGGACTGAGCACCTGATACCCCGGTGTCGCCAGTTCATCGGCATCCATACGCCCGTACAGCGTGGTGCCGGCATTCCCCACCACGCGACGATGCACCTGCGAGCGGAACTGCTCGGCCCCGAACAGCACCAACCCCAGATAGCGGCCGCGCTCCGCGATATCGAGCAACATCTTGCGCACGTAGGTGTCGGCCCCGTCGTGCGGTGCATACTTGTTGAGCTCATCGACGAAGACGATCACATGGTCGACGCCCAGATCGCGCCGCTCGAGATGCTCGCGCAACTTGGACACCACACGCGCGAACACGAGGTCCTGCGCGTCCTCTTCGACATTGGCGACATCCACCACGTACACCGCGCGGTCCTCGAAGCTTCCGAACGGCATGTCGGACGCGAGACCATCATCGGTCACCAGCCCCGCACAGCGAGTGGAGAGGTTGGACAGGCGGTTGCGCACCTTGCGGATCGTGGCGGCGTGATGCGTGCGCCAGGTATCACCACTGGAGTCTTCGAGCGTGCGCAGGACATCGCGGAACCACGCGTCGAGATCGGCGAACGACTGCACCTGATGACGACGGGCGAGACCGGCATCCTCGAAGACGCGCCCCACCACGCGCTCACGAATGAAGTCAATGAGCGCATCGGCCTTGGCATCCACGTCATCCTTGTTGAGCAACACCTCGGCGAACTGCAATACCTCCGACAGCCCCCACGTGAGCGGCGTGACATCGGCAGCGAGGTCGGGGTGTGAGCGCAGCGTGTTGAGCGAGTGCCCGCGTGCCGTATAGGGCGCGTAGTAGCGTACGCGCTCGAACGGGGAGGCGGGCACGCCAAGCAGATCGTAGACCTCGCGGTCGGCATCAGTGAGCTGCCCCGGCTGATCGAGAAAGCAGAGGTCGGGCCCCTTCACATTGAAACACACCGCCGCCACGGTACCGCGATGCGCCGGGAAGTGGGTGAAGATGGACTGCAACAGCCACTCGATGGCGCTGGTCTTGGTGGCGAGCCCCGACACACCGGAGATGTTGAGGTGCGCAGCCTCGGGCCCCACGAGGAAGTCGGCATCAAGCAAGATCGGTGACTTCATCCCACCCGCCCGATACACACCCACGGGGATACCCGTACGCTTCGCCCCGGTAATGTATCCATCCATGCGCAGCGCCATGGCGACATCGTGATCATCGGCGAGATAGACCTGCCCCATCGGCACCGGCTGCAGCGGCTCCTCCGGCACATGGCGCAAGACCTGCGCGGTGTACAGACGGATCTCCGTGCGTTCCGTCGGCACGGGGATCGCTCGTGCCGGTTGGCCGTCGTACCCGAGCACGTCGTGCAGTGGTGATTCGAGATCGGAGTAGCTGAACCCCTCCACCACCACGCCGTACACCTGCGGAATCACTGCGTCCACCGGCGTGCTCCCCTCCACCCGCACGATGGTGCCGATCCCCACCGCGGCGTCGATCGCCGTCCAGAAATGAAACGTGTGCGGCGTATTGGGGCGCCGTTCGGTAGCGACGACGCGCCCGAGTGGGAGGCGCGGCGCGGAAGCAACGGGCACAGGCAGAGTAGTCACGAACCGATAAGGGCTTTCAGGTAGGACTCGACGGCGTACACGCCATACGCGAGTGTATGCCACCGCGTATCGGGCAACGAGACGGGATGACGTTCGAGGAGGATGGCCGCGGACAGACGATCACAGTGCCAGGAGAACTCGTCCAGCACGGTCGCAGGTACATCCGCATCGAGTACGGCAGGGGGCGGCACGACTTCCACCCGGACGAGCCCGAAGAGCGGATCACCCGCCATCGGCGCACGCCACCGCAAATACCAACTGGCCACGGCGCGCCGCAGCCGATGCCCTACGAGGAATGCCGCCGAGCGCTCACCCTCGCGCAGCGCCAGCACACGGCGTACGCTGTCGGCGTCACCGTACAGCGTGTTGTGGGACTTCACCACACCAAAGGCACGCGCATGCACCTCGAGCGCAATGTTGCCGGAGATCCCGCCGTCGATCCAGAGCCACCGCGCTTCCTCCGAGCACCACCGCGCCGCGAGCTGTCGCTCGAGCTGTTCACGCTCGAGCGACACCTGCGCCAACGCCCGCGCTCGATAGGCGTGCGGGTGAATATCGGAGGCCTCCCCTGTGTCGTCGGATGCATCGATGTCCGCCAGCGGGATTCCCGCGTCGGCAAGCTGATGCCACCACACCGCGCCAAGCGCACGTTGCGAAACCAGCAGCAATGGCCGCACCACCGGTTCGCGCCATGTGTGCAGGGAGCGATCGACGCGCTCGCGGATGGCCGCGGCCACGGTGGCGTACACGAGCGGTGTGCCGTCATGGTGCCCAAGCACGCGACTGCGCTGCACGCCGTCGAGGAAGGCACTGACCGTCGGGGTGTCGGCCTCGACAATGGGACGCGCCCCGGCGACTTCGAGGAGCGTGCACGGGGCCACCGCCGGAGACTCCGCGCGGGCGACGACCCGTTCGAGCGGCTCACTTGACTCCCACGCCCCCGGGGCCGAACGCAGCAGCGGCCGCAGGATCCGCAGCGTCGCCTGCGCGGACGGTCGGGACGAAGAGACGAGGGAGAACACATGTCCACGGTAGCGCGGAGGGCAGCGCGACACAACGCGCGACACCTCGCATGACACAATGCGCGACACGACACGCGCCAAGGCGCAGATGGCGGAGGGACAGGGTCTGGGAGCTCGGCGAGATACCCACCGGCGGGAGCGACGGGTGGACTTCCGTGTCGTTCCGTACGAAACTGCCTGCGTGATGCGCCTCCTCCCCCTTCCGCCAGCGGCCCGTCGTTTGGGCGCGACCGTCGCAACGCTCGTTACCGCAGGGGCGCTTGCCGCATGCGACGCCATCAAGGCCAAGTTGTACCCACCGCAGGTGGATCTCGGGTGGCAGGCCGACAGCGCGTTCCTCGCCCAGTCGCCCACCCTCCTGATGCGCGTCGTGCGCTCGGAGGCCGGGGTGCGGGCGATCCCCGTCGCGAGCGTGGACGCCAAGGGGCTGCGGGCGCTCAACCTGACCGACCGTGGATGGCGCGCGCTCGATGCTCAGGTGCTGAAGAGCGGGAGTTCGTTGGTACCGTACCGCGGCAGCACGGCACTGACGTCCGTGACGTCGACGCGCGGCATGTGGGAAGGCGCCATGCTCGACTCGCTGCGTGGCTGCGCGCTGCCGTATCCCGCCGCGGAGGTCGCCGTGCCCGCCGGCGTGGAGTTGCTCGTCTCCGGGCGGACGCCGCTGCCGGAACTGCCGAATGGCATCAGCGAGAGTGAACTGCAGGAGGTCCTCACGGTGGTGAACACCCTCGTGGCCCCGTCGGCGGGTGTGTCGCTCTCGCAGATGTCCCGCTACAAGCGCAGCGTGTCGGTGGTAGGGACCGGCGCGACGCCTGCCCCCACCATCGTGGTGACCTACGAGGATCCGGAGGAATTGCCCGACTCCGTGACGCGCATCGCCGAGCGGCCGCGGCAGCTCGTGCTGGTGCTCGACCGCGGCATCTACGGCTACAAGCCGTCGCTCACGATCGCCGACGTGACCACCACGCGCATTTCCCCGCGCCGCCGGTTCCTCGGGGCGCTCGATGCGGACGGCAACGGGAAGGCGGAGCTGTACTTCGGCCTGGCCAGCAGTGTGCCGCGCGGCGAACTCGTGACGTACACCTATCGGTATACGGGTGACACCTGGATTGCCGACTGGGAATTCGCGCGCACCCGCTGCATTCGCTGATCGCCGGCGTGCGCGTCGCCGATCACTCGACGCCGATGTCCCACGCCTGTTCGAGATCGCCCTTGCTGTACTGACGGAACGCCGTGAGGGTCTGCGTGCGCTGAATGCCCGGCACCTTGGCGAACTCCTGCGTCACCACGGTGGCGATCTGCTCGAGATCCGGCACGCGGACGATGGCCACCAGATCCCACGCACCGGAGACCGAATACACTTCGGACACGCCCTCAATACCGGTGAGGGCCGTGGCGCACGCCGGGATCCCCTTGGGGTCGGCCTGTACGAGTACGATCGTCGTGATCATGCGGTGTGTACTCCTGCTCAAGCGGTGAGACAGCGCGCGATGCGTGTGACGCCTTCCACGGCCACGCTCTCGGTCGTGGCATAGCTCGCGCGAATCCAGTTGGGCGTACCGAACGCGCTCCCCGGCACGATCGCCACCTGATACTCCTCCAGGACCGCCGCGGCGAACGCGGCTCCGGGATCGGCCGCTCCGCGGAATCCCTCCACGTTCACGTAGATGTAGAAGGCGCCGGCCGGGTGCACGTATTGCACGCTGGGGAACGCGGCCAGGGCGCCGACAACGGCGTCACGCCGCTGCCGGAACGCCTTCACCATCTCGTTCACCGCCACATCGGCC
>NZ_JBIJAW010000164.1:0-7451 GCF_044345575.1 Gemmatimonas sp.
CGCGACGATCTCCCCGACTTCGGCGCGTACATCTTCGCCGAAACCATCCGGCAGATCCATCAGCGCCTCCCCGAGTGCTCGGTCGAAGTCCTTGTGCCCGATTTCCAGGGCAACCACGACTCCATCAAGGCCGTGCTCGAGGCGCGCCCGGAGATCTACAACCACAACACCGAAACGGTGCCGCGCCTCTTCAAGAAGGCGCGCCCGGGCGGCCGCTACGAACGCGTGCTCGACATCTTCCGCGTCGCCAAGCGCATCGCTCCGGACATCCCCACCAAGACCGGCATCATCCTCGGTCTCGGGGAAACCAATGAGGAAGTCGTCGAGGTCATGAAGGACCTCCGCGCGGTCGACGTGGACATCCTCACCCTCGGCCAGTACCTGCGTCCGTCCGACTCGCACATCGAACTCGATCGGTACGTCACGCCGCAGGAGTTCCGCGAGCTGTACGACGTCGGCATGCGCATGGGCTTCAAGCACGTCGAAAGCGGACCGCTCGTGCGCTCCAGCTATCACGCCTGGGAGCAGGTCCAGGCGGCTTCGCTCGCCTGAAGAACTCAGAACTCACCATCCAACACTCCCCACTGACGTTCTGATGCCTCCGAAGAAGAAATCTGACCCGAAATCTGACATCCAGGTGACCGTGAACGCGGACAGCACCTCGGCGACCCCCACCGCCGCACTCAACACGGAGCTGCTGTACAGCATGCTCCTCCAGCGCCGCTTCGAAGAACGCTGCGCCGAGATGTACGCGATCGGGCGGATCGGTGGCTTCTGCCACCTGTACATCGGCCAGGAAGCCGTCTCCACGGGCATCATTTCGCTGCTCCGCCCCGACGACTACATCATCACCACCTACCGCGACCATGGGCAGGCGCTCGCGCGCGGCATGACCCCGCGCGCCGTCATGGCCGAGCTGTTCGGCCGGCAGGACGGCTGTGCGAAGGGCAAGGGCGGCTCGATGCACATGTTCGACAAGCAGCTCGGCTTCCTCGGCGGGCACGGCATCGTCGGCGGCCATGTGCCCATCGCCGCCGGCGTGGGCTTCGCCATCCGCTACCGCGGCGGCGACCAGGTGATCGCCTGCTTCATGGGTGAGTCCGTCGTGAACACGGGCGCGTTCCACGAAGCGCTCAACATGGCGGCGCTCTGGAAGCTCCCCTGCGTGTTCATCATCGAGAACAACCGCTATGGCATGGGCACCGCGCTCGAGCGCGCCTCATCCATCCACGACATCTACAAGCGTGGCGCCTCGTACGACATGCCGCGCGATGTGGTCGACGGCCAGGACGTGCTCGCCGTGCGCAAGGCCATGACGGAAGCCATCGACCGCGCACGCAAGGAGAGCATGCCCACGCTGCTCGAAGTGCGCACCTATCGCTTCATGGGCCACTCCATGTCCGACGCGGTGAGCGGGACGTACCGCACGAAGGAGGAGCTCGAGCAGTACCTCAAGCGCGATCCCATCGCGCTGCACCGTCAGCGCATGGAAGAGGCCGGCGAGATCAGCGCCGCCGAAGTCACCGCGATGGACGAAGAGATCAAGAAGCTCGTGCAGGACAGCATCGACTTCGCTGAAGCCAGCCCGGAGTTGCCGCTCGAGGCGCTCATGGAAGACATCCTCGTCGAAACCACGAGCTGAGGCGCGCACCGACCATGGCCATCATTACGTACCGCGACGCCCTCAATCAGGCGCTCCGCGAAGAGATGCACCGCGACGACCGCGTCTTCCTCATGGGTGAGGAAGTCGCCGTGTATCAGGGTGCCTACAAGGTGTCGAAGGGACTGCTGCAGGAGTTCGGCGAGATGCGCGTGGTGGACACGCCCATCACCGAACTCGGGTTCGCCGGTGTGGGCGTGGGCGCCGCGATGTGCGGCCTCCGTCCCGTCATCGAGTTCATGACCTGGAACTTCGCGCTGCTCGCCATCGACCAGGTGGTGAACGTCGCCGCGAAGATGCTCTACATGTCGGGCGGCCAGTTCCCGATGCCGATGGTGTTCCGCGGCCCCAACGGTGCCGCGCTGCAGCTCGCCGCGCAGCACTCGCAGGCATTCGAGTCGTGGCTCGCGCACATCCCGGGACTCAAGGTGGTGGCGCCCGGCACGCCGTACGACGCGAAGGGGCTGCTCAAGGCGGCGATTCGCGACGACAACCCGGTGTGTTTCCTCGAAGGCGAAATGCTGTACAACACCAAGGGTGAAGTGCCCGAGGATGAGTACGTCATTCCGCTCGGCAAGGCCGATCTCAAGCGCGAAGGCGAGCACTGCACGCTCATCACGCACGGCAAGATGGTGCTGGTGGCCATGCAGGCCGCCGATCAGCTCGCGAAGGAAGGCATCCGCTGCGACGTCGTGGATCTGCGCACCATCCGCCCCATGGACGTGGACGCGATCGCCGAGTCCGTGCGGAAGACGAACCGCGCCGTGGTGGTGGAAGAAGGCTGGGAGCTGTGTGGTGTCGGCGCGCAGGTGGTCGACTATGTGCAGCGCTACTGCTTCGACCACCTCGACGCGCCAGTCCTTCGCGTACATCAGGCCGATGCGCCCATGCCGTACACGAAGAGCCTCGAGAAGGCCGCCAAGCCCGACGTCCCCAAGACGATCGCGGCGGTGAAGCAGGTTCTCTACATCGATTGACCAGGCTCACCCTCATAGCGATCCCATGGCGACGAAAGTGATGATGGAGGCGCTCTCCCCCACGATGGAGGAAGGGCGCCTGGTGAAGTGGGTAAAGAACGTGGGCGACGCCGTGAAGAGCGGCGACACGATTGCCGAAGTCGAGACGGACAAGGCGATCATGGAGCTCGTCGCGCGCGGCGACGGTATTCTGCGCGCGCGCCTGATCGAGGAAGGCCAGACGAGCCCCGTGGGCGTCACGATCGGCGTGATCGCCGCGGCCGACGAGGACATCTCGGCGCTCGCCGGTGGGCACGCCCCCGCGGAAGCGCCATCGGAGCAGCCGAAGGCCGTGCCCGCCGAGGCGATGCCCAACCCGCCTGTCGACGCACACGAGCATGCCCATCCGCCCGCCGGCACGGCCGAGCACGAGCCGGCGGCAGTACCCGGAGGCCCCGTGCGCAGCTCACCGCTGGCGCGCCGCATGGCCGCCGAGCGTGGCGTGAACCTGCAAAGCATCCAGGGCACCGGCCCCGGTGGTCGCGTCATCAAGCGCGACATCGAGCAGGCGGCCGCCTCCGCAGCCTCCGCTCCCTCGGCGCCTCCGCGAGAGCAGTCCGCGGCAGCCCCGAGCACGGCGAGCAAGCCGACGTCGACCGCGACCGCCATGCAGATCGATGGCGAGTTCAAGGACGTCGCGCTTACGCAGATGCGCAAGACGATCGCGCGTCGTCTCGGCGAGAGCATCGGTCCCATCCCCACGTTCTTCCTCACGTCGGAGATCGACATGACGAACGTGGGCAAGCTGCGTGAGCAGATGGTGGCGGCCGGCGATCAGTTCAAGGTGTCGGTGAACGACATCGTGATCAAAGCCGTGGCGATCGCCCTCACGCGTCACCCCGAAGTGAACGCGCACTGGCAGGGCGACAGCATCCGCTACTTCAGCGCCGCGCACGTGGGCATGGCGGTGGCCACCGACGATGGTCTCATCGTGCCGGTCATCCGCGACGCGCACCTCAAGGGGCTCGGCCAGATCGGCAAGGAAGCGCGCGAGCTCGCGAAGAAGGCGCGCGAGCGGAAGCTCACGCCGGCCGAGTACAGCGGGGGCACGTTCAGTGTGTCGAACCTCGGCATGTTCGGCATCGATCAGTTCACGGCGATCATCAATCCGCCCGAGGCGGCGATTCTCGCGGTGGGGGCCACCGAGACCAAGCCGGTATGGGAGAACGGCCAGTTCGTTCCGCGGCAAAAGATGCGCGTCACGATGAGCTGCGATCACCGCATCATCGACGGCGCGGTGGGCGCGAAGTTCCTGCAGACGCTGCGGCAGCTGCTGGAAGCGCCGATGATGATGCTGTTCTGAGACCGATCACGCGAAAAACGAAAAGGCTCCGGAACGCTCCGGAGCCTTTTCGTTTTTGTCACAGACCGGTCTGCTTATTGAACGGTTATCAACCTTCGCCAAGAATGATTGCTTTCTACATGCAAGATTAATTCATCTTAACTTGCCCGTGGCAAGCTCATCCGTAAGCTACATTTTGAACAGTGGCAAACGCCATGCTAATTAGCTAATCAGTTAACCGTAAACAACCGTCAAACCGAGACTGTCGCGTTCGGGGCGATGCTGCCCCAGGAGTGGCACCAATGAGGAGTTTCAACGATTGGCTCCCGAACACTCCGATGGCCGGAGGGAATGCCGCCGCCGACTTGCCATACGCCGGTGGCACCAAACGGCACCGCGGCGTGCCTGATCCGGTCGTGTACGAGTCGGAGGGTGCGTCTCATCTGGAGACACCGGCCGACGGGCACGTGCTGGTATATGATGCGCAAGGTCGATCGGCCGAACACTGGCAGTGGCTCCTCGCCATGCCGCACCGTGCGCCCGCCGTGTTCTCGAGTACCAAGGCGCTTCTGGCACAACTGCGGGGTGGCTCCTCCACCATTGTCGTCTGCTCACCGACCGTGCAGGATGCCATGGCCGTCGTTCCGCGGCTTGCGGCACATACACGCCAAAAGGGTGGCGCCGTTATCTGTGCGGTGAACGCCGGCAACTCCCTCCAGGTCCGTGAGCAGTTGTACCGCAGCGGCGCCGACGCCGTCGTGGACACCGGTGGGACCGGTCCGCGTCTCGACGAGGTATTTGGCACCATCGAGCGTGTCATTCGGCGAACCCAGACGGTCGGCGCGATGGCCGGTGTCGAGGCGGTCCTACCGGCGTTTGGTCAGCACTCCGCGCTCTACAGTCCCGAGGGGGCCCCTCTGGCGATCGGGGAGAACACCGCATCGTTGCTGGCGTGGATCGCGGGCGACCGCTTCGATGCCCGCACGCAGTCGCTCTCATCATTCGTACCGCGGTCGCAGCGACGTAAGCTTCAGGCGTTGTTCGAGACAGCAGACCAACTCTCACCGCACGGCTGTCTGTCTACCGGGATCGATCTCGAGCACGACAGCGCGGTGGGCAGCGCTCTGCATCTTCGCCTCCGTCGCCTGCAGCTGTCGTGTGCGCCGGCGTTTCTGATTGATTTCGAGTATCACGATGAGGCCTCGGTCAATGCCGTGACCTTCGCGAGTCCGGCCATCCGACAGCTCACCGCGCAGTACCGGGGACGCCTCGACCATGTGCTGAGCTACTTGCGGCGCCTGCGGGCCAATGAGCGCGAGGACTCGACCACGGCGATGAGCGCTTGCGACGCACCGCAGGTGCTTCTCGAGACCCAAGCCGTACTGGCCGTGCTTACGGCACTCGCTGAACCGACGAACGCCCGGCGAACTCGACTGAAGGTGGGCGATGCCGTTCACGAAGCCGTCACGCTGCTCGACGCTAGCGGGTTACGCCGGCTGAAGCACGCCGCAGGCAGTGGCGATGACGCGTACCTGCGCCTCTCGAAGGCGGACCTGCAGGCTATGCTGATCACGACCGCACACGCGATGACGCAAGGCACGTCGCCGGACTCGCTCGCGCGCCTGTCCAGCCGTAGAGACCAACAGCAGGTGTGGATCGTGGCCGAAGCCCCGGCCGAACCGGGTACCACCCCGCGGGGCACGACAACCACGGCCGGGGCGCCCGGCCGCCCATCTGTGGGCGCTGGACTGGAGCTCATGTGCGCCGCCGCGACGATTGCGTGCCGGTCTGGCGGTTTGTTCATGCATGACATCGGACCGCACGGGGGCACCACGGTACAGATCGGGTTCCCCGTTGTGCCTCAGTCCCCTCAGGCATAACGCCGCGGCTCCCGCGCGCGGCCAAAACCGCGCGCGGCGATACGCCCGACCAGATCAGCCGATCGGATCGGCCTCCTCCGCAAGTGGCCCGCCCGTGTCGGACTGCGCCGCTCGGCGCAGCTGGTCAGCCAATTCGGTCTGCTCACTGACAACACGGCGAAGGTGGTCGACCATTTGGTCAAGCCGACCACTCCAGTATGCCAGTGATTGCACCGGGGGCTGACTCGCCAGCTTGTACACCGTCGCCATGCGCTCCTGAACGGCCGCAGGAATCTTTCGGGCACCGGTCTCATAGCGCGACAGCGTGACCGGGTGGATCGCCAGGAGCGCGGCCGCATCGCGCTGCTCCAACCCGGCGTCTTCGCGTGCCCGTTGCCAGCGCAGGCCGACGGGGGCCTGACCGTGGGGATCGTCAGGGCGCGCAGGAGGCCTCAAACAGAGCACTCCTTGCGGAACCCTACCCTTTCACATAGATACTTAGCCAAGGCCGGCTGTTTACTTATCCGGAGAGCTAGCAGGTTCGGCATGTGCCGCTCGAAGTCGTGAATGGGCCAGACCCGGTGCTCACCCCGCCCGGGCACCAGTGTCTGGCATCGTCGGCCCAGCCGAATGTTGGCTAAGCAACAAACAGAATATAGTCGCGCGACTCCAGAATTTCACGGCCTTTCGCGAGCCTTAACAGCCAAGCGAGCGTGTTTCCCATGCACCATGTGTACCCTGTCGGCGACTCGCCCGTGCCATTGGGCATCATGCCTCCCGCTGACCGGCACGAGAGCGACCCCGCGTCCAGCCTGCGCGGCGTGGGGGTGCCCGATGATCTCCCGCTCAACCGGGCGAAGGCCGGTGAGGCGCGTACCCTGTGCATCGTGGTGATCGATCGGGCGAAGCATCGGGGGCAAGCCCTGAGTACACAGTTCCCCTCGTCCGAAGCCTCCGTCCTGGTCGCGTCATCAGCCGATCAGCTGTCGGCGATCACCGAGTACGTCCGGGCCGATGCCGTGGTCCTCTCCGCGGCCGACTACGCGGATGCGCTGGAAATGCTGCCCGCCGTGCAGGGGCCACTTGCCTGTCTCGACCATGTCGTGCCTCTGATCTGCCACATCCAGGACGGCAATCGGCGTCGCGGGCTCCGCTCACTGCTCCTGCGCCTCGGCGTCACCAGCATCGTCGATGGCGGCCCGTTCAGCGATGATCTTCTCGCAAGCATTCGCACCGCGGATCAACTGCTTCGCCGAGCGCGGCTAGACGGCGGACAGGCAGTCATGCAACGGCTGGTCGAAACCCTCCCGCAGGCGCACATCATGTACGAGCAGGACTGGAGCCCGGTGGCGTGCAACAATGCCGCGTGGCAACTGGTCCATCAGATCACCGGCGGGCGAAAGGACGGTCGGACCGATCGATTCGTCGACCTGTTCACCGGTGATCAGCGCGTGGACGTGCAGGCTCGGCTTTCCGCCCTCAGCACGCGTGGACAGAGTGCCCACCTGACATTTACGTCGCAGGTGGGCACCTCGGGGTTCGGCCGACGGACTCTCGAGATCTGTATCGAAGGCTTCCGTATCGAAAACCGCACGGTGTACAACGTGCGCTTCGCCACGGCAGCGGACGCACCG
>NZ_JBIJAW010000165.1:0-7434 GCF_044345575.1 Gemmatimonas sp.
AATGGTCTGCTGCGCACCGCCATCCGTTGCGACGACCCGGTGCTGTTCCTCGAACACAAGCACCTGTACCGCCAGACGTACAACAAGGCGCAGTATCCCGGCCCGAACTTCATGATCCCGTTCGGCAAGGCGAACATTCTGCGTCAGGGCACCGACGTCACGCTGGTGACGTACGGCGCCACGGTGCAGCGCGCCCTCGTTGCGGCCAACCAGATCGCCGAAGAGGGCGGCCCGAGCGTGGAAGTGATCGACCTGCGCACGCTCTCGCCGTGGGACAAGGAAGCGGTCTACGCGAGCGTGAAGAAGACCGGCCGCGTGATCGTGGCCACCGAGGATTCGCTCTCGTGGGGCTACGGCGCCGAAATCGCCGCCAGCATCGCCGACGAATGCTTCGCGTGGCTCGATGCCCCGGTGAAGCGGGTCGCCAGCCAGGATGTGTTCGTGGGCTATGCCCCGAGCCTCGAGGACGCCACGCTGCCGCAGGTGGACACCTTCCGGCAGGCGTATTTGGAGATTGTGGCGTTTTGAGGTTGGAGTTGGACTGACGACAGACGACTGAAAGCTGAAAGCTCCTCGCCGCCCGCGGGGAGCTTTCGGCTTTCAGCAGTAGCTCTCAGCGATCAGTGACCGGAAGCACGACGCCCCCCGCCGGCTCCGACCCTCCCGACTCCCCCCGCGCGCTGGCTCCCCGGCAAACGCGAACCCGGTCACCAGCGTATCTTCGGGCGACCTCTACCCGGAGCCTCGATCTTGCTGTTCCCTTCCCGCTCGCCGATGGTGGCCTTGGGGCTGGCGCTGTGCGCCACCCCATCACTCGTGGTCGCCCAGGGCGCCGCGGCCAGTGCCGCGCCGCGTCCCATCACCGCCGCCGACATCTCCGCGTGGAAGACGCTGCGCGGCGCGGCCCTGTCCAACGACGGCCAATGGTTCGCCTACCTCCAGGCTCCGAACGAGGGTGACGCCGAGGTCATCGTGCGGCAGACCACCGCCAGTGGCACGGTACGTCGGTTCCCCGTGGGCGAAGTGCCCGCTGCCGGCGGGTTCGGCGGCGGGGTGCCGGGGCTGCAGCTGTCCGGTGATGGGAAGTGGCTGGCCGTGCTGGTGTACCCCAAGGCGGCCGAGCAGAAGCGGCTGCGTCAGCAGCGCCGCCCCATCCAGAGCAAAGCGCTCGTGGTGAATCTCGCCACGGGCGAGCAGCGCGAGTTCGACCGCATTCGCCGCATCGCCTTCGGCGGTGACGTGCCGAGCTACCTCGCCATGCAGGCCTATGGCCCCGATGCGCCCGCCGGCGGCGGCGGCGGTGCGGGCGGCCCCGCGGCGGGCGCGCCGGGCATGGGTGGCAACCTCTTTGGTGGCGGCGGCGCGCGCGTGGATGGCACCGACCTGCTGTTGCACGAGCTGGGCACCGCCAATGTGCTCAACGTGGGCAACGTGGGCGACTTCGCCTTCAGCGACAACGGCCGGCTGCTCGCTTACACCATCGATGCACGAGAGATGGTGGGCAACGGCGTACAACTGCGCGACCTGTCCAGTGGTGTTGTGAAGAACATCGACGCCGGCAAGGCGCTGTATCGTCGCCTCGCGTGGACGGATACGCTCGCGAGCTTCGCGTTCCTCAAAGGCACGGCCGACAGCGCCAACACGGACACCACTTGGGCGGCCGTGGGTGTGAGCCGCGCCGGCTCGCCAGCGCAGAAGACGGTGATGGTGGGCGCGGGGGCGAAGACCACGCTGCCGAACGGCATGGAAGTGAGCCCCGACCGCGCGCCCCGGTGGCTCGACGCGCAGGACGGCCTGCTGATCGGGCTGCGCGTGGCCACGACGCCGCTCCCCAAGGGCGAAGCGCTCGAGGACGACGACAAGCCCAGCCTCATCCTGTGGCACGGCAAGGACGCGCGCCTGCAGTCGATGCAGCTCGTGCAGGAGCAGGCCGACAAGGGCTTCTCCTTCATGGCCACGTACCTGCCCGCCACCGACAAGATCGTGCAGCTCACCGACGAGGTGGTGCGCACCGCCACCCTCGGCGCGCGCGATGCCCTGCTGCTGGGGAGCGACAACAGCGCGTACGAACGTCAGAGCAACCTCGACGGCATTCAGCGCCGCGATGTGTATGTGATCGACACGCGCACCGGCGCCCGCACGCTCGTGAAGAAGGACGCGCGCGGCAACGCGCAGCTCTCGCCTGATGCGCGCACGGTGCTCTTCTGGGACAACGGCCATTGGCAGGCGTACGACGTGGCCACCAAGAAAACCACCAACATCACGCAGGGCGCGCCGGTGTCGTTCGTGGACACCGAGGACGACCACAATGTGGATCGTCCCGCCACGCAGGTGGTGGGCTTCAGCAAGGACGGCCGCTTCGTGCTGCTGCAGGACAACTACGACGTGTGGCGCGTGGGGCTCGCGGGCAACAGCTTCGCGAATCTCACCGTGGATGGCCGTGCGAAGAAAATCCGCTACAGCCGCCGCATCAGCACCGACCCGCGCGAGCGCAGCATCGATCTCACCAAGCCGATCTACATGGTGGCGATGCAGCACCTCACCAAGAAGGAAGCGTTCGTGCGCCTCGACCCCAACAAGATGGGGGCGGTGGTGCTGAGCGGCTGGCGCGACACGCGCCTCGCGCCCATGAAGGCGCGTGACGCCGAGCTGTGGGTGGCGAGCATTCAGAGCAGCACGCGTTTCCCCGATTACTGGCGCGTGGCGTTCAGTGGCGGGGCGCTGGCTGACTCGACGCAACTCAGCGACGCGAACCCGAAAATGAACGGCGTGGCGTGGTCGGCCGGCTCACGGCTCGTGCACTACGTGACGGAGAAGGGCGACTCGCTGCAGGGCGCGCTGTATCTCCCCGCCGGCTACGAGCCGGGCAAGGCGTATCCCACGCTCACGTTCATCTACGAACTGCAGTCGGACAATCTCAACTCGTTTTACTCGCCCACGTTCTCGAGCTCACCCAACGCGCTCATCGGCGTGCACAACTCGCGTGGCTACGCGGTGTTCCTGCCGGACATCGTGTACAAGCTGAACGATCCCGGCATGAGTGCGGTGTGGAGCGTGGTGCCAGCGGTGAAGGCGGCGATCGCCACGGGTATCGTGGACTCGGCGCGCGTGGGACTCCACGGGCACAGCTGGGGTGGCTACCAGACCAGCTTCCTCGTGGGGCAGACGAACATCTTCAAGAGCGCGGTGGCCGGGGCGCCGCTCACCGACATGGTGAGCATGTACAGCTCGGTGTACTGGAACACGGGGAGCGCCAATCAGCCCATCTTCCAGAGCTCGCAGGGGCGCTTCAAGGGCAACTTCCTCGAGAACCGCGAGGCCTACGAGCGCAACTCGCCCAACCGGTACGCGGATAAGGTGAAGACGCCGCTGATCATCCTGCACGACGACAAGGACGGCGCGGTGGACTTCAACCAGGGCATCACCTTCTACAACACGCTGCGCCAGCTCGACAAGGACGTGATTCTGCTGGAGTACGTGGGCGAGAACCACGGCCTGGCGCAGTGGAAGAACAAGCGCGACTACTCGCAGCGGCTCATGGAATACTGGGACGCGTACCTCAAGGGGCAGCCGGCCCCCGAATGGCTCAAGAACGGCATTCCGCGGCTCAAGATGGACGAGCACCTGCGGGAGCAGAAGAAGAAGCTCGAGGCCAAGAAGATCGCGATGTGACGAAAGGGGCCGGAAATCGGGGTCGGGAGTGGCCAAAAACGGCCCCGGGACCGACCCCGACCATCCCCGTCCCTCCGGCCGGTCCCAGTCGGACAAACTGTCTCTTGACTCCCCGCCCGAAATGCCGGAAGTTGATCCTTCCTTGCTCGCCTGCACGTGTGCGGCCGGGCAAGGGGGTTCACCGTACCGCAGTTGCTCCACCACATAGGCGCTGGTCCCCGGTCTCCTCCCCCAGAGGCCGTGGCTAAGAGGGAACCCGGTGTGATTCCGGGGCGGCCCCGCCGCTGTAAGGGACGACGAGGAAGCTTTCCGCCACTGCGCCATGTCCGGCGCGGGAAGGCCGCTTCCGAGGCCGAATCCCGAGCCAGAAGACCTGCCAGTGCCATGAGTCCGCGCGCCCCCTCGAGGGAGGGTTCGCCGGGGATCGCCGCGCCGCACCGAGTTGTTCGATTTCGTGTGCGCGCGGCCCCGTCCAGGGCTCCCTGCAAACCATCGCCGGGAGCTTTCGTGTTGACCGCGACGACGCGGCCGACACGAGGCACGGGGAACGACCTCCGGGGGGTGTGCACACAGGTTGGCTTTTTCCCCTCTGGAGACACCGAATGACCACTACCGTCGCCCCTCGCGCCGCCAACGACCTCCGCCAGACCTTTGGCAGCTACGATGCCGCCGGTGTTCGCACGATCACCGAAGTCATCAAGCGCGATGGGCGCCGCGCGCCGTGGGACCCGGAGCGCATCACCCGCGCCATTGCGCTCGCCTTCTGGGCCGCGCGCCATGACGACGCGCCCAACCCGCACGCCAGCGACGCCGCGCACCGGTTCGGCCTCGGCTTCACTGAGTTCGCCGACGTCTGCGAAATCACGCAGCTCGTGGTGAACACCGTCGAGCGCAAGGCGCAGGAACGCACCCCCACGGTGGAAGAAGTGCAGGACATCGTGGAAATGATGATCGCGGCCCGCGGCCACTGGGACGTGGCCAAGCGCTACGTCATCTATCGCGCCAGCCGCGCCCAGGTGCGCCTCGCCGCCCACGGCGAGAACGGCCTGCAGGATTACATCTTCCTCTCGCGCTACTCGCGCTACCGTGACGACCTCGGCCGCCGCGAAACGCCGTCGGAAGCGTTCACGCGCGTGATGGACATGCACCGCGCCCATTTCGCCGACAAGCTCGACCAGCCCGTTGCCGGATTCGGCGGCCGCCTGCTGCGTGAGCTCATCGACGAGACTGAGGCCGCGCTGCAGCGCAAGGCGATCCTGCCCTCCATGCGCTCGCTCCAGTTCGGCGGTCAGGCCATCGAAGCGAACAACGCCCGCATGTTCAACTGCGCCTTCACGCAGATGAACCGCCTCGACGCGTTCAAGGAAGCGTTCTTCCTCCTCATGTCGGGCACGGGTGTGGGCTTCTCAGTGCAGAAGCATCACGTTGCGCAGTTGCCGCATTTCCCCATCCGCGGCGCCGAGAACGAACTCGAGGTCGTGCACTACAACGTCGGCGATACGCTTGAGGGGTGGGCGGACGCGCTCGACGCGCTGATGCGCAGCTACACCGACAACAAGAAGATCGAGTTCAACTACTCGAACATCCGTCGTCGTGGGGCGCCGCTCCGCACGTCGGGCGGTCGCGCCCCGGGTCACCTGCCGCTCAAGAAGGCGCTCACCGCCGTCGAGCGTATGCTCGATAACGTGTCGGGTCGCGCGATGCGCCCCATCGAAGTGTACGACATCCTCATGCACGTCGCCGTCGCGGTGCTCTCGGGCGGTATCCGCCGCTCGGCCACCATCTGCCTCTTCTCGGCCGACGACGACGAAATGGCGGCCGCCAAGACGGGCAACTGGTTCGAGACCAACCCGCAGCGCGGCAAGTCCAACAACTCGGCCGTGCTCGTGCGCGACCAGCACACCGAAGGCGACTTCCAGCGTCTCTTCGAACTGCAGAAGGAATTCGGTGAGCCGGGCTTCTACTTCGTGGACGACGTCGAGTACGGCGCCAACCCGTGCGTCGAAATCGGCCTCGCGCCGTTCGCCGTGGTCGACGAGGCCGCGCAGGCCAAGCTCGCCGAGTACGGCATGCCCGACGTGCCGGTGGGCAGCAAGGTGAGCGGCTGGCAGATGTGTAACCTCACGACGATCAACGCCAACGCGTGCGAAGACGAAGCCGGCTTCCTGGCCTGCTGCCGCGCCGCGGCGCTGCTCGGTACGCTGCAGGCCGCGTACACGACCATCCCGTACCTCGGGGCTGCCACGCGCTTCATCAACGAGCGTGAGTCGCTCCTCGGCGTGTCCATCTGCGGTATCCTCGATCGTCCGTCGCTGCTGCTCAACCCGGCCGTGCTGGAGCGCGGGGCGCAGGAGTGCCTCGACACGAACGCGGCCGTGGCCGAACACCTCGGTATCCCGGCGGCGGCGCGCATCACTTGCGTGAAGCCCGAAGGCACCGCGAGCCTCGTGCTCGGCGCCGGCTCTGGTATCCACCCGCACCACGCGCGTCACTACTTCCGTCGTGTGCAGGCCGCGCGCACGGAGCCGCTGTTCCAGTGGTTCAAGCTCAACAACCCGCACATGACGGAAGCGTCGGCGTGGGATCCGGACACCACCGACGTGATCACCTTCCCGGTGACGGCGCCGGCTGATGCCATCCTCCGCAAGGACGTGGGCGCGGTGCAGTTCCTCGAGTACGTGCGCCTCGTGCAGCAGCACTGGGTCGTGGCCGGCCGTCGTCACGAGCAGTACAACCCGGGGCTCCACCACAACGTCTCCAACACCGTCACGGTGCGCGACGACGAGTGGGACGCGGTGCAGCAGTTCATCTTCGAGAACCGTCAGTACTTCACCGGCATCTCGCTGCTCCGTGAAACGGGCGACAAGGTGTACACCCAGGCGCCGCGCGAAGAAGTGACCACCGAGATGGACATGGCCAAGTGGAACGCCCTCGCGTACAGCCCGGTCGATTACACGGCGCTGTGGGAAGGCACCGACATGACGACGCTCGCCGATACCGTGGCCTGCGCCGGCGGGGCCTGCGAGATCGTGTAACTCGGTTCACATCGCGGATGTGACGACGCCCCACCGACGGTTCGCTGGTCGGTGGGGCGTCGTGTTTTGCGTGGGCGGGACACGCCCCGTCAGCTCCGCACACCCCATTCGCTGCTCTCTTCGGGGGTGGCCGCGCGCGCCTTGGCGCGCCGGCGTCACCCCCTCAGGGATCCGCTCACGGGGCGGCGGAGCCGCCGGGGCTGCATCGCGCGAAGCAGAGGCACGCGAACGGGGAACCGGAAGCCGGCGGTTGTCGCGCCCCGCACGAGGCAATCAGCTCCGGCGCATCCACGTCGCCGCAAGCGAGTCCGTGAGGGGGTGACGCCGGCGTGTAGCGTAGGCGCGCAGCGACGGAGCGAAGTGCACGGCCACCCCCGAACAGACTCGCGGCGGTGATGTGGATGCGCCGGAGCCCGCCACGCCCCCGAAGCTCCGCGAAGCGCTCAGTGCTTCATGCCGGTGTTGCAGCCTTCCTCGAGCACCTCGAAGCGGTCGTGCAGCGTCTTCATCGCCGCCTTGAGGGCGGTGTCGTCGGCCTTGGCACTTACCATGGCCGCCACCTTCTCGGTTTCGCCCGTGAGCCCCGCCTGCGCCTTGGCGAGCTCCGGCTTCTGGCAGGTCGCCGGCGCCTTGGACGCCGCCACGGCCTTCGCGGCCGTCACCATCTCGCCGATCTTGGCGCGCGTGGCCGAGAGGTCGTTCTTGTCCTTGGCCGGGTGCCAGGTGG
>NZ_JBIJAW010000166.1:0-7422 GCF_044345575.1 Gemmatimonas sp.
TCGCCGCAGATGCGGCGACGGCTGACGGTGGAGCATTCGTACCCCCCGCGGTGGCGAGGGGGCGGGGCGATTTATCGGCCCGAGTTGGCGGCTGCGTATTGACGAGCTTCACGTAGTCGGTCAACATAGGACATTCCGCGCGTCCATCCGGCACGTTCAGACCACGGAATCCCACCTTGACCCGCGAACCGTCGCGGGTATGCCGGACCTCGCTGTTCTTTCCTACCTCACGAGGTGTGAGATGTACCTGCTGCTCCGACGCGTTATTGCCGCTGCCGCCGTTGCGGTCGCCGCGGCGTCCGTCGCGACTTCCCCGCTGGCCGCCCAGGGGGGCGCCATCACCGGTAAAGTCACCGACGCCGGCACTGGCCGTCCTGTCGAAAATGTCGGCGTGAGCGCCGAGGTCGCCGGTGGCCAGCGTTATGGCGCCATCACCGGCGCCGATGGTAGCTACCGCATCGTCAACCTGCCGAACGGCAGTTACACCGTCACCGCGCGCCTGTTGGGCTACGAGCGTAAGTCCGTCGCCAACGTGCGTCCGGGCCAGACGGTGGATATCGCGCTCACCCAGGCCACCACCACGCTGTCGCAGACGGTCGTGACCGCGAGCCGCGCGCGCCCCGAGAAGGCCCTCGACGCCCCCGCGTCGATCTCCGTCATTTCGAGCGAGCGCATCGAGGCCACCCCGGCCGTGACGGTCACGGATCATCTCCGTGCTACCCCCGGTGTGGACATCAACCGCGGTGGTATCGCGCAGGCCAACGTGGTGGCGCGTGGTTTCAATAACGCCTTCAGCGGCTCCATGCTGATGCTGCAGGACTACCGGTTCGCCGGTGTGCCGTCGCTGCGCGTGAACGTGCCGTTCCTGTTCACGGGTACGAACGAGGACATCGACCGCATGGAAGTGCTCCTCGGTCCGGCGTCGGCGCTCTACGGCCCGAACAGCTCCAACGGTGTGCTGCACGTGATCACCAAGTCGCCCTTCGCGTCACAGGGCACGACCATCAGCCTCGACGGTGGCGAGCGCTCGGTGTTCCGCACGGGGCTGCGCACGGCGCAGAAGCTGAACGACAAGGTGGCGTTCAAGCTCTCCGGCGAATACATGCAGGGGCGCGACTGGGAGTACAACGATCGCAGTGAACCCACCACGTTCCCGAATACGGCCAATGTGCCGGCGGCGCGTCGTGGTCAGGCCAACAACCGCGATTTCGACCTGCAGCGCTTCACCGGTGAGGCCCGTGTCGATGTGCGCCCCACCACCAACACCGAGGCGATCACGACGCTCGGGTACACGAACGTTGGTAACGCCATCGAACTCACGGGTGCGAACGGCTCGGCCCAGATCAAGAACTGGACCTACCTGAGCCTCCAGCAGCGCTTCCGCTGGAACAAGCTCTTCGCACAGGCCTTCCTGAACAGCAGCGATGCCGGTAACGCCAATGCGCAGGACGGCAGTGGCACCTACCTGCTGCGCTCAGGCCAGCCGATCGTCGACCAGTCGCGCGTGGCGGCCGCGCAGCTCCAGCATGGCTTCGACCTCGGCAAGAAGCAGTCGTTCACCTACGGCGTGGACTATATCTGGACCAATCCCCGCACCGGTAACACGATCAACGGGGTCAACGAGGACGTGGACAACGTCACCGAGTATGGTGGCTACATCCAGTCCACGACGCGTCCGAACAAGTATCTCGAGCTGCTGCTGGCTGCCCGTGGTGACGGCAACAACGTCATCAACGGCCAGTTCTTCTCGCCGCGCGCGGCGTTCATCGTGAAGCCCTCGGAGAACCAGAACATCCGGTTCACCTACAATCGGGCCTTCTCGACGCCGGCCAACTTCTCGTTCTTCCTCGACCTGATCCAGTCGCCCAATGTGGGTGGCTCGGGCTTCGACATCCGCGCGCGTGGCAATCCGCCGAAGGATGGCCTCCAGTTCGCCCGTAATTGCAACGGAAGCGCGCTGGGCTCCATGTGCATGCGGTCGGTGTACGCGAACGGTGGCAACTTCACCGGGGTGTCCGCCGCCTCGGCGTTCCCGGGCGCCATCTCGGCGCTGTCGTCGCGCCTCGTGCCGTCCATCGCCGGTGCGCTGCAGCAGCAGGGCTTCCCCGCCGCCACCGCGCAGGCCGTGGCCACCGGCATGGTGCAGTTCCTCGGCTCGCGTGCGCCGACGAGCAACGACCTCGCCACCCGCGTGTCGTATCTCACCGCGCCCACCACGCCCGTGACGGCCGCGCAGCTCACCGACATCGATCCCCTGGCGGCGTCGTTCAACAACACGTACGAAGTCGGCTGGAAGGGAATCGTCGGCAACAAGCTGCGCTTCGACGTTTCCGCCTGGACGCAGGAACGTGGTGACATCGGCACCTCGGCCGCGCTCGCCACGCCGAACGTGTTCTTCGGCAACCCGCAGCAGCTGGGTGGCTATCTCGGGCAGCAGATTGGCGCCTTCCTCGCGTCGCAGCCCCTCGGACTGCAGCCGGCGCAGATTCAGGCGCTCGCTGGCGGGCTTGCCGGTGCGCTCACCCCGAGCGTCGCGGCACTGCCCGTGGGTGTGGTGACTTTTGCCAATCAGCCCACGGCGGCCAACGCGATCTACGCGACGTACTTCACCTCCACCGGCAAGATCTGGGTGAAGGGGCTCGACATGGCGGTGGACTTCAATGCCACCGACCGCGTCACCCTCGACGTGGCCTACAGCTATCAGGACCGCAACGTGTTCGACGGCATCGCCGGCGGCAACAACCTGCCGCTCATGTCGAACTCGCCGCGGTCGCGTGGGTCGCTCGGCCTGCGCTACAACAACCCCGAAAACGGGATCGGCTTCGACCTGCGTGGTCGCTTCAACCAGGCGTTCCCGGTGAACTCCGGCGTGTATGCCACCAACCTGGCGTTCCCGCTCGCCGCCGGTCAGACTGGCGCGACGACGAATGCGCAGGGCGGGGTGGGGCGCTGCAGCCCGGCGCCGGCCGGTACCTTCTGCTACGAAAATGTGCCCCAGGCCACGCTCTTCGATGCGCAGGTCTCGAAGCGCTTCAAGCTGGGCGCGCAGAAGCTGATGTGGTCGCTCAATGCGACGAACCTGCTCGACAATCGGGTGCGCACGTTCCCGGGCGTGCCTGAGATCGGGCGGATGGTCATGACGCGCATCCAGTACTCGTTCTGATTCATCGAACGAGGGCGGGATACACGTCCCCTCACATCGCGTCGGTGTGAGTTGCAGCAGGGCGGCACCTCTGGGTGTCGCCCTGTTGTCGTTTCCGGAGCCGGTAACGGCCGACGCCCGCCTCCGGCCTGCCGCTGTTTCCGTGACCAAACGCTGGCATTCGGCGTAGCCATCGCAGCGCGGGGGGCCGTTAGGTTGCAGGATGATCCTGCTCGACCCTAACGCCCGTCCGGTCATCGGTCACCGCGGCAATCGGGCGCACGCACCGGAGAACACGCTCCCCAGTCTGCTTGAGGCCGTGGCGCTGGGAGCAGATGCGGTGGAGTTCGACGTGCGGATCACGCGGGACGGGGTGCTCGTCCTCATGCACGACGTGACGCTCGACCGTACGACCGATGCGTCCGGTGCCGTGGCGGCGTATACCTTCGCCGACCTTGTGGGCGTCGACGCGGGGGCGCGCTTCACGTCGAACGGGCGCGACTTCCCCTGGCGCGGGCGCGGCGCCGGGGTGCCGCGGTTCGATCACGTGATCGAGGCCTTACCCCGTGACCTGCCGCTGATCGTCGAGGTCAAGACGCCCGACGCGACACCCGCGCTCGTGCAGGCGATCGCTCGACATAACCTGACAGCGCGCGTGATCGTGGCCGGTTTCGATCCGGCGAGCACCTTCCCCCTGCGTCATGGCGCTGTTGCACTCGGGGCGAGTACGCCCGATGTGGCCCGCCTGGTTGCCCCCGCGATTTTGCGGCAGCGTGTTCCACAGCCATGGTACCGGGCGCTCTGTATTCCCCCCACCCGTCGCGGCATTCCCGTTCCCATCGGCTCGATCGTGCGGGCGGTGCGCGAGCACGGTGTGGTCACGCATGTGTGGACCGTGAACGAGCCATCCCGGGCGCAGCGATTGTGGAGACAGGGCGTGCAGGGCATCATCAGCGATGACCCGGCCCTGATGCTGGCCGCACGTCGGGGCGTCTGAGCGCGAGGGCTTCGCGCGTGCGCCAAATGCGGCGCACTGCGTAGGAACGGCACGGTGCCTGAGAAAACGATGCGACTTTTGTCAGGCGGGTGCTGTAGACTCGCCCCATGACGAAAGCGCGCCAGGATCTTGGCTTGCTTGGGGAGCGAATCGCGGCCCGTTGGCTGATGCGCGATGGCTGGCAGGTGGTGGCCCACCGGTTCCGCGTTGGCCACCGCGATATCGATCTCATCATGCGGCGCGAGCACGTGGTGGCATTCGTCGAGGTCAAGGCACGGCGCAGCGAGCGGTTCGGCAGCCCGGTGGAGGCGGTGCATTACCGCAAACGGCGGGAGTTGGTGCGGTCGGCTCGTGTTTGGGTGGATCGTCACGGCGCGGACACCCTGTGGTATCGGTTCGATGTGGTCGGGGTGCTGCTGGTCGGTCATACTGTCCGGGTTCGGCATGTCCCCAATGCCTTCGGTTTGTCCTGAAATCGGGCGATTTGGGGAGTTGTCCACATCGGCAAAGTTTCGTATTTTATTCGGGTCTTGGTCCTGTCCGCGTTCTCCGTAGATTCTCGCGGGCCAGGGCATGGTAGCTTCACCCCTTACGACGGCGGTCTTCATGGCGGGTTCGGTGATTACAGACGACAAGCGCAAGGCCCTGGCGCTCGCAGTCGCGCAGATCGAGAAGAGCTGCGGCAAGGGCTCCATCATGCGGCTGGGCACCGACGCGAAAGTGCGCGTCGAATCCATCCCCACGGGTGCGATCAATCTCGATGCCGCGATCGGCGTGGGCGGTATCCCACGTGGCCGCATTACCGAGATCTACGGCCCTGAGTCCAGCGGTAAGACGACGCTCTGTCTGCATGTTGTCGCCAACGCGCAGCGCAACGGTGGCGTCGCCGCCTACATCGACGCCGAGCACGCGCTCGATACCGAGTATGCCAAGAAGCTCGGCGTCGACGTCGAGAACATGCTCATCTCGCAGCCCGATACGGGCGAGCAGGCGCTTGAGATCTGCGAAATCCTCGTGCGCTCCGGCGCCGTCGATGTAATCGTGATCGACTCCGTCGCGGCGCTCGTGCCCAAGGCCGAAATCGAGGGCGACATGGGCGATTCGCACGTCGGTCTGCAGGCGCGCCTCATGAGTCAGGCACTCCGCAAGCTCACCGGTGCGATTGCGCGCTCGAAGGTCTCCGTGGTCTTCATCAATCAGCTGCGCGAAAAGATCGGCGTCATGTTTGGCAACCCCGAGACCACCACTGGTGGTAAGGCACTCAAGTTCTACGCCTCGCTGCGCCTCGACATCCGCCGCATTGGTCCCGTCAAGGAAAAAGAAGACGTCATCGGGTCGCACGTGCGCGTGAAGGTCGTGAAGAACAAGGTGGCGCCGCCGTTCAAGCAGGCCGAGTTCGACATCATGTACGCCGAAGGCATCAGCCACACCTCGCTCCTCGTCGACATCGGCGTCGAAGCCGGCATCATCGACAAGGCAGGGGCGTGGTACAGCTACGGCTCGCAGCGTATCGGTCAGGGCCGCGAAAACGCCAAGCTGTTCCTCAAGGACAACCCGGCGCTCATGGCGGAGATCGAAGAGAAGGTCAAGGTCGTCCTCGGCGTAAATGCCGCGGCACCGGTGGCCGGAGCCGAAGAGGCGGAGGACTGAGCGTAGCACGATCAACTCGTGACTGCGTGTGAGGGCCGAGGGGTCGCTCGCGATGGGAAGTGGTGCCCGGATCACCACGGCTCATCGTGAGTAGCCCCTCGGCTCTTTTTTGCCCATGACCGAACCGCTTTCCCCAACAGTTAAAGAGCTGCGCGAGTCGCCACGCCGTCCCGGGCGCTATCTGGTGTCGCTGAGCGACGGCCAGCAGCTCCTCGTTGGTGTGGCCGTGCTTGCAGACACCGGGGCTACGCGCCCGGGCGTCGTGCTTACGGAGCCGGCGCTCGAACGGCTCCGTCACGAGCATACCATTACCGAGCTCACCGACCGTGCGCTCGATGCACTCGCGCGTGGCCGGCGTACCCGTCGTGAGCTGGAACTCCGGTTGCGACGGCGTGAGGCGACCGCTGCTCAGATCCGGGAGGCGTTGGACCGTCTGGAGGCCAACGGGCTTCTCTCCGACGAGGCGGTGGCCAGCGCGGAGGCCGCTTCGCGTCTGCGTCGAGGCGAGGCGCCCGCGCGGGTCAAGCAGCAGCTCCGGCGGAAAGGGGTCGCTGGTTCGGTCGTAAGTGAGGCCGTCGCTGACGCGATGCGTGAGGACGGATTCGACGAGGAAGCCGCCTGTCGGGCGGTCGCGGAGAAAAGGGCCCGCACGCTTGCCTCGGAGGATCCGGTGGCGGCCCAGCGCAAGCTGCTGGCCTTCCTGATGCGACGCGGCTACGCCGGAAGCGTGGCTCGCCGTGTGGCCCGCGACGTGCTCGGGTCAGCAGACGACGAATAGGGCAGACGCTGCAGTCGCATTCCAAGTCGGCTATATTGAGCGACTTATGCTCGCTGCCGAAATCCGCGCCCGATTCCTGGCCTACTTCGAGAAGAACGGCCACGCCATCCGTCCGAGCTCCGCGCTCGTGCCCTCCGACGACCCCACCCTGCTGTTTACCAACGCCGGGATGGTCCAGTTCAAAAAGGTGTTCCTCGGCATGGAGGAGGCGCCCGATGGCAACCGTCGCGCCACCACCTCACAGAAGTGTGTCCGGGCCGGTGGCAAGCACAACGACCTCGAGCAGGTCGGCCATACGGCGCGGCATCACACCTTCTTCGAGATGCTCGGCAACTTCTCGTTCGGTGATTACTTCAAGCGCGACGCCATCAAGTTCGCGTGGGAGTTCATCACCGAAGACCTGAAGATTCCGCGCGAGCATCTGCGCGTCACCGTCTTCCATGAAGACGACGAGGCGCGGCAGCTGTGGAAGGAGGTCGCGAATGTCCCTGAGAACCGCATCTACGGTCTTGGGGCCAAGGACAACTTCTGGCAGATGGCCGACACTGGCCCGTGCGGGCCGTGCACCGAGATTTACGTGGACCTCGCCAAGATGGCCGCGGACTGGGCGTTCCCGGCCGACGCCACCGGCGAGTGGACCAACACGGATCTCGAGGAGTACTCGCAGGACGCCTTCGTTGAAGGGGCAGAAGCGGGACGCTTCCTCGAGATCTGGAATCTCGTGTTCATGCAGTTCGATCGTCAGCCCGATGGCACGTTGGTCCCGCTCCCCAAGCCGTCGGTCGATACCGGCGCCGGGCTCGAGCGCATCGCGGCCGTGATGCAGGGAGTGACGAACAACTTCCACACCGACGG
>NZ_JBIJAW010000167.1:0-7321 GCF_044345575.1 Gemmatimonas sp.
ACGAAGCTCCTGGTGAAGAAGGATCCGCGCAGCGACGCCACCGGCGCCGATCTCGTGGCGCAGTACAAGCTGCTCATGGGTATCCGCGATCGGACCACCGATGCCAACGACGCCGTGCGCACGGTGCGCAACGTGCGTAACCAGGCGAAGGCGCGCATGACCCAGGTGGGCGCCGACTCGGCCAAGTACGCGCAGCTGGTGAAGGAGCTCGACACCAAGATCAGCGCCATGGAAGCCGAGATCTATCAGGTGAAGAACCAGTCGGGACAGGATCCGCTCAACTACCCGATCAAGGTGAACAACCAGATCGCGGCGCTGGCGGGCACGGTGGGCAGCACCGAAGCGCGTCCCACGCGTCAGTCGCAGCAGGTGTTCGATATGCTCACCAAGGAGCTCGAGGGCTACCTCGTCGAACTGCGCAAGGCGTACAAGGAGCTCATTCCGCCGATCGACGAGATCCTCAAGAAGCACGGGCATCCGGCCATCGAAGTGAAGCCGGCCGACACGCCGCAGGCGCGGCAGACGAGTGCTGAGGAAGTGGTGACGGGTCTGCGGTGGTGATGCGCGCCCCGCGCGACTGAAGACTGAGAGCCGATAACTGAAGACTCCCCTCGAGATTGCGAAATGCTCGGGGGGAGTCTTCAGTTATCGGCCGTCAGCTCTGAGCTCTCGGTACTCGGCTCTCAGTCAACGCGCTTGTCGGTGAGCACCTTGATACTCGCAATCCCCACCACCGGCCCCAGCGCGAGCATCGTGAATGCCCACGGCCATCCCACGCGCGCTTCCAGCAGCGGCACCAGCTGAATCACGCCGGCGGTGAGGAGAAAGCCGAGCGACGTCTGCAGGGTGAGCGCCGTGCCCACCGCGTGCGCAGGGACGCTTTCGGTGACCATCACGGAGAACTGCGCGCTGTCGGCGATCACGAAGAAGCCCCACACGAGCGCCACGGGGGCCAGCAGCCACAGGGAACGGCCGAACGTGGCGCCAATGAGGAGCGCGCAGGCACCACTCAGCATCATGGCCGTGTTCACGAGCCACGCCCGCCCTCGCCGGTCGGCCACCACGCCACCCCACACGCATCCGGCGCCACCCACCGCGAGGGCGCAGAATGCCACCACCGATGCGCGCATGCCGGCCGTGCGCGCATCGAGTCCCTGCGCGGCGACGCTCGCCGCCACGAACACCGGCAGCCACGTCCAGGCGGCATAGAGCTCCCACATGTGGCCCAGGTAGCCGCCCATGGCGAGGCGCCAGCGCGGCTCGCGTGCGACATCACCTACCAACTGCCACGAGAAGCGGCGCGGCGGAAACGCGTACGGGCCGTCGCGATAGCCACGCCACACGATGACGGCGGCCGCCACCGCACCGACCGACGCGGTCAGCGTCACGTTCGCGATGCTGGCGCCGGGAATCGCCTTTACCAGATATGGCAGCGCCTTGCCCACCGTGAGCGCCCCCACGATCGTGCCCACCGCCATGCCACGCCGCGCACGAAACCAGGTGGCGATCATCTTCATCGCGGGTGGATACACACCGGCCAGACAGACACCGGTGAGCGCGCGCCAGAGGAGGGCGGTGTCGAGTCCATGGGCCGATAGCACCATGGCGTTGCACCCCGCGGCCAGAAGCGCACTGCCGGCGAAGAGCCGGCGGGCGGCCACGATATCGGCCAGATTGAGCACCGCCGACACGGCGGTCCCGCCAACGAACCCGAGCTGAACGGCGGTGGTAAGCCACGCGGCCTCGCTCGCGGTGAGCGACCACATCTGCTGATACTGCGCCGATACCGCACTCGCGGCGAACCACAGCGACATCCCCAGCAACTCGGCTACCGACAGCAGCGCGAGCATGTGCCATCGCCTGGGCGCATCGTCATCCTGCACGACACGCCCGGGGGCACCCTGCTGGTCAGGCCCCACTAGCTGGCAGCGGGATTCCGGCCATGTCCAGCAACTGCGTCACATGCTCGAGCAGCTGCCCGGTGGTGAACGGCTTGGCGAGATGGACTTCGCGGCCGACGACGAGATCGGGTGGCGTGTCCTCGTCGTAGCCCGACATGAAAAGCACCGGCAACTGCGGCCGGGTGGCCCACAGCGCGTTGGCGAGATCGCGGCCCGTGCCGCCGGGCATGAAGTAGTCGGTGATCAGCAGGTCGATGCGTCCCGCTGCCACGGATGATTCAGCCTCGTCCCACTGCTCGAGCGCATCCTGCATGTGCCCCGCCGACAGAACCTGATAGCCGCGATCGCCCAGCACGCGGAGAATCACCCCACGTACGGCATCATCATCTTCGGTCACTAGCACACGCGGAATGGCAGACATGCCGTATGGCTCGGTGTTCGGGACCTGTGTGGACGAGATGGGCACTCCGCTCGATGGAGTACCACCAGTAACGCGAATCATGGAATCTGCTTCGGAATGGGCAGCGATGGCTACTGCCGCTCGTGACGCACCGGGCATGCGTCCAGCGGGAACATCGGACTCAGGTTGAGTCTCGTCGTGGCACCGGCGCTTCTTGAGTCTTCGGGGCCAACCGGCGGATGACGTCGGTTCAGGCGGATGACGTCGGTTCAGGCCGAGCGGATATCCGCCGGCACGTCGAGCTGCTGCGCCACCGCTTCCAGAAAGCGCTGCGGCCGGGCCCCGTTCCCGCCGAGACTGCGCAGGAAGCGGAGCAGCAGGTTGTGGACAGTCACCGACTCGGTGATGGTGACGATCGTGTGGCCAGTACCACCGACGTGTGCCCCCTCTTGCACCCCGACGGTGACATGCCAGCGCCCCATCTCGGTCCCGTCATCGTCGAGCAATGTGAACGTGACATCATGTGGGGCCCGCTCGGCGGCGACCTGCATCGTGGGTAGCTCCGCACACCACCGCGGCGGCCCGTCGGCTTCGCGGACGCGCGCGTACACGACGGGGACAGGGTGCGGGACTATCAGGGAGCGCACCGAGAAGCGCGTCCGCGGTGCCATGGCACCGCCGACGAGCATGGCCACCATCACCGCCGCGATGGTGGCCATGACGAGCAGAATCCAGTTCATCATGGAGCTGCCGCGGGTCGCTCCGACTGCTTCGCCGCCGTATCGAGCGACGAACGCACGCGTCTGGCGAGCTCGAGGGACGTGAAGGGCTTGGGGAGCAGTGAACGGCTTTCTCCGGCAAGCCCGAAGACCAGCTCGGTGTCCTCGGTGTATCCCGAGACGTAGAGGACCGGCAGGCCGGGGCGCGCCTGGGTGAGGCGATCGGCAAGCTCCCGCCCGTTCATACCCGGCATCACGACGTCGGTCACGAGCAGGTCGATCCGGCCTGCGAACGCCCGCGAGAGGGCGAGCGCCGCTTCGCCGTCGGCCGCCGCAAGGACGCGGTACCCACGCCGCTCGAGTGCTGCCACGGCCACGGTGCGCACCGCGTCCTCGTCTTCGGTGAGGAGTACGGTTTCCTGCCCGTTGAGCAGCTCCGGATCTTCTTCGATGGCGGGAAGGGGCACCACCGCATCGGTACGGCGCGGCAGCAGCAGATGCATGGTGGTGCCGTGGCCCACCTCCGAATCCACGCGGATCTCACCACCGCTCTGGTCCATCACGTTCGACGCGAGCGCGAGCCCAAGTCCCGACCCCTTGCCCTTGGGTTTGGTCGTGAAGAAGGGCTCGAAGATGTGCTGCCGCACCGTTTCATCCATGCCCACGCCGTCGTCGCGGACGCGAATGGCCATCCACGGTAGCCGCTGATCGAGCCGCAGGCGACGGACCTCGGTGTCGTCGAGCGCGGCCGTCTCGATGGTGAGGCGACCGCCCTGCGGCATCGCGTCCCGTGCATTGCTCACGAGATTGAGCAGCGCCTGTTCGAGTTGGGCCATGTCGGCGTGCACCGTGCCGACCTGCTCGTCGAGGTGCGTGACGAGCTCGATGTTCTCCCCGATGACCCGACGTAGCAGCCGATCGAGATCGCGCACGACGGCATTGGGGTCGAGCGTCGTGGGCTGCACCATCTGCCGACGGCTCACCGACAGGATCTGGCGCGACAGTTCGGTGCCGCGCAGCGCGAGTGCGCGAATCTCGTTCAGATCCTCGCGGTGCGCCGCGTTCTTGGGCATCTGCGCGAGGATCAGGTCGCAGTACCCCAACATCCCCGTGAGGAGATTGTTGAAGTCGTGCGAGATGCCACCGGCGAAGGTGCCGATGGCCTCCATCTTCTGCGATTGCCGCAACTGCTCTTCACTGCGGGCGAGAGCGCGCTCGGCCTGCCGGCGGGCCGTGACATCGATACCCACGCTCAGCCAGCTCGCACGCCCGAGGCGGCGCGAACTGGTGGTCGTGATCTCCATTTCGATGGCCCGGCCATCGGAGGTGCGATGGATCCAGGTACCCGCGTTCTGACGCGACTCGGAGAAGGGCAAGCGTGCACCACTGAAACGCGGCAGCTCGCTCGCGTCGAGGAGGTCGACGATCTTGAGCGAGAGGAACGCGTCGCGGCCGTAGCCGTACCGGTCGATCGCCGCTTCGTTCACGGCGAGAATGTTCATCGTCTCCGCATCCCACGCCCACATGGGCAGCGGATTGGAGTCGAACAGGAAGCGGTAGCGACGTTCGTTGTCGGCGAGCGCCGCATTGCGGCGTTCGACCGTCTCGGCCATCTGATTGAGGGCCACGGCGAGCTGGCCGATTTCGTCGGTCGACCTCACCACCGAGCGATGGCCACTCACGCCGGCCGCGAGGGCATGGGCGTCGGCGATGAGCGATTCCAGCGCACGCACGACGAGCGACGCCATGGCGTAGGCCAGCCCGAGCGACAGGAGCATCGACACCACCAGCAGGATCTGGCGGGAGGGTCCGGTGCCGTCGAACCTGACGAACGCGCCGATGATCGTGGGCGGGAGCAACGCCACGAGCACCATGAGCATCAGGCGCGCGCGGAGGCCCAGCCCCCGGGCCATTGCGGGTGGGGCAATGGCCGGGATGTCCACTACGGGTGTCGCACGAAAGGCGTCGGGCATCTCAGCGCGGCGCCCGGTCCTCGCTCGGTGGCTCCACGGCCATCCCCATCGCGTGGTAGCCCTTGTCCACGTACACGGTGGAGCCAGTGATCGCGCTGGCGAGCGGGCTGCAGAGGAACGCGGCGGTGGTGCCGACTTCGCGCGCCGAGAGTTCTTCGGCGAGCGGCGAGTTGGCCGCGCAGTACTTCACCATCGTGTCGATGATGCCGATGGCACTGGCCGCGCGCGAGGCGTACGGGCCGGCCGAAATGGTGTTCACGCGGAGCCCCCACTTGCGTCCCGCTTCGAACGACAAGGTGCGGGTGTCGCTCTCGAGCTGCGCCTTGGCCGACGACATGCCACCACCGTAGCCGGGAATGGCGCGCTCGCTGGCCATGTAGGTGAGCGAGCAGACGGCGCCGCCCGGACGCATGAGCGGCCCGAGGCGCTGCACCATGGACACCAGCGAATAGGCGCTCGCGCTGGAGGCGGCGAGATAGCCGGCGCGGCTCACTTCGAGCAGCGGCTTCTTCACTTCGGGGCCGTTGGCCAGCGAGTGGAAGACGATGTCGAGTGACTGGTCGCCGAAATCTGCCGCGAAGCGGGAAGCGAGTCCGTCGATGGAGAAATCGCCGAGTTCCTTGTAGCGCTTGTTCTCGCGGATCTCGGCGGGCGCGCTCTCCAGCGTGTCGTAGACGGCGTCGAGCGGATAGATGCGCTCGAAGGTGAGGAGCGAACCGTCGGGCATCCGCCGCGACTCGTCGAGCTTGCCGCGCTCGAGGAGATTCAGGAAGATGTTGAGCGCCGGCGGCCACGTGGCCACACACACGCTGGCGCCCGCTTCGGCAAAGGCCTTGGCGATGGCCCAGCCGAATCCGTTGTCGTCGGCCACACCCGCCACGAGGGCGCGCTTGCCGGTCAGGTCGATGGGTAGCATGCGCGAAACATAGCTCACCGCGCTGCCCGTGTGAGCCGGTCACGCACGCCGTCCCACGCCGCGGTTTCGGGTGGGGATTCGATGACCACCAGCGCCGCCTGATCGGCATCGGCATCGTGCAGCGCGGCGTAGAGGGCGCGCGCGTACTCGCCGGGTGCGTCGGGCATGTGCACCTGGGTCACCGCGGCCGCGTCGCCGGGCGCGAGTGGCAGCGGGGCACCGATGAGCAGGGCGTACACGCGCGGGGCCTCCGGACCGGTGCGACCGGCGAACCACGCGGTGATGGCGCTGGCCATCTCGTGACGCTGCGCCGACGAAAAGAGCCACACGTCGCCCCGTGGCGCGTAGTGGCGATCGGCCATGCCGGGCGATCGCGGGGTGTCGGCAGTCGAGAGGCCGTCTGCAGACCGGTCGTGTGCGATGGTGCGCACGGCATGGCGCACCGGCACCCCCAACGGCGCGAGCGCTGCCTCGAGGGACTCGCGGCCCAGCATCCCCGGGCGAAGGATCACGACGTCGGGGCCGGTACAATCCACCACGGTACTCTCGATCCCCACGGCGCACGGTCCGCCGTCGAGTACCAGTGGCACCCGATCACCGAGCGATCGTGCGACGTGGTCGGCGGTGGTGGGGCTCACCTGCGTGAAGCGATTGGCGCTCGGCGCGGCCACGGGCACGCCAGCGGCGTCGAGCAGCGCCAGCGCCACCGGGTGATCGGGCACGCGCACCGCGACCGCATCGAGACCGGCGGTGGCCACGTCGGGCACCGCGGGCGCCTTGGGCACGACGAGGGTGAGGGGCCCGGGCCAGAAGGCCTGCGCGAGGCATTCGGCGGTGGCGGGCCAGTCTCGTGACAGCGCCCGTGCCGCCTGCACGTTCGGGACGTGCGCGATGACCGGATTCCACGCAGGACGTCCCTTGGCGGCGTAGATGCGCGCGACGGCCTCACCATCGAGCGCGTTCGCACCAAGCCCGTACACCGTCTCGGTGGGGAAGGCCACGAGCTCCCCGCGCCGCAGGCGGGCGCCGGCATCGGCGATGATGGCGGGATCGGGACGGAGCGGGTCGACCTTCACGACTGACATGCCCAAAACTACTCGGGGCGGGGAGGGGCCTGCCGACCGGAACCGATCAGGGCGTGCTCACCCTTCCGGGGGGCGGTCGAAATACATCTCGCCATCCGCTGCGTCGTCGGGCTCGAACGGTGCGTCGAGAATGCGCAGCGCCTGCGTGGCCTCGCTCTCGCGTACCGCCAACCGCACCGGAAACAACAGGCGCATGGCGGGAAGCATGCCGCCGGCATCGTCCCGCAACACCACGGCGGGAATCCGGTGGGCTTCGAGTACGCTCCGTGCGACGAGCGCTTCCATTTCATTCACGTATTCGCGGATGACCACCATGGCTTCTCCCAT
>NZ_JBIJAW010000015.1:0-22880 GCF_044345575.1 Gemmatimonas sp.
CTACAAGCTGGGTGCGAAAAAAGAGCGGATGCAGGTGAAGGTCGCGGGCGGCGCGCATGCGGGTGCCAGCGAGGCGGACGACCGGTTCCAGATCGGCAAGCGCAACATGATCGCCCTGCGCAAGCTTCTCTGGAAGAACGGTGTGATGATTCATGCCCACGACACCGGCGGCGTGCAGACGTCGCGGACGATGTGGGTCGACGTGACCTCGGGTGAGGTCACGCTCAAGATCAACGGTGTGGAAAGCAAGCTCTGACGGGCAGGCAGAACTCATGGCATTCAACGTTCTTGTGGTCGACGACAGCGCCGTCATGCGGCAGATGGTCGTGCGTACCCTCCGGATGAGCGGCGTCCCGCTGGGATCGGTCTTCGAGGCCGGTAATGGCGAGGAAGGTCTGTTCGTCCTCCAGGAGCAGTGGGTCGACCTGCTGCTCCTCGACATCAACATGCCGGTGATGAATGGCGAGGAGATGCTACGGCGTCTGCGCGCCAATCCGGAAACCGAGCAGCTGGCGGTGATCGTGGTCTCCACGGAAGGCAGTGAGACCCGACTGGCCGTGCTGCAGGAGCTGGGCGCCTCGATCGTTCGTAAACCCTTCGCGCCGGAAACCCTGCGCGACACCATTCTGCGAGTCACTGGAGTGACAGATGTCGAGTACTACGGCGCAGTCCCTGTCGCGAGCGACGACAGCGACTTTTGAGGAGCTGGCGCTCCTCTTTCCCGAGACGGAGCTGTCGCCGGAACAGGCCGCCGCTCCGCTCGACGTGGGAGTGTCCGTGGAGTTCCGCGGCCCTCTGACGGGACGCCTGGTCGTCCGGGCCTCGCAGACCATTCTGCCGGCCATCGCGGCCAATATGCTTGGCGAGGAGGAGTCGAAGCAGTTGCCGCTGCAGCGTGACGCCCTTGGTGAGATCGGGAACGTCATCTGCGGGCATGTGCTGCCGCTCATCGCCGGCGCCGACAAGATCTTCAATCTTGCCGCACCGGTGATTCACGAGAGCGGCGTGCTGCCGCAGCGCGATCGCGATCGGCCCGCCGCCGTGGTGCAGGTGGGCGTGGAGGACGGTCGTGCCGAGGCCGTGCTGTACATCTTTGCCGGTGCGGCTGCCGGGACGGCCTCCGCCGCGTGAACTCGTGAGTACTCTCGTGGCAGCGTCCCCTCTCGCTGGCAACGGATCACCGGTGCGCAAGCCGGGCGTGATTCGCGTGCTCGTCGTCGATGATTCGGCGCTCGTGCGTCGCATCCTCACCGAGGCGCTGTCGCGCCATCCGGACATCGAGGTAGTGGGAACGGCGACGGATCCGTACGTGGCGCGCGAGCGGATCGCGCAGCTCCGCCCGGACGTCATCACGCTCGACATCGAAATGCCGCGCATGGACGGCCTGTCGTTCCTGTCCAAGCTCATGCGCCACTTCCCGTTGCCGGTGGTGGTGTGCTCGTCGCTCACGCCGCAGAACAGCGAAACCGCGTTGCGCGCCCTGTCGCTCGGCGCCGTCGAGGTCATCGCGAAGCCGGGCAGTTCGCTGGCGGCCGGCGATGTCGCCGACGAGTTGGTGCGCGCGGTCCGAGCGGCCTCACACGCACGCGTGGTCAAACGGGCGGAGCCGGCTGAGCCGCCGTCGAACGCGCGCGCGGCGATCGCCACCCTCAATACCACGAACAAGATCATCGCGCTCGGAGCCTCGACGGGCGGCACGCAAGCGCTCGAACACGTGCTTCGTCGCTTTCCGGTGGATGCCCCCGGGACCGTCATCGTCCAGCACATGCCGGAGCATTTCACCCTGTCGTTCGCCAAGCGCCTCGACAGCGTGTGCGCCCTGCGCGTGCAGGAAGCGAAGGATGGCGACTACGTGGTTCCCGGACTTGCGCTGGTGGCACCGGGTGGCAAGCACCTCGTCGTGCAGGCGAGTGGCGCCCGCTGGGTGGCGCGCGTGAAGGACGGGCCCAAGGTGCATCACCAGCGGCCCGCCGTGGACGTGCTGTTTCAGAGCGTGGCGCGGGCGGCCGGCCGTAATGCCGTGGGGGCGATTCTCACCGGCATGGGCGCCGATGGGGCCAAGGGTCTGCTCGCGATGCGCGAGGCCGGCTCCTACACGGTGGCGCAGAACGAGGAAACGTGCGTGGTGTACGGGATGCCGCGTGAGGCGGTCAAACTCGGGGCGGCCGTCGAGGTGTTGCCACTCGATCGGGTTGCTGATGCGCTGCTGCAGCACATCCGGGCGGAATCGCCGGTCTGATCCTGTCGCCTCGACAAACGCACGCGGGCCCGGTCTGGGATGACCGGGCCCGCGTGCGTTTGTGCGGCCGTGCCCTACTCGGTCGGTAGCCGGAGCGAGACGGTGGTCTGGCCATCCTCGTGCGTCTGCCCAAGCGTGCCGCCAACGGCGCCGCAGAACGCCGAGACGATGGCGAGTCCCATCCCCGCGCCGCGCACGCCCGCCTTGGCGCTCACCAGGGGCTCGCCCGCGTGCGAAATGACGGACGCATCGAAGCCCGGTCCCCGGTCGATGACCGATGCAACCACCTCATCGTTGACCCGTACGATCGCGAGCACGATGGGGCTCTCGGCGGGCGCGGCTTCATGGGCATTCTGCAGCAATTCCAGCAACACGTCGCGCCACCACAGCGCGTCGGCCTGAATGATGGCGCCCGAGGCCACGCGCAGGTCGAGCGTACGCGCCGGGGTGCGCGACTGGAACTGTGCCGCCGCCTCGCGGGCCACATCGTCGATGTTCACGGGAACCCGTCTCATCGTTCCGGCTCGGGCGAACCGTGTGACACGCTGGAGGTACTGCACCATGTTCTCGGCAGCACGCTGGATTTCGGCCACATCGGCGTGCGTGGCGGAATCGGCGGGCAGATCCGACAGCAGCAGCTCGCTGTAGGTGCGCACCACCGTGGAGAAGTTGTTCAGGTCGTGCGACAGCTTCCGCGCGAATCGCACGAGGGGTTCGCTGGACGCGACGTTGGTCGAAAGAGACATGTCAACGGTAGATTTATCGGGTCTGCCTGTCGCCGCACAGTGGCGCTCGTCGCGCGACATGTCTGGCTTCGGTACGAAAGCAATAGCACGATCCCCGCACGTTCGGGCCGGGATGGTGACCACTTCATCGGAGAGACGTCCATGCGTGTCGCTGCACTGCCTGCTGTGCTGGTGAGTTTCGTCACCATGACCGTCGGGCTACAGGCCCAATCGCCTCCGCCGGCCTCCGAGCAGATCGCGGCGGCGGTGCTCGCGCTCCCCAAGGAGATGCGGGACGGGGCCGGGGTCATGGGGTACCGCACCGCCGGGAAGCTCGAGCTGCTCCGGCCGGTCAAGAACGGGATGCTCTGTCTGGCCGATGATCCGGCCGAAGCGCAGTTCCACGTGTCCTGCTATGCCGACAGCATGGAGCCCTTCATGGCCCGCGGCCGCGCGCTGCGTGCTGAGGGGGTGAAGGGCACTCAGGTCGACACGTCGCGCTTCGCCGAGGTGCGGGCCGGGAAGCTGCGGATGCCCACGGCGCCGGCCGCTCTGTATCAGATTTTCGCCAAGAGCTACGACCCGGCCACGCAGGCGGTGACCGGCGGACGGTCGCTGTTCGTGGTGTACGTGCCGTTCGCCACGGCGGCCACCACCGGACTCAGCACGGTGCCATCCGATTCGAAGCCGTGGCTGATGCTCCCCGGTACCCCCAAGGCGCACATCATGTTCAGCGCGAGCATGTAGGGTGTCCAGCCCCGCAGGGCTGGCGCCACTCACGCCGGCGCGGCTCGAGGCCGCGCAGGCGGAGCTGTCGGCGCGTGACGCCAAGCTGGCTGCCGTCATCGAGCAGGTGGGGCCGTGCACGCTGTTACCCCGAACCGAAGGCACACACTTCGGGCACCTCGCGCGCAATATCATCTATCAGCAACTCTCAGGCAGCGCCGCCGCCACCATCCACGCGCGCTTCGGCGCGCTGGTGGGGGGCGATGCGCAGGCGCCCGATCCCGTGGCCATCCTCGCGCTCGGCGAGGACGCCCTCCGCGGGTGTGGATTGTCGCTCGCCAAGGTGCGCGCCGTGCAGGATCTGGCGCGCCACGTGGTGGAGGACCGCCTGCCGTTGCACGCGCTCGACGGTATGAGCGACGACGAGATCATCGCCGCGCTGGTGCCCGTTCGCGGCATCGGACCGTGGACGGCGCAGATGTTTCTCATGTTCCGCCTCGGACGTCCCGACGTGTTGCCCGTGCTGGACCTGGGGGTGCGCAAAGGGGCGCAACGCATCTATCGCACGCGCGCGCTCCCCGATGCCACGCGCCTGACGAAGATCGCGCGGAACTGGCGTCCCTGGGCAAGCGTTGCCAGTTGGTACTGTTGGCGTGTGCTGGATCTGGAGGACGCTGGAGGCTGGTAATGGCGGAGTTTCACAAGCGCGTTCGTGTGCCCGTGCCGGTTGCGGAGCTGTTTGCCTGGCACGAGCGGCCCGGCGCTTTTCTGCGACTCTCCCCGCCGTGGGACAAGCCGGAGGTGGTGTCGCACGTCGGGGGCATCCGCGACGGCGCCCGCGTGGAATTGCGGGTGCATGCGGGTCCGGTCCCCACCACGTGGAAGCTCGAGCACCGCGACTACATCGCCAATCAGCAGTTTCGCGATGTCCTGGTGGAGGGGCCGTTCACCTCGTGGGTGCACACCCACGGATTCTCGCCCGACGGTCCGCAGGCGAGCGTGCTCGACGATCACATCGCGTACGAACTGCCACTCGGCGGCCTCGGCGACGCCGTGGCCGGCGGGTTTGCGGCGGGCACGCTGCAGCGCGTGTTCGCGTATCGCCACGCCGTCACCCTGAACGACCTCGAGCGACACGCCGAGTTCGCCGATCGGCCTCGCATGCGTATCGCGATCACCGGCGCGACCGGATTCATCGGGTCGCAGCTGGCGGCCTTCCTCAGCACCGGCGGACACGAGGTGCTGCGCATCGGCCGTGGGGCGGTGCGCCCGGGGGTGGTGGATGTCTCGTGGGATCCGCACCGCGGCCAGCTCGACGGTCGGGCGCTCGAGGGGGTGGATGCCGTCATCCATCTCGCTGGTGCCAGCATCGCGGACCGGTGGAGCGACGCGCACAAGCGGGCCATCCGCGACAGTCGCGTGGAGGGGACCTCCCTGCTGGCGCATACCCTCGCCGGCCTCTCCCGCAAGCCGCGCGTGCTGCTCAGCGGCTCCGCGATCGGGGTGTACGGATCGCGTGGTGACGAGGTGCTCGACGAAGGCAGCCACTTCGGCACCGACTTTCTCGCCGACGTGGGCCGCGCGTGGGAGGCCGCCACAGCGCCGGCGGAGCGCGCCGGCATCCGGGTCGTGCATCTGCGCACCGGCATCGTGCAGGGCGCGGCGGGCGGCGCCCTCGCCAAGCAGGCGCCACTCTTCAAGCTGGGATTGGGCGGGCCGCTGGGCAGCGGCACCCAGTGGGTCAGCCCCATCGCGCTCGACGATCACATCGGCGCCACGCATTTCTGTCTCATGCGCGACGACATTGCCGGCCCGGTGAACCTCGTCGCGCCCGACGCGGTGACCAACGCGACCTTCACGAAGGTGCTCGCCCACGTATTGTCGCGCCCGGCGCTCGCCCCCGCACCTGCCTTTGCGCTGCGTCTGGCGCTCGGTCGGGAGATGGCCGATGCCACGGTGCTGGCGAGTCAGCGGGTCGTACCCGGCGCGCTGCAGGCCAAGGGGTTCCGCTGGCGCCACGCCAGCCTCGAGCAGATGCTGCGATTCGAATTGGGGGCGTAGGGTCGGTTTCTTGGAACCTTGACACCTTTTCACGCCCCGCCCGTAGTTTCAGTACGTATGAACGTGATCATTCTCGAGAGTGTCCTCTTCGTCGCCCTGCTGGCGGTGGTGGGGACGCTTTTTGTTACGGCGCTCGGCATTACGCCTCTTGGTCGTCGTCTCCGCCAGACGGCCAATCGCAAGCGCATCGACAAGCAGGCGGATCTCACGTGCCCGATCCATGGGGTGCAGCAGGAGAGCGATCTCGTGCGGTTGCCCAACGGTGAACCTTTGTGTCCTCATTGCTACAAGGAAGCGGTCCATGGCCACATCACTTGACGAAACCATCGAGGGGCTGCGCAGCTCTATCGGCAGCTCCATGCGGAACTCCATGCAGTCGGCCGGCGGCGGCAGCGGCGGCGGCGGCATGTTCATGAAGTTGGCCCTCGCTGGCGCGGCACTGCTGGTGGCCATCCTGCTCGTGCGCCCCACCATCACCTACATCGAGCCCGGGCATGTGGGCATCGTGATCAACCGTGCGGGCGGCGGCGTGTCACCGCAGCCACTCGGCCCGGGCTTTCACGTGCGCAACCCGCTGTTCACGGCCATCGAGCAGTACCCCACCTTCATGCAGACCCTGATACTCACCAGGGCCAGTACGGAAGGATCGCCGACCAACGACGAGATCAACGTGAACTCGGTGGAGGGACAGCCGCTGTCCCTCGACGTGTCCATGTCGTTCGAGCTCGACGGGGCCAAGGTTCCGGCGCTCTACCAGACGTTCCGTACGGACATCGAAACCATCTCCCACGGCTTCATCAAGCAGGCCATCCGGCAATCGTTGCAGGAAGTGGTGGGGCAGGAACAGATCGCCGATATCCTCGGCCCCAAGAAGGCGGAGACCGTCACGCGCACGCAGACGGCGTTGCAGAAGCGCCTCGATCCCTACGGCATCTCGGTGCGGCAGTTCACGCTCAACGAGTTCCGCGCGCCGAAGGCCGTGATGGACGCCATCTCGCTGAAGAACGTCATGCAGCAGCAGGCGCTGACCGCGCAGAACGAGCTGCAGAAGAACACGTTCCAGGCGCAGGGTGACAGCATCAAGGCGGCGGGTCGTGCGAAGGCGATTCTCACCGAGGCCGAGGCGCAGGCCAAGGCCAACGACCTGCTGTCGCGCAGCATCACGAACACGCTCGTGCAGTACGAGATGGCGAAGCGGTGGAACGGGCAGATGCCGCAGGTCACCGGTGGGGCCATGCCCATGCTGCAGCTACCGGGGGCTGCAAAGAACCCGTAAGATTGGGCATGCCGCTCGTATCGTTTGCTGCGCTGCCCGACGAGGCGCGCGTGTGGGTCTTTTCGGCGGCGGCTCCGGTAGTCGGGGCTGCCGCTGACGTTTTACTGCGTGAGGTCGACCAACATCTCACGCAGTGGCGTGCGCACGGCATGCCGCTCGTCTGCGCGCGCGATTGGCGCGACGATCGCTTCCTCGCCGTGGGGGTGGACGAGGCGGCGAGCAACGCGTCGGGGTGCTCCATCGACGCGCTGTTCCATGCGCTGCGTGCGCTCGAGTCGCAGCTTGGCACGTCGCTGGTGGGGAATGGTGCGGTGTACTGGCGTGATGCGGGTGGTGCGGTGTCCGTGGCTGATCGCCCGGCGTTCCGTGCCGCGGCCGCTGCGGGTTCGGTGGGTGCGGACACGCTGGTGTTCGACTCCACCATCACGACCGTTGGCGCGTGGCATCGCGAGTTCGAGAAGCCGGCCCGCTCCAGTTGGCACGCACGGTTGCTGCCGCAAGCGGGTTGAACAGCTCGGGGGAGCCCACGGAGGCGCAGAGGGCGCGGAGAACAGCATGGAGTTTCCTCCGTGTCTCCGTTGCTCCGTGAACTCCGACGAGCTCTTCCTTAGCTCAGCCAGCTGTCCCGATTTGCGGCGACGAACGCATCATCGGTGAGCTCCGGATATAGCACCGATAGCCGCGCCAGCATCTCGCCTTGCCCCGGTGACAACTGCTCGTGCGTGTCGAAGGTCCACCTGCCACGTACGAGTCCCTGCAGGCGCAGGATCTCGAGGATACCGGGGAGACAGCCGGTGTAGTTGTTCGCCGCGTCGAAGATCACGGCGTTGGCCATGGTGAGGGCTGCACCACGCGTGAGCCACTCGCGCGGCATGTTGGCGTCGCCGCTCATGCGCCAGGCCTTGATCTCCTCGAGCATCCGCACAGCCGTGTGCGTCCACACCGCCCACTGGCCCAACAGACCGCCCACGAAGTGTCGCGTGTAGGCGCGGCCACCGCTCGACACGGGAATGTCCGTGAGGAGATCGGCGACGATCGCATCGTCGTTGCCGGTATACAGCGCGATGTCGTCGCGCCCCGCATCGGCGAGCGCACGCACCACATCGAGTGTGGCGTAGCGATCGAACGGCGCCACCTTGATGGCCACCACGTTCGCGATCTCCGCAAACTCGCGCCAGAAGCGATAGCCGAGGCGCCGCCCACCAACCGCCGGTTGCAGATAGAAGCCGAACAGCGGAATCGCTTCGGCTACGCGCCGGCAATGCGCAAGGATCGCCTCGTCGGTGGCATCACGCCACGCGCCCAGCGACAGCAGCCCGCAGTGATAGCCAAGGGCCAGGGCGATCTGCGCTTCGCGCAACGCCTGTGCGGTGTCGCCGATGAGGCCGGCCACGCGCACGAAGGGGCGCGGGGCTGAGGCGAGTGACGCGCTCGCCGTTTCGGCGGCGAGTTCGAGCACTGGCCGATACAGCCCGATCTTCGCGTCGTGAATGGGGAAGCCGGTGGTGTGTACACCCACGGCCATGCCACCCGCGCCCGCCGCGACATAGTAGCGCGTGAGCGCGCGCTGGTGCCGCTCGTCCATATCGCGCATGGGCGTGAGCGCCAGCGGATGCGCCGGGATCACGTGCCCCGCCCGCAGATGCGCGCGCACGTTGAACGCGAGCAGCTCAGAAGCGTCCATCGCGTACCTCGAACTTGGTGGGCTTGCTCAGCAAACGGCCGCCCTGCCGGATCCACGACACCGCCCAGGCACACAGGGTCTCAAGCGGCAGCGCGGTGTACGGCAGATACTCGGCCAAGCGGTCCACGTTGCCGATGAGTGCGTCGCTCTGCTCTTCGCCGATGAACTGCGGCGACACACCGGCGTGCGCGCCGATACGTTCCGCCACCTCCCGCACGCGCACCATGGGGCCGGTCACGTTGAGCGCCAGCGCCGGATTGTTGGCCACGAGCAGACCGCGCAGGGCCAGGCGATTGGCATCGCCCTGCCACATCACGTTCACCCAGCCGGTGGTCACGTCTACGGGCTCGCCTGCGAGCATGCGTCGCGCGATCTCGGTGACCACGCCGTAGCGCAGGTCGCACGCGTAGAAGAGCCGATAGAGCAGCAACGGCGAGCCCGTGCGGCGCGCAACACTCTCGAACACGCGTTCACGGCCAATCGTGCTCGCCGCGTACTCTCCGTCTGGCACCAGCGCGTCGCCCTCGAGCGATCCCCCATGCGCGACCGCGCTGCGCCCGTACACGTTGCCGGTGGAGAAGCACACGAGGCGCGAGCCGGCGTAGCGCTCGGCTGCATGCACGCTGGCCACCACGTTGTGGGTCCACGTGCCTACTGGGTCGCCGGTCGTGCCGAATTTCTGGCCGGCCATCCACAGCACATTGGGGGCATCGGGAAGGGACGCCACGGCACGCGGGTCTGCGAGGTCGGCGCGAAGCACCTCGACACCGTGGGCCTCGAGTTGCGCGGCGGCCGCGGCATCGCTGAAGCGCGACACCGCAATCACGCGTCGCGATCGGCCACCAATGGCGCGACGGGCCATGCGGGCGAGACTCGGCCCCATCTTGCCACCTGCGCCGAGGACGAGCACGTCGCCGTCGAGCTGCGCGAGCGCGGCGATGGTTTCCTCATCGGGCGCGGCGAGCCGAGCCTCGAGCGCGTCTTCGGAAGCGGGGGGACTGTCGATCGCGGACATCGCCAGAGTGATGAGGGAGCTGCCCGTTACGCCGCGCTTACCGTCTCCGTTGCCAGCGGCGGCATCGCGATGCCCAGCTCGGCGGCCAGGGCGCGACGACCGATGTCGATACGTTCACGCGCCATCTGCTTGAGCCGCCCGATATCGTCCATCGTCATGCCCGTGGTGTCGATGGGCTCGAGCACCTGCGCCAGCGCGCGCGCGCGCAGGAAGCGGAACGTGCCCTTGGCCATGGCGTTGCGCGTGCCCGCCACAGCGATGGGCAGCACCGGCGCCTGCGTTTCGATGGCGAGACGGAAGGCGCCGTCCTTGAAGGGCAGCATCTCCTGCGTCTTGGAGCGCGTCCCCTCGGGGAAAATCATCACGCTCACCTTCTTCGCGAGTCGGTCACGACACTGCGCGATCGCGTTGATGGTGCTGTCGCGATCCCCGCGCACGAGCTTGATGTCGCCGGCCATCTGCATCATCCAGCCCATGCACGGGATCTTGAACATCGTGTCCTTGCTCAGCCACTTCATTTCCCACGGGAAGCAGCTGATGAGAAACACGTCGGCGTAGCTCTCGTGGTTGGCCACCACCACGTACGGCCGGCGCGCGTCATCGAGCGACCCACGCGTGCGGAACTTCCACAAGCCATTGAGACGCATCGCCGTGACGCCCACGATACGGAAGGCGCGTCCCGCCGCATAGCGTCCCTTGTCGAACGGTGCTGTGAAGAGCCAGATGATCGCCACCACGGGCGTGCCGAGGATCACGACCGAGACCGTCTCAAACCACGCCCACCAGTTCAGCACCGTTCCGAGCATGGTCGCGACTCAGCTCTGCGGCGTTGCCGCGGTATCCACCGGATCGGCCGGATCACAGAACCCGGCGGCCTTGTGGGCACCGTCGCAGAACGGCTTCACGGCCGAGTGGCCGCAGCGGCAGAGCGACATGGGGCGCCCCTCGGCGCGCGGCGGGATCACGTTGCCTTCGTGGTCGACGAGCACGATCTGTGCGGCGTCCTCGGCGCTGATGCCGAACGAGCCGTTCTTGCGGACAGTGATGGTAATGGGCATGGCTGTATGGAGATGGGTTATGACGAGGTAGGGAGTGCGGCGAACCGCTTGAGGCGCGCGATCATGGCATTCAACCCGCTTTCCCGCGCCCCCAGACCGATGTCGCTCATGAGCTGGCGAACGATATCGGAAGGGAGCGAAAGGGTAATGGCCGCCGGTTGGTCGTTCACCGCCGCGAACACGATCGCCAGCACCGCTGCCACGGTGGGCGACTGTCGGGCGTTCACGTCGGCGTAGAAGTGCATGGTGCCGTCGTCCTTGCGCTCCGGGAAGATATCGACGCGTGTCTGGCACTCGGGCACCGTGAACTCGGTACGATCGAGCATGGCGAAGCGCTCGGGCAGGGGCTCGAGTTTCTTCGACCATGAGAGCAACGCGGCCATCTTGTCCTCTCGCCCCAACAGCCGAAACTGGCGGAGCGTGCGGACGAGGGCTGGGGGAAGGCTGTCGGGCGTTTCCTGCATCTCGATAAGCTAGCCGGTCCTGCAACCGTACTGGGGCGTGGCGAGCCGTGATCCCGCGAATGTGCGGCGTGGCCGGATGCGTGGCAAATCCGCGCGCCGCGGGGATGCCACTCTGGCCCCGCCCCCGCCTCGCGTGCTGATTAGAGGCATGCGCTCACCTGTCGCCGCTGTCCTCCTCCTGCTCGCCGCCGCCTGCTCTCGAAGCACGGCCCCCGACACCGCCGTGGGCACCCTCGAAATCGTGGAAGTGAATGTGGGGCCGCTGCAGGCGGCCCGCGCCGTCCGGGTGCTGGTCACCGAGGGCGACGTGGTGAAGGCGGGCGATACACTCGCCGTGTTCTCCACCCCAACGCTCACGAGCGCGATGGCACAGGCCGACGCGCGGGCCGCTGCCGCGGAAGACGCGGCGCAAGAGCTTGCACGAGGTGCCCGCCCGGCCGAGATCGCCCGGGCGGAGAAGGAGGTGCAGGTGGCCGAGGCCGATGCCGCCCGCACGGCAGCCGACCTCGCGCGCCTCGAGCCGTTGGCCGCGCGCGGCGATGTGAGTCGCGCCACGCTCGATGCCGCTCGGGCCGCGGCCCAGGGTACCGCCGCGCGTCGTGATGCGGCTCGCGAGGCCCTTCGCCTGGTGCGCGAAGGGGCGCGCACCGAGCGACGCCAGGCTGCTGCGGCCGAAGCGCGCGGGGCCCGCGCAGCCGCCGAGGGGGTGCGGGCCGCCGCCAATGACCTCGTGCTGGTGTCGCCGGTCGACGGGGTGGTCTCGAGCCGCAATGTGGAACCGGGCGAAGTGCTCGCCGCCGGGCAGAGCGCCGTGACCGTGGCCCAGCCGTCGCGGCCATGGGCGCGCATCTACGTTTCGCAATTCGTGCTGCCGCGCCTCAAGGCGGGGGACACGCTCACAGCGCACCTCGATGGCGATACCACCACCTTTCGTGGTCGCGTGACCGCGATTGCGACCCGTGCCGAATTCACGCCGCGGGTGGCCCTCACCGAACAGGAACGCGAAGACCTGCTGTTCGGTGTGAAGGTGGAGTTCGACGGCACCGGCGATCGCCTGCGGGCCGGTGTGCCCATCACGGTGACGTTGCCAAAGGCCCGGTAGGAATGGCCTTCGTCGTGCGCACGCACGCGCTGCACAAACGCTTCGGAGAGCTCGTGGCGGTGCACGCCCTCGATCTCGAGATCCGGCGTGGCGAAGTGTTCGGACTGCTCGGCCCCAACGGGTCGGGGAAGACCACCACCATCCGCATGTTGTGCGGGCTGGTGCTGCCCACCAGCGGCACGGCGGAAGTCGCGGGCTTCGACATCACCACGCAGTCGGAGCAGGTGCGTCGGCGCATCGGGTACATGTCGCAGCGTTACGGGTTGTACGACGAGCTCACGGTGGCGGAGAACCTGCGCTTCTACGCGTCGGTGTACGGACTGGTGGGGCGCGAACGTGACCGCCGGCTGGCCGATCACATCGCGTTGCTGGGACTCGGAGAGCGCCTCAAGCAGCGCGCCGGCACATTGAGCGGCGGGTGGAAGCAGCGTCTCGCGCTTGCGTGCGCCACCGCGCATCACCCCGATCTGGTGTTTCTCGACGAGCCCACCGCCGGCGTGGACCCGGCGGCGCGTCGCACCTTCTGGCAGACGATCTACGACCTCGCCGCCACCGGCACCACGGTGCTGGTGACCACGCACTACATGGACGAAGCCGAGCGCTGTCAGCGGTTGGCGTTCCTCTCGCGTGGCCATCTCATCGGGCTGGGGACACCGGCCGAGGTGACGCAGCAGTTTGGTGCGGCCAGTGTGGAAGACGTATTCGTCATGCTGCAACAGCGTGACGAGCAGGGGCTGCATCCGGTGGCCGGCTCATGACGGCGCTTCTTGCGCGCATACGCCGGTGGACGGTGTGGCCGATGCTGTGGAAGGAATTTCTCCAGCTGCGCCGCGACCGGCTCACGTTCGCGCTCATGACCGGGTTGCCGGCCATCCAGCTCGTATTGTTCGGCTACGCCATTCAGACCGACGTGCGCCGATTGCCCACGGTGGTGGTGGACGAATCACGCACGAGTGAAAGTCGCGCGCTGGTGCAGGTGCTGCAAAACACCGACAACTTCCGCATCATCACGCAGGTGAGTGATCGTGCGAGCGCGAAACGGTGGATCGAACGCGGTGCGGCGCGCGTGGCGCTGGTCATTCCTCCCGACTATCAGCGCAACATCCGCGGCGGGCACACGGGTGTAGCGCAGCTGCTCATCGATGCGGCCGACCCGCAATCGAGTGGCGCCGCCATCGCCGGCGCGCAGCTCGCGGCCCAGGCGCGCGGGGCGCAGCTGCTGGCCGAGCGGTTCCAGCTGCGGGCGCCGGTGGAGATCCGCGTGCGCCCGTGGTACAACCCCGCGCAGAAGAGCGCCGTGTTCATCGTGCCCGGCATCGTGGGCATTCTCCTCACCATCACGATGACGCTCATCACGAGCACCGCCATCGTGCGCGAGCGTGAACGGGGCACCCTCGAACAGCTCATCGTCACGCCCATCGGCAAGAGCAGCCTCATGCTCGGCAAGCTCGTGCCGTTCGTCATGGTGGGCTATGTGCAGATGTCGGTAATTCTCCTGCTCGGCGTGGTGTTCTTCGATATCCCCGTGCGCGGCAGTCTGCTGCTGCTCTATGCGCTCGCGCTGGTGTTCATCGTCGCGTCGCTGGGGGTGGGACTGCTCATCAGCACCGTGGCGCGCAGTCAGGCGCAGGCGATGCAGCTGGGGTTCTTCTTCATGCTGCCGAACATTCTGCTGAGCGGCTACATCTTCCCCCGCGCCGCGATGCCGGAGCCCGCGCAGTGGCTGGGGCTGCTGCTGCCGCTCACGTACTTCCTCGACATTCTGCGCGGGGTGCTGCTGAAGGGGGTGGGGGTGCGGGACCTGTTGTGGCAGCTGGGGGCGCTGCTGGCGCTGGCGGGGACGCTGTTTACGGTGAGTGTGCGGCGGTTCTCCAAGACTCTGGATTAGGGGACTGCTTACTGCGGGACTGCTTACTGCGGGACTGCTTACTGCGACTTTACCAGCAGACGGCAGACGGCAGGAACGACAGCACGCAGTACGGGAGGAATACGGAAGAACAACACGAGAGCCGGCGCTTCGCGCGGCTCTCGATATCCCCACCGCAAAGGAGATCGGGCGCGGCCGCGAAGCGGCGCGCCCGTTTTGTTGTACCGCATTCCTCCGCAACTGCGTGCTGTCGTTCCTGCCGTCTGCCGTCTGCAGTTTACCGCAGATCCCCGCAGCTCCCCGCAGCTCCCCGCAGCTCCCCGCAGCTCCCCGCAGCTCCCCGCAGCTCCCCGCAGCTCCCCGCCACCCTCCGTCAGACGATCCCGCGCACTGGCTGCGGACGGTACGGCGCTTCCAGCATCGCGATCTCTTCGTCCGACAACGCAAGCGACACCGCCCCCACCGCCTCCTCCAGCTGCGACAGCTTCGTCGCTCCCACGATCGGTGCCGCCACCTGCGGCTTGCTCAGCAGCCACGCCAGCGCCACCTGCGCCATCGGCACGCCGCGCTGCTCGGCGATGTGGCGCACCGCGTCCACGATTTCCCAGTTCACCTGCTCGTCGTACAAGCCGTGCCCGTACGTGTCGGTGGCCGCGCGGGTCGACGACTCGCGGTCGGCGATGCTCCGTCGTGCGCCGGCCAGGATGCCGCGCGCGAGGGGGGACCACGGCATGAGCCCCACACCTTCATTCGCGCAGAGCGGGATCATTTCCCGCTCTTCCTCGCGGTACAGCAGGTTGTAGTGGTTCTGCATGGTCACGAACTTGGCCCACCCGTGCCGCTCGCTCGCGCTCAGCGCCTGGGCAAACTGCCAGGCGTAGCCGGAGCTCGCCCCGATGTACCGCACCTTGCCGCTGTGCACGAGATGGTCGAGGGCGGCCAGCGTCTCCTCGATCGGCACGGTGGCGTCGAACCGGTGGATCTGGTACAGGTCGATGGTCTCCACCCCCAGCCGCCGCAGGCTCGCCTCGCACCCCTGCACGATGTGCTTCCGTGACAGCCCACCCATGTTCGGGCGGTCGGAGAGGGGGAAGAACACCTTGGTCGCGATGACCAGCTCCTCGAGCCGCCCGAACTCCCGGAGCGCCCGGCCGGTCACTTCCTCGCTGACCCCCAGCGCATACATGTCGGCGGTGTCGAAGAAGTTGATCCCCGCCTCGATCGCCCGGCGGAAGAAGGGACGAGCCGCGTCCTCATCGAGCACCCAGGGGCGCCAGGCGGAGGCGCCGTAGCTCATGCAGCCGAGGCAGAGGCGGGAGACGGTCATCCCGGTGGAGCCGAGCGACGTGTAACGCATGGGGACGGGGAAGTTCGGGGGTGAACGAACGACAAAACCGGCGGCGCCGGGAACCCTTCCCGCGCCTCAACGCTAAGATATAGGTCTCCTCCATCCGAATCCGCTCATGCTCATCCGCCGTCCCGACGACATCCCGTCCTCCGAGATCACTCCGGAGTCGATCTACCAGAACCGTCGCCAGTTCATGGGGGCCGCCGGCGCCCTCGCCCTGGGGACCGTGCTCTCTCCGGCGGCGCTGCAGGCGCTCGGCCGTACCGGTATGGGGATGCAGGACGACAAGGTGACGCCCGAGGAGGACGTCACCAGCTACAACAACTTCTACGAGTTCGGCACCGACAAGGAGGAGCCGAAGGAGCTGGCGAAGGACTTCAAGCCGATGCCCTGGACCGTGCAGGTCGAAGGGCTGGTGAAGAAGCCGCGCCCGTACTCGTACGACGAGCTGGTGGGCAAGCTGAGCGTGGTCGACCGCACCTATCGCATGCGCTGCGTGGAAGCGTGGTCGATGGTCATCCCGTGGCGCGGGGTGATGCTGCGCGATGTGATCAACCGCGTGGAGCCGCTGCCGAGCGCCAAGTTCGTGGAGTTCACCACCCTGTTCGACCCGCGCCGCATGCCCGGTCAGCGCAGCCCCGTGCTGCCGTGGCCCTACAAGGAAGCGCTGCGCATGGACGAAGCCATGAACTCGCTCACACTGCTGGCCACCGGCATGTACGGGAAGTCGCAGCTCCCCAACCAGAATGGTGCGCCGCTCCGTCTCGTGACGCCGTGGAAGTACGGCTTCAAGGGGATCAAGAGCATCGTGAAGCTCCGCTTCACCGACAAGATGCCCAACACCACCTGGGCCGACGCCAACCCGAGCGAATACGGGTTCTACGCGAATGTGAATCCGCAGGTGGATCACCCGCGCTGGAGTCAGGCCAAGGAGCGTCGCATCGGTGAGTTCATTCGCCGCCCCACGCTCATGTTCAACGGCTACGCCGAACAGGTGGCGTCGATGTACAGCGGCATGGACCTGCGTCGTAACTACTGAGCCCCGACGGATCCGTTGAGTCAGGAAACCTCGAGCGCCGAACGTCATGTTCGGCGCTTCATCCGTCCGGCGCTCTGGGCGCTGGTGCTCGTTCCCGCACCGCTGCTGATCGCCCAGTTGCTGCTCGACCAGCTGGGCGCCGATCCCATCGACAAGCTCGAACGGCTCACCGGTGAATGGGCGCTGCGATTCCTCATCGCCTCGCTCGCCGTCACGCCCCTCATGCGACTCACCGGCTGGGGATGGCTGGTGGCGCAGCGCCGGTTTCTCGGCCTGGCCGCGTTCTTCTGGGCATTCGGGCACCTGAGCGTCTACACGGTGCTCGACTGGTTCTTCGACTGGCAGGAGATCCTCAAGGACGTCACCAAGCACCTGTACATCACGCTGGGCATGCTCGCCTTCGTGATCATGGTGCCGCTGGCGCTCACCTCCACCAAGGCGAGTATCCGCAAGCTGGGTGGGGTGCGGTGGAACAAGCTCCACGCCCTCGTCTATGTCTCGGTCATCGCCGCGTGCCTGCACTTCGTGTGGGCGGTGAAGCAGGATATCACCGAGCCCATGATCTACGGCGGCATTGCCGCGCTTTTGCTTGCCTTCCGGGTCGTGTGGCGTCCGACACCGCGGGCGAGTATTCGCCCGCCCGTCGGGTAAGGACGTGGGCGCGCCGACCATGGCGCGTTCGACGTGACGGCGGTGCCGGCTGAGCCGTCCTACGGGGGCGATCCTCTTCCTTGCTCCTCCGCATCATGCACGTACCCGTTGGCGTCGGACGACGACGCCAAGCTTCTCTCGATACGCCGAATGAACGCCGCGCAACCGGCGGGAGCTCGGTCGCAGCCCTGAGCGCCGGCATGCCCGCCGTTCCGGCTGCCGTGGCGGGACAGACGTGGGAACGGGCACTGCTCGCCCTGCTCGTCGGGTATGCGCTCGCCCTGGCCGGCTGGTTTGCCGCCGGCTCGAGCCCGATGACTCGAGGGCTCCTCCCGCGGCTGTTGCTCCTCCTGCCCGTGGTGCTCGTGTCCCTGTACCTCACCGGACGCGCGGCACGCGACTTCAGCCTCGATCACGGCGCCCGACGCTTCTGGCGGCTCATGATGGGCGTGGTGGCGCTGCTCCCGGCGGAACAGCTCGCCCGCTTCGTCCCTGCGGTGCAGGGCGGGAGCTGGCCGGAGCTGCTCTGGATCGGGGGGACGCTGATTGCGCCGGTGGCGGTGTTCGCCGCCCTCATGCAGCTCCCCAGTGCGCCACGGTCACGCATCGACCGGCTCAAGCTGTTCCTCGATGTGGCCACGGTGGCCGTTGGTGGGGTTCTGCTTTCCTGGTTCAACGTGAGCACCACCCAGGGGCTCACCGACCGTGGTCTGCGTCTGTGGTTCGTGCTGTTGCACGCGCAGGCGGTGCTCGACCTCATGCTCGTGCTGGTCGCGTCGGTGGTGTGGCGTCGCACGCACACGCACCATCGGGCCACGACACTGTTCATCGTGGGCGCCGCCCTCCTCATGCAGTTCCTCGGCCACACGGCGAGCGTGGTCCAGATGCTCAACGGCGCGCCGCACCCCGATGTGATGCCGGTGGTCAACCCCATCGCGATCACGCTCATCGCGGTCGCTGCGTGGGTGAGCCATGTGAGCGCCCTGCAGCGCGATACGCGCAAGCCGCGCGATCGTGGAGCCATCTCGTCGAGCATGCTGCCGTATGCTGCTGCCCTGCCGGGCTTCGCGCTCTTGCTTGCGGTGGCGTTCGAGCAGAATGCGCAGCCGCTGGCCGGTCTCGTGGTGGGTGCCGTGCTGCTCACCGTGCTCGCCTTCATGCGGCAGTTCGTGTCCACGCGTGAAGCCGTGCTGGCGCTGGCCGAATCGGCGGCGCGCGACAACGAGGCCCGCTTCCGCGCGCTCGTGCAGCACTCGAGCGACGTGATCATGATCGTTGATCCCGATGGCACGATCCGCTACGCCAGCCCCTCGATGGCCACCGTGTTCGGGCATGACCCTGCAACGCTCGTGGGCACCAGTCTCACGCAGCTGCTGCATCCGGAGGACGTCCACGCCGGCACCCGTTTTCTCGACGAATTGTCACAGACCGCCATGCGCACCGGTAGCACGTCGCCGGGTGTGCTTCAGTGCGAATGGCGCCTGAAGAGCGCCGTTGGATTGTGGATGACGGTGGACAATGTGGGCACCAACCTGCTGCGTGAGCCCGTGATCGGTGGCCTTGTGCTCAATACGCGCGACGTGACCGAGCAGAGCGTCATCAAGCAGCAGTACATGCATCAGGCGTTTCACGATCCGCTCACCGATCTCGCAAATCGTTCGCTCTTCCTGTATCAGGTGGGACACGCGCTGGCGCGTCACTCGCGCCATGCGCATCCGGTCACGGTGCTGTTCCTCGACCTCGACAACTTCAAGACGGTCAACGATTCACTCGGCCACGCCGAGGGGGATCGCCTCCTCGTGGAGGCCGCGCGCCGTCTCGCGAGCTGTGTGCGTTCGGGCGATCTCATCGCCCGGCTCGGCGGTGACGAGTTCGCCGTGCTCGTGGAAGAGGCTGAGTCGTTGGACGAAGTCCTGGTTGTGGCCACCCGCATCGGTGAGGCGCTGTCCCGTCCCTTCATGCTGGCCGGCAAGGAAGTGTTCGTGAATGCCAGCATCGGTATTGCCCGTTCGCAGCGCGGCGAGGGCTCCGACGAACTGGTGCGCAACGCCGACGTGGCCATGTATGTGGCCAAGACGCGCGGCAAGGGCCAGCACGTGCTCTTCGAGCCGCAGATGCACCAGGCGGCGCTCGAACGGCTGGTGGTGGAAGCCGACCTGCGCCGAGCCATCGAGCACGAGGAGTTCTTCCTGCAGTACCAGCCGATCGTGGAGCTGGCGACCGGTGACATCATCGGCGCCGAAGCGCTCGTACGGTGGATGTGCCGCGAACGTGGCACGGTGCCGCCGGGCGTATTCATCCCGATCGCCGAGGAGACAGGGCTCATCGTTCCCATCGGCCGCTGGGTGCTCCGTCGCGCCTGTCGCGAGGCGCAGCGATGGACGCGCGATCGCGGGTTCGCGTGCCGCATTACCGTGAACCTCTCGGGCCGCCAGCTCCAGGATGCCCAGATCGTGGACGACGTGCGCCAGGCCTTGGACGACTCGGGGCTCGATCCGGCGCAACTCGTACTGGAAATCACCGAGAGCATGCTGATGCACAACACCGAGCTCTCCATGGAGCGTCTCTTGGCGCTACAGGGGCTTGGCGTGGCCCTGGCCATCGACGACTTCGGAACCGGTTATTCTTCCCTGAGCTATCTCCAGCGCTACCCGATCGACATCCTGAAGATCGACAAGGCGTTCGTGGAGGTCATCGATCAGGGAGGCGAAGGACCGGTGTTGGCTCAGGCCATTGTGGCGCTCGGCGAAACGCTACGGATGAACGCCGTGGCGGAAGGCATCGAAACGGAGGCGCAGCGGGGGGCGCTGCTCAAGCTCGGGTGTGAGCTGGGGCAGGGCTATCTGTTCGCGCCGCCGCTCGATGCGGAGGAGTACTGGCAGCTCCTCGTCGCCCGCGGGTCGCGTGGTACGACCAGCTCCTTGCGCCGACGCGTGATGAGTGGCGACCCCGCGTAAGGGCGGGGCGGCGCGCCCCGCTCGCGCCTCGAAGACGCCGGCCAAGCCGGCGCCGACGCCTGTGGGCAAGGCGGCAACCAGCTCGGGCTCCACGCCGTGGCCCGAGCGTGTGGAGGCGTTCGCCGTGTGCGCCCCCGGCTTTGCACCGCTGGTCGCCGCCGAGTGCGACGCGTTGGCACTGCCCATTGGCGAGGTGAGTGCAGCGGGAGTGTCGCTCGCGCTCACGTTGCCGGAGCTTTTTCGTCTGAACTGCGGGTCCCGCTGCGCGAGCCGCGTGATCGTGCGCCTGGCGAGCTTCGAGGCGCGCGACTTTGCCACGCTGGAGAAGGCGGCCACGAAGGTGCCGTGGGCGCGCGTGGTGCATCCGGGGGCCTCGGTGCGGTTGCGTGTCACGTGCAAGAAATCGCGGCTCTATCACTCCGATGCCGTGGCCGAGCGCATTGCGCGCGGTATCGTGGGCGCGGTGACGGGCGCGCAGGTGGTGGGGCGCGCGCGCGACGACGAGGATGACGATGAGAGCGACGGTCCCACGCAGCTGATCGTGGTGCGCTTCGATCACGATCGCTGCACCATCAGTGCCGACAGTTCCGGCGCGTTGCTGCACCGTCGCGGCTGGCGGCTGGCGGTGGCCAAAGCGCCACTGCGCGAAACGCTAGCGGCCGGTATGTTGGCTGCGCTCCCGTGGAACGGGGACGTGCCGCTGGTCGATCCGTTTTGCGGCTCGGGCACGATCGGGATCGAGGCGGCACTGCGCGCGCGCGACATCGCGCCGGGACTGTCACGCAGCTTCGCGATGGAGCAGTGGCCCGATGCGCCGAGCGTGGCCTACGCGGAGGAGCGCGCCGCGGCTCGCGATCGCGTGAAGCCCAGTGCGGGCGTGCCGATCGTGCTGCGCGACCGTGACGCTGGTGCGATCGAGGCCGCACGCGCGAACGCGATACGTGCCGGTGTACTCGACGATCTGGTTATCGAGCAAGGCGCGTTGTCGGATACCGATCTCGCGTCGGTCGGCGACCGCGGGGTGCTGTTGACCAACCCGCCCTATGGGCAGCGGGTGAGCGGCGGCGCCGACCTGCGCGGATTGTATGCGCGACTGGGCGATGTGCTGCGCGCAGGCGGGCGCGGATGGCGCCTGGGGATGCTCGTGCCGCCCGACCGGGCGTTGGCGGGACAGCTGCGGATACAGCTGGAGCCCGCGTTGCGCACGGCGAACGGCGGGCTCCCGGTGGAACTGCTGGCCAGCGTGGCGCCGAAGGCTCAGAGCCGGAAGTAGTCGGCGCGCCAGGTTCTGATCTGCTGCTTGATCTCCTTCCCCTTCATCGCGGGGTTGGCGATGACCTTCTCCACGAGGCCGGCGAGTTCGGCATCGTTCGCGAAGCGCAGCGCGATGTAGTGACGCGGTGAGAACGCAGCCATCGCCTGCTCGGCCAACGCCGCTGGCAGCAGGCGCTGATAGCGCAGCTGCTCCTCGAGGCGGATGATGCGGTCCTGTGCGCGCAGCGGCGACAGGCGCGATACCGATACCACGCCGAACATCGCCAACGCCCCCACCAGCATGTAGCCGGTGTCGTACGAGGGCACCTTGAAGAAGCGGGTGATGCTCCAGACGAGGAAAATCAGCGCCAGCGGGCTCGTGAAGAAATGGTAGAGCGGCGTGAACTTCGCGTGATTGGCGTAGGTCTGCGGTGTATTGGACATGTGAAGTGGGTCAGGTTTGATGCAGCAGCCCATCCACCGTGGCGATGGCGGCGGCGAAACGTTCATCCCACGAACCGCGGATGAGCGTGTATGGTGCCCCGAAACGCTCCAGCGTCTCGCGGAACAGCAGATGAATGGCCTCGCGACGATCGCCGCGGTCGCGTACGCCGTCGGCGACCCAGGGCACGTCGATGTCGAGCAGGAGATAGTGGTCGGCCACGCGTGCCCGCGCCATCGCCTCGATCCCCGCCTCGCACTGGCCGGTGTAGTGCCACGCGTACACGACCGTACTGAGCAGGTCGGTGTCGAAAATCACGAGGGGACGCCTGGCACACCGTGCGCGCGACACGGCCTCATCCTGCAGGCGCGCCTGGCCGCGGGTAATCGGCCAGTGATCGAGGATGTCGATGGGGCCGGCTTTGGCCATGGCATACTCCCGGACGAACTCCGGGGCGACGGGCACATCGTAGTGAGCACCCAGGGCGGCTGCGAGGGTGGTTTTACCTGTGCACTCGGAGCCGGTCACCACCAGTCGCTTCACGCCTGCCGTCACGTGGTCGTGACGTGCTGTGCTTCCGACTTGCGCCACTGGAAGAAGCCGAGCGTGGCGAGCCCGAGGAAGACGGTATACAGCACGGCGGTCAGCGGCAGGCCCCGATTGATGAACAGCCCGATGTACACCACGTCCACGGCAATCCACAGCAGCCAGTTCTCGAGCAGCTTGCGTGTCATCATCCACTGGGCCACGAGACTGATGGCTACCAGCAGCGAATCGAGCCACGGCAGCGCCACACCGGGGATGCGCGACGTAATCACGGCGAGTGTCACCCAGGTCACGGCGATGATTCCGCCAAGCACGACGGCATGCCGGCGCGGCGTACGCGTGACCACCACCGCCTCGTGTTGCGGTCCACCGCGCCACCAATGCCACCAGCCGTACAACGACAACGTGAAGTACACCACCTGGAGG
>NZ_JBIJAW010000168.1:0-7268 GCF_044345575.1 Gemmatimonas sp.
CACGGACGGGACGGCGGCGAGGAATCGGCCACTCGTGGTGAGCAGGCCGTCGAGTCCCTTGCCGTTGTCCTCCACCACGATTTCGAGGCTGCCCCCCACACGAGCCAGCCGCACCGCGATCGACTGATCGGTGTGGCCGGGGGCGAGGCCGTGCTTGAGCGCGTTCTCCACGAGCGGCTGCAGCAGAAAACTGGGGACCATGAGATCGACGGCATTGGGATCGACATCGATGTCCACCTCGAGGCCGCTGCCGTAGCGCACACGCGCAATCTGCAGGTAGAGCTCCACGAGCTCGATCTCCTGCCATACCGGGATGAGCGACTGCCCTGCCGAGCGGAGCGACAGGCGCAGCAAGTCGCTCACACGAATGAGGGTCCGCTGCGCTTCCTTGACGTCCATCTCCATCAGCTCGGCGACCGAGTTGAGGGCGTTGAACAGGAAGTGTGGATTGAGCTGCATGCGCAGCGCCTCGAGCTGCGTGCGGGCGAGCTTCTGTTCGAGTTCGGCGGCCGCGCGGTCGCGCTCGCGATAGCGGCGGACGAATTCGACCATGTAGGCGACGCCGAGCACCGCCCAGTAGAGCACGACCTGAATGTCGAGATGGTTCACCAGCACGACGCGCAGGGCGAAGGCATAGCTGGTGACCTGGCCCACCGCGCCGAAGACGTGATCAAGCCACGCAATGGCGAGCACGTTGGCGGCGCTGATCACGACGGTCATGCCGATATGTACCGACAGCCACGGCAGTGCTCGCGCGGTGTCGAGCTTCACCCGGTCGATGAGGGTAAGCAGGAGCTGCGACCAGAGTCCCCATAGCATCCACGCGGATCCCTGCCAGAGGAGCGACGTGCCAATGCCGTAGTGCGTCCCTGAGGCGTCGCCGACCACGGTCAACTGCAGCGCCGCGAGGCCGGAGGGGATGACCCAGACGATCGCGAAGAGGATGCGTGTGAGGCGGCGCAGGCGGGCGCCTTCGTCGGCGATGGTCAGTGGCTGTGACGAAGTGGACATGGGTGAGACGAATCGCCGGTGCTGTGTGACGGGGCCACCATGCAACAATGCATGGTCATTTGGGGTTTATCTGGGGTGTGCGGTATGCCATGATGCACCGGCGCGCCCGGGATTGCACGGGGCGCGAACTGGAAAATCGGCGCGTGGCCGCTGCTATTGGGGACAGTCTCATCGACGCCTCGTCGTTACGTCGTACCTCCCGACGTGACCCATCGGCGGGTGTCGATCCGTCAACTGGAGGGGAGAGTCACGAGTGCGAGTTCTGATCGTGGATGACGAGGCGCTGGCGCGCCAGCGTGTACGCCGCTTGCTGCAGAACGAGACCGACGTGGAGATCGTGGGCGAGGCGGAGTCCGGCACAGAGGCGGTCACGATGATTCGTGAACGGCAGCCTGACCTCGTCTGTCTCGATGTGCAGATGCCCGGACTCGACGGTTTCGGCGTGCTGCGCGAAATCGAGGGCGGTCCGGTTCCCATGGTGCTCTTCGTGACGGCGTACGACGAGCATGCGCAGCGGGCTTTCGATGTGCACGCCGTGGACTACGTGCTCAAGCCGGTGGACGGCGAGCGCTTCCGCGCCGCGTTCGACAAGGCGCGCAAGCAGCGTGCGAATGCGGTGGCGGCGGAGCGGCTCGGTGAGTTGCTGGAAACGGTGCGTCGTCTGGCCGATGGTGGGGTGTCCGAGGCGCGCGATGGCGCCACGGCGCTCGCGTCGCTTGCCGGTGCCGCGGCCCCGAGCGCACCAGTCGCCGCGGCCGGCGCGAACGGTCGCTACGCCAGCCGCATTCTGGTGAAGCAGGATGGGCGCATGTTCTTCGTGAAGACCACCGAGATCGATTGGATCGAGGCCGACCGCAACTACGTGCGACTGCATGTCGGCAAGACGGCCCACACGATTCGCGAGCGGATTTCTCATCTCGAGGAAACGCTCGACCCGCGCCTCTTCGCGCGCATTCATCGCTCCACGATCGTGAACCTCAATCGAGTGCGGGAGATGCAGCAGTGGTTCTCGGGTGACTATGTCGTGATTCTCGAGGATGGAACGCGCCTGCGCCTGAGCCGCCACTATCGCGATCGCGTGGAGAAGCAGGTCGGCGTCTGATGGCCACCCGAGCCAGTTGGCGGGCGCACCTCGTGCACTGGCTGGTGGCGGCGCGCATGCGTCCGTATGCGCTGCGCCCCATCGATCCGCAGTGGATCCGGGCCAAGATGGGCCAGCCGCAAAGTGTGCGCTGGTTGTTGGCGAGCAGCACGGGGGCGCGCTTCGGTGTGCGTCCCCCCGAAGGCACGTGGCCGGGAGGCGAGTGGGCCGGGTGTCCCGAGGCTGGCGATGCGGCCCCGACGGTCCTGTACCTCCACGGCGGCGGGTACATCGGGTGCAGCCCGGCAACGCATCGGTCGCTCGTGGGCTCGCTGGTGCAGCGCATCCGTGGGGAAGCGTGGGTGCCGCAGTATCGACTGGCACCCGAGCACCCGTTCCCGGCCGCGCTCGACGATGCGTTGGCGGCTTATCGGTTTCTCCTCGAGGCGCGCGGTGTGTCCCCATCGCGGTTGATCGTGGCGGGGGATTCGGCGGGAGGCGGGCTGGCGCTGGCGCTCGTGCATCGGTTGAAGGCCGATGGTGTCCCCTTGCCGGCCGGCGTGGTGACCTTCAGCCCATGGGCCGATCTAGCCGCAACCGGGGCCTCGCTCGACGAGAACAGCGACCGCTGTTCGATGTTCGCCGGCGACACCATCCGCCGCGCCACGTGCTTCTATCTTGGCAGCGCCGATCCCTACGACCCGCTGGTGTCGCCGCTCTACGGAGAGTTCGCAGGCTTCCCGCCACTCCTCGTGCATGCGAGTCTCGACGAGGTGCTGCGCGATGACGCGATGCGGGTGGCGCAGCGGGCGCGTGACGCTGGCGTCCTCGTGGAAAGCCAGTGGTGGCCCCGGGTGCCACACGTGTGGCAGTTCTTCCCGGCCGTGCTTCCTGAGGCGCGCGAATCGCTGGCGCTCGCTGCGGCCTTCGTGTCCCGCTGTCTGGTGCGATCGGATTTGGGGGCCACACCCGTTACGATCGAACGACCGCGGCCAACGGCGTGACGATTCGTGACGGAGGTCGGGACAGGGCGTCCAGCGGGAGAATATCATGCCCATGTCCGACGATATCTTCCCTCCGTATCGACCGCCCGACTGGTACCCGCTTCAGCGGGCGCTGGCGAGTGTGTTCGGCGTCGCCGCCATCGAGGCCTCCGGGGCCTTCTGGTTCATCGGCTTCGTGCCCGGGCCAGTCGATGTGGGTGAATTGCGCCTGTACGAACACAGCGCCACGAGACGCCCGTTGGCGCTCGATGCCCACGGTGGTGCGTATCGGTGGGTGGACGGACTCGACCGCTACGTCCGGGTGGACGACGAGGAAGCGCTGGTCGAAGCGCTGGTGTAAGCGCAGGTGTAAGCCGATACCTTCGGTATGCCCCCTGACATAACGGGACCGGGCGGCGCTGGTGGCGTCCCGATTCCGCCGTCCGCACCTGTGCGGCCGGCGGCGCCGTCGCGCGCGGTGGTACCGGTGGAACGGGTGGGACCGCGTACGCCGACTGCCTCGCCACTCGGACGCAGTGGGGTCGCGCTCGAGGATCTCCTCTTCGCGCCCGATCTCCTCGAGTCGCGCGAAGCGGCGACGCCGGTCGCCATGGAAATGGGGCTCGAAACGGCCAGGCGCCATCTGCTCCAGCGCCAGCCGGCCGAATCGCTCGCGTCGCTCGATGCGGTGTGGGGGCGGGCCGAAGGCAGTGAAGAAGGGTGGTATCTGCGGGCCGGCGCGCTCACGGTGCTGGGACATCCCCAAGAGGGAGACACCGTCGCGGGCGAGGGGCTCGAGATGCAGCCCCAGTCGCTCGCCCTGCGGCTGGTCCAGTCGGTCGCACGGGCGCTCGTGGGTGACCTCTCGGGGGCACGAGCGGCGTTGTATCCCGCCCTGGATGCCGCACCAGACGATCCGGTACTGCTGGCACAGCAGGCCGTGGTGCTGGCGCGACAGGGACATGCCGACGATGCGGCTGACCTGCTTCAGCAGATCGCCTATACCGCCCCGGACCATCCGGCGCTCGCGTGGGCAAGGGCGACGGTGCGAACCGCCTCGACCGACCGTACCCGCACTGCCGCACGCGTCGTATTGATCGACGACGACATGACGGAGGTGGCGTCGACCGCGAAGCCGCCGGGGCCGCCGGTCCTGCCACTGATCGCGGAGCCGGTGGCAAAGCCGGTGGCAGAGCCGGTGGCGGAGCCAGTGGAAGAGCCCGTCGCGGCGCCTACGGCAGCGCCGATGCCGGAGTCCGGCGATGAGTTGGTGGAGGCCGTCATCAGCGGCACGCCGCACACGGAAAGCGGGGACCTCGTCGCCACGGCCTTCCGCGAGCTCGGCGGCGCTCTGCGCACCCTCCCCGACGATACGCTCATGAATGCGGCCCGCACGCTACTGCGTGCCTGCTCGGCCGGTGGGACGCTGGCCGCGGCCTGTACGCCTGGGGAAGCGCACGCGGCCAGGCAGGTCCTGGCCGCGCTGCTGCTCGCGGTGCGCCCCGAGGGCGTCGGGGCCGCGATCCCGGGTATCGAGGCCTCGCCACTCTCCTCGCTCATGACGCAGCTGCTGCCCGTGTTGCGTGACTCCACCGCCGTCGACACGGCGCGCAGCACCGCTGATGCCGAGCGCCTCCTGCGCCGGCTCGGTCCATCAGTGCCGCCGGAGGTACGTCGCGTGCTGGCCGTGCTCGTGGAAGGGGCGGACGGCAATACGCGTCGGCTGGAGACCGAGGGGGCGGTCGGGGCGCTCTTTCCGGACGAGACGGAGCTTGGGCCGCTCGTCCCGATCCGTCTTGGGCTGTCCCTGCTCGCGGAAACCTCGGCCACGCGGGCGCTCGAGCGCCGGCAGGAAGTCATGGGTGGGAGTGTTGTCGTCCCGCCCGGTCTTCCCGTTGGGGCCGTGTTCATTCCCTCGGTGGACATACGGCGCGACGACCCGTTCGTCGGCGAACTCTCCGGGATCGGTTGGGGAGCGGCCGCGGCCGCGGGTGAGGCCACCGACGGCGCGCGTGCCCCGCGCCCCAACGGGGCGAGCGCCGCGTTCCCCGCGATCCTGCTGGTGGCCGCCGCCGTGGGAGCAGCACTCAATGGCGCCGGCACGATTGCCGTGTTGCTCGGAGGCGCCGGCCTGTGGCTCGCGCTGCGTCGTCGCGACTGACGATCCCGAAACGGTTAGATTGCTTGGCTGCGCCGGACCGACCCGTGGGGGCGGTGGGGGCGCGTGGGCCTGACCGACATTCCCGATCAAACCATGGCTTCGTCCACTTCTGCGCCGGTTACGGCGTTTCTGCGTCACAACTACCGTCACTTCAACGCCGCGGCGCTGATCGATGCGGCCGACGCCTACATCAGCCACCTCGATAAGGGCGGCAAGATGATGGTGACGCTCGCGGGGGCGATGAGCACCGCCGAGCTGGGGATCTCGCTCGCCGAGATGATCCGTCAGGACAAGGTGCACATGATCACGTGCACGGGCGCGAATCTCGAAGAGGACATCTACAACCTCGTCGCGCACGATCACTACGCGCGCGTCCCCAACTACCGCGATCTCACGCCTGAAGACGAGCAGAAGTTGCTCGACCAGCATTTCAATCGCGTGACCGACACGTGCATCCCCGAAGCGGAAGCGATTCGCCGCATCGAGAAGGCCGTGCTCGAGGAGTGGCAGGCGGCCGACCGCGCGGGCGAGCGCTACTTCCCGCACGAGTTCATGTACCGCATCCTGAACAGCGGGAAGCTCAAGGAGTTCTACCAGATCGACCCGAAGGACTCGTGGATGGTGGCCGCGGCCGAGAAGAACATCCCGATCATCGTGCCGGGCTGGGAAGACAGCACCAACGGCAACATCTACGCGGGCCACTGCATGGAAGGGGACATCAAGAATGTCCACACCGTGAAGAGCGGCATCGAGTACATGATGTATCTCGCCGATCTGTACACGCAGATGACCAAGAACACGTCGATTGGATTCTTCCAGATCGGCGGTGGTATCGCGGGTGACTTCCCGATCTGTGTCGTGCCCATGCTGCATCAGGATCTCGGGCGCACCGAAGTGCCGCTGTGGGGCTACTTCTGCCAGATCAGCGATTCGACCACGTCGTACGGTTCGTACTCGGGCGCGGTGCCTAACGAGAAGATCACGTGGGGCAAGCTGGCCATCGATACGCCGAAGTTCATCATCGAGTCGGACGCCAGCATCGTGGCGCCGCTCGTGTTCGCGATCGTCCTCGGCCAGTAACGGACGGTCGATCAGGGCAGGGAATCGGCGGCGACGACCTTCGGGACACGCAGCTGCTGCCCCACTTTCAGTTCATCCTGCTCGAGCCGATTCAATTGACGCAGTACGTCGGGGCTGGTGCGAAATCGTCGCGCCAGCCCCGTCAGCGTTTCGCCCCGGCGCACAACGTACGGCACGTACTCTTCGGCACGGCGCGGCGCCTCGCGCACGCGCTGGTCCACCTGCTCGAGCTCGCGTGTCGCGACACCGCGCGCCGCTGCACTCGCCTCGGCCACGCGTCGGGCCTCGTTCCACGCCTCGTCGTCCACCAGGAAGTCCACGGCCATACCCGGCGTTCGCAACACGAGCCCGCGTTGGCGCCCCCACAACAGGGTGCGCGGTTCCAGCGTAAAGGCGGCGTCGTACGGGTAGCTCTCCACCAGCAGCTCCAGCGGTCCATCGTCACGCGGACGCAGCAACGGTGTGGGTGGCGCCCCCACGTACAGGAGACGCCGGTCGGTGGCCACCACGACGCCGAACGACTCGCGCCACATGTCGGTCCAGCGTCGTTGGGATGCGAATGCCTGCGAGACCACGCGCTCGCCGGGTTGCATCATGGCCGAGACTTCGTTGAGCGCGGCATCGCGCGCTACTCTGCGTGCGCCGATGGGCGGGACGATGGCCGCGGCGGCCACCAGCGCGGCCGTCCCCAGCAGCGCGGTGGTCGAGGTGAGCCCCACGAGGACGCGCACCCACAGCGATCGGGGTTTCCGCGCCGGCGGTGTGCCGACAACGAGCCATTCCTTCGTGGTGCGCACCGAGGTCATGGCGGGAAGTTAGGGGGCTGCGGCGGCCCGAGGGACCCTTCCCACCGGCATTAACGTGCCCGCATGACGAGTTTCTCCACGTTGCGCGGCGTCGCGGTGACCGGCACCGGCAGTGCCTTCCCGGCCCGGCTGGTCACCAACGCCGA
>NZ_JBIJAW010000169.1:0-7194 GCF_044345575.1 Gemmatimonas sp.
GCGCTGGTTTGTGGGCACGCGCCTCAACTTCGCCGAGCATCTGCTGCGCCGTCGCGATGACGGGGCGGCCCTCGTGTCGTGGAACGAACACGGGGCGCAGCAGCGCCTGAGCTTCGCCGAACTGGCCCGGCGCGTGGCGCAGTGCGCGGCGGCGCTGCGTGCGCAGGGCGTCGGCGTTGGTGACCGGGTGGTGGGGTGGATGCCCAATCTGCCGGAGACGGTGATCGTGATGCTCGCGGCCGCGTCGATCGGCGCCGTATGGTCGAGCTGCTCGCCCGATTTCGGCACGAAGGGCGTGCTCGACCGGTTCGGACAGATCGCGCCCAAGGTCCTGATCGCCGCCGACGGCTATTGGTACGCCGGCAAGCGTATCGACTGCATGCCGCGGCTACGCGAGATCGTCGGCGCCATTCCGAGTCTCGAAGCGGTGTGGGTCGTGCCGTACGCGAGTGCGTCAACCGACCTCGGTGACCTGCCACACGCCACGTCGTGGCCCGACGTACTCGACGCGTTCGTCGCGCACGATACGCCGCGGTTCACGCGGCTCCCCTTTGATCATCCGCTGTACATCCTGTATTCGAGCGGGACGACCGGCCTGCCGAAGTGCATGGTGCACGGGGCCGGCGGGACGCTGTTGCAGCACTGGAAGGAACTCGCGCTCCATACGGACCTGCGTGAGCGCGACGTGCTCTTCTACTTCACCACCTGCGGGTGGATGATGTGGAACTGGCTCGTGAGCGGTCTGGCCGTGGGGGCCACCGTGGTGCTCTACGACGGCGCGCCCCTCGCGCCCGATCCCACGGTGCTCTGGCGCATGGCCAGCACCGAGCGCGTGTCGGTGTTCGGCACGAGCGCGAAGTATCTCGCCATGTGCGAGAAAGAGGGGCTTGTCCCTCGCGAGCTGGCCGACCTGTCGGCGCTGCGCGCCGTGCTCAGTACGGGCAGTCCGCTGGCCTCGCACAGCTACGACTACGCGCAGCGCGCCATCGGCGAGCGGGTGCGGCTGTCGAGCATCAGCGGTGGCACCGATATCGTGAGCTGCTTCGCCCTCGGCGATCCCACGGGGGCGGTGTATCGCGGCGAGTTGCAGATGCGCGGTCTCGGCATGGCCGTAGACGTGTACGACGACAGTGGTCGGCCGGTTCGGGAGGCGCCGGGAGAGCTCGTGTGTACGCGTCCGTTTCCGAGCATGCCGGTGGCGTTCTGGAACGATCCGACCGGCGCCCTGTATCGCGCGGCCTACTTCGAGCAGATCTCCGGCGTCTGGCGCCACGGCGACTGGGCGGAGATCACGGCCCATGACGGGCTGGTGATTCATGGGCGGAGCGATGCGACGCTCAATCCGGGCGGGGTGCGCATTGGCACCGCCGAGATCTACCGCCAGGTGGAGCAGATCCCGGAGGTCGTGGAGTCACTGGTGGTGGAGCAGACGATCGGCGAGGCCGCCGGGACCGATTCGCGCGTCGTGCTCTTCGTACGCCTGCGTGACGGCGTCGCCCTCACCGACACGCTGCAGGCCGCCATTCGCACCCGGATTCGGGAGCACACGAGTCCGCATCATGTGCCCCGCGTCATCGTGGCCGTGAGTGACATTCCGCGCACGATCAGCGGCAAGATCACCGAACTCGCCGTGCGCGAGGTGATCCACGGCCGGCCCGTGAAGAACGTCGATGCGCTCGCCAATCCTGCCGCACTCGACCTGTTCCGGGATCTGCCGGCGCTCCGGCACTGAGATGCAGCTCGGGGGTATCCCCGGTGGCGACGCGGCAGAACCGCGCTCGCGGCATCGTGCGAAGCTGGAATCCGCCCGCTAGCTTTCCCTCCATGTTCCTGACCCAGCCTGCCGAGGATCAGCGACAGCGCGCCTGGATTGGTGCGCTGCCCCGGTCGCATATCTGAGCAATGTGACGTTGCCGCACCCCGCGTGACGCCGCCCGGCCATCGTGCCGCCGGTGCACGCGTGTCCGTGTCTGTCCACGATCACATCCCCATTTCAGGTATACGCATGGCCACGCTGACCCTCCCGGAAACGGGCATCGAGCAGGACGCCTTCCCCATCAACGGCACCGACTACGTCGAGTTCTATGTCGGGAACGCCAAGCAGGCGAGTCACTACTATCGCGCCGCCTTCGGGTATTCGCTGGTGGCCTATCGCGGCCCCGAAACGGGGGTGCGTGACCGCGCCAGCTACCTCATGCAGCAGGGGAAGATCCGCCTGGTGCTCACCACGCCGCTCGCGCCCGAGTCGCCGATCGCCGAGCATGTGCACAAGCACGGCGACGGGGTGAAGGACTACGCGCTGTGGGTGGACGATGCGCGGCTCGCGTACGAAACCGCCATCGCGCGCGGCGCGATTCCGGTGCAGGCGCCGCAGGTGTTCAGTGACGAGCACGGCGACGTGGTCATTGCGGCCATCGGCACGTACGGCGACACCATCCACTCGATCGTCGAGCGCCGCAACTACCGCGGGGTGTTCCTGCCGGGCTTCAAGCCGGTGACGCCGCACTACCAGCCGGCGGACGTGGGGCTCAAGTTCGTCGACCATTGCGTGGGCAACGTCGAGCTCGGGAAGATGAACCACTGGGTGGCGTACTACGCCGACGTGCTCGGCTTCCGCAACCTCATCACCTTCGACGACAGCGACATCAGCACCGAGTATTCGTCGCTCATGTCGAAGGTGATGGCCAACGGGAACGACAAGATCAAGTTCCCCATCAACGAGCCCGCCTCGGGGAAAAAGAAGTCGCAGATCGAGGAGTATCTCGATTTCTATCGCGGTCCCGGTGCCCAGCACCTCGCGCTCGCGACCGACGACATTCTCACCACGGTGAAGGCGTTGCGCGACCGCGGGGTGGAATTCCTCAGCGTGCCCACGTCGTACTACGACGAGCTGCAGGCGCGTGTGGGCACGATCGACGAGCCCGTGGAAGAGCTGGCGAAGCTTGGCATTCTCGTCGATCGCGATCCCGACGGCTACCTGCTGCAGATCTTCACGAAGCCGGTGGAAGACCGGCCCACGCTTTTCTACGAGATCATCCAGCGCAAGGGCGCCACGAGCTTCGGCAAGGGCAACTTCAAGGCGCTGTTCGAAAGCATCGAGCGCGAGCAGGAACTGCGCGGGAACCTCTGAGGCCAGTATGCCCATCTACCACCAGCTCGGCACTATTCCGCGCAAGCGGCACACCGTGTTCCGCCGCCCCGATGGCGGGCTGTACGCCGAAGAACTCATGGGACACGAGGGCTTCGTCGGTACGTCGTCGCTGCTGTATCACACGCATCCGCCCACCACGGTCAAGTCCGCCCGCAAGGTGTGCGACCTGCGCTGGGAAGAGGACACGGATACGTCGTTGCGTCACCGCCACTTCCTCACGTCGCGTGTCAAGAATGGGGGCTCCCCCACGCTCGACCGGTTGCCGCTGCTCTTCAACAGCGACATCGGCATGCTATATGTGGAGCCTGATGTGACCGACTCCCACTTCTACCGCAACTCGCAGGCGGATGAGGTGGTGTACGTGGTGGAAGGGCACGGCGTTCTCGAGTCGGTGTTCGGCGAGCTGCCGTACAAGCCCGGCGATTACGTGGTGATTCATCGCAACATCACGCACCGCTGGCGTCTCGATACGAGCACGGGGCCCACCAAGTTCCTCGTGATGGAGAGCCGCGGGCACGTGCGGTTTCCGAGCCGGTATCGCAACAAGTTCGGGCAGCTGCTCGAAGGCGCACCGTACAGCGAGCGCGACATCCGTCGTCCCATGCTGCTCGAGCCGCGTGATGAGAAGGGCGACTTCCCGATTCTCGTGAAGCAGTACGATGCGCTGAACGAGCTGATCCTCGATCACCACCCGTTCGACGTGGTGGGATGGGACGGGTACTTCTATCCGTGGATCTTCAACATCCACGACTTCGAGCCCATCGTGGGGCGCATTCACCAGCCGCCGCCGGTGCACCAGACGTTCCAGGGCGATGGCTTCGTGATCTGCAGCTTCTGCCCGCGTCCGTACGACTTCGATCCGCAGGCGGTGCCGGCGCCGTACAACCACAGCAACGTGGACTCCGACGAGGTGCTGTTCTATGCGTCGAGTGAGTTCATGAGCCGCAAGGGAATCGAGTACGGCTCCATCACGCATCACCCCGATGGCTTGCCGCACGGCCCGCACCCGGGGCGCGCTGAGGCGAGCATCGGCGCCAAGTACACCAACGAACTTGCGGTCATGATGGACAGCTTCCGGCCGCTCAAGGTCGCCAAGGCGGCCACGGTCATCGAAGACCCGAAGTATCACTTGAGCTGGATCGAACAGCAGCACGCGCAGTTCAGTCCGCCGACGTCCTGATGTATCCGTGACGGCCGTCCCCGAGGCGGCCGTCGTTCTTTCGCCCCACGCACACCATGCCCCGTTTTTCGCCTCGCTTCTCGGCGTTTCCGGTGTACCCGCTCGCCCATATCCCGGCCCGTAAGAAGGCGCTCATCGCCGCCGGCGTGGACGTGATCGATCTTGGCGCCGGTGATGCCGATCTGCCGCCGCCGCCCAAGGCTGTGGCGGCGCTGCAGGCCGCGGCCGAAGTGCCGGCCATGCAGCGGTATGGATTCGGTATGGGCTACGTGCCCTTCCGCGAAGCCATCAGCGGCTGGATGCAGACGCGCTTCGGCCAGCGCGTCGATCCCATGACGGAGATCGTCCCGCTCCTGGGCAGCAAGGAAGGGCTGGCGCACGTCGCGTTCGCGTATCTCGGCGCGGGCGATGTCGCCATCATCCCCGACCCTGCCTATCAGGCGTATCTGGGCGGCACGCTGATGAGTGATGCGACGCCGTACGTGTATGCGCTGCGGCCGCGCACGAATTTCCTCGTGGATCTCGATGAGATTCCCGACGACGTGCTGGCGCGCACGCGCGTGCTGTATCTCAACTATCCCAACAACCCCACGGCCGCCATCGCGCCGCGCGACTATCTCGAACGCGTGGTGCAGGTGTGCCGCGATCACGACATCCTCCTGGTGTACGACAACGCGTATTCGGAGATGGGCTTCGACGGCTACGTGCCGCCGAGCATCTTCGAGATCGACGGTGCGCGCGAGGTGGCCATCGAGTTCCATTCGTTGTCGAAGACGTACAACATGACGGGGTGGCGGTGTGGGTGGGCGGTGGCGAAGCCGGAGATCGCCGGAGCGCTCACCAAGGTGAAGTCGTTCACCGATACGGGGCAGTACATGGGCATTCAGGCGGCCGGCGTGGCCGCCATCGAAAGCTGGGCCGAGTTCGTGCCGCAGAATCTCGCGGTGTTCGCGGCGCGGCGAGATGCATCGGTGCAGGCGTTCCGCGACAACGGATTCCCCTGTGAATCGCCGCGGGCCACCATGTACCTCTGGATTCCGCTCCCCGAGGGGATCCCGAGTGCCGCGTTCTGCGATCGCCTGCGCGAGGAGCAGGGGGTGATCGCGATGCCGGGTTCCGGCTTCGGTGCCGGCGGTGAAGGGTTCTTCCGCATCTCGTTCATTCAGGATGGTCCGCGCATCGCCGAAGCGGCGCGACGAGCCGGCGTGGTCCTCGCGGCCATGCAGGCGGAGCTGACCTCGAGCGATGGCACCGGCCACCGCGAGATCGTGACCGCGTGAAGCGTTCGGCGATGCGTGCACGGAGTGTGGCCGTGTTGATGCTGGCAGGGGTGACGTCGTGCGGTGGCGGACGTCCATCGACGGGACCGTCGTCGGCGCCCGTGCCATCCGCAGCCGACGCGTCCAGCACATCGTCGAGTACGCCGTCATCGCGTGCGCCGTCGTCGTCATCCGCCGCGTCCGGATCCGCTCCGCGTCGCCCAGCGCCTCGGCCCGCACCGACCCCCGTGGCGCCGCCGGTGGCCACGGCGGACGCACCGGCGCTGCTGCGCGAATTCCGCGGCGTGTGGGTGGCGACGGTGGGCAACATGGACTGGCCCTCGAAGCGCACGCTGTCGCCGAGCGAGCAGCAGGCCGAGTTGCGCGCGTTGTTCGACCGCGCGCAGGCACTCAAGCTCAACGCGGTAATCTTTCAGGTGCGACCGGCCGCCGATGCGCTGTACAAGTCGAGCCTCGAACCGTGGTCGGAATTCCTCACCGGCACACAGGGGCGGGCCCCCGAGCCGGCGTGGGATCCGCTGCAGTTCGCCATCGACGAAGCGCATGCGCGAGGCATGGAGCTGCATGCGTGGTTCAACCCGTATCGTGCGGGCTTCACCCGCGGGAAGTCGCCAGCCGCGAAGACGCACATCCGCCGTACGAATCCCACGCTGGTGAAGCGGTACGGCAATTATTGGTGGATGGATCCGGGCGAGGCGGCCGTGCGCGCGCGCACGGTGCGCGTGGTGGTGGACGTGGTGAAGCGCTACGACGTGGATGGCGTGCACCTCGATGACTATTTCTATCCGTATCCCGAGAACGACCGCCGCGGTCGTGCGATGCCGTTTCCCGACGCCACGAGCTGGAAGAAGTACACGGCGAAAGGCGGCGATCTGTCACGTGACGAATGGCGCCGCGAGAATGTGAACACGCTCGTGCGTGAACTCGACGAGGCCATTCACAAGACGAAGCCGTGGGTGCGCTTCGGCATCAGCCCCTTCGGTATCTGGCGTCCAGGGTATCCGGCGTCCGTGCGCGGTTTCGATGCCTACGAGAAGCTCTATGCCGACGCGCGCAAATGGCTGCGTGAAGGGTGGGTGGACTACTTCACCCCACAGCTTTACTGGCCCACGACCAAGGTGGGGCAGGCGTATCCGGTGCTGCTCGACTGGTGGGCCTCGGAGAACGTCATGCAGCGGCATCTGTGGCCGGGCAACTACTCGTCGCTCGCCGGTGGCGCCGGCCGCACGGCGTTTCCCGTGAGCGATCTGGTCGAGCAGATCCGGCTCACCCGTCTGCAGCCGCTCGCGTCGGGGAACGTGCACTTCAGCATGACTTCGTTCCTGAAGAATCAGGCGGGGATGAACGACACGCTGGTGAGCGGGCCGTATGCGTCGCCCGCGCTGCCACCGGCGACCCCATGGCTCAAGGCGTCCCCGCCGCCCACGCCGGCCCCTCGCGTCGTCCAGGCAGCGGGTGCCACGCAGCTCCGCCTGGCGCCACAGGGCAAGTCGGCCCCGTGGCAGTGGGTGGTGAGGCTGCGCACGGACACGGCATGGGTTACCATGATATTGCCGGGCGCGACCACCACCTGGACGGTCCCT
>NZ_JBIJAW010000016.1:0-22343 GCF_044345575.1 Gemmatimonas sp.
TACCCCAGCTTCCTGGACACCCCCATCGAGCGGAATGCGCTGGGGGCCGACGGCGGCGCGGCGCCGCACGCCCGAAGCACCGTGGGGCGCATCCGCAGCGCCGAGTGGCAGGCGGAACGGATTGCGGCGGCGCTGGTGGCGCGGAAGGCGGAGGTGCCCCGTGAGTGGCTGCCGGCCTTCGGTGCGTGGCTCTGGGCCACCTGCCCCGCGCTGCACCGGCGGCTGATGGCGCGGCGCTTTGCGGGGGAGTTGTCGTAATGCCTCGTGACGCCGTCGCCGCGGTCGCTACGCACGCTGCTGGTGATGGGGCGGGATGACCGCACGGTCAACCCAAGGAGGCCAACGCGTGACTCCCCTCCCGGCCGGCAGGACCCGCATGCAGCTTGTGAGGATGACTCCGCCCACCGCAGGTCTCCTGACCGTGAACGGCACCGTGCTCTGGGTCGAGGACTCGGGGGGTGATGGTCCGCCGCTCCTCTTCTCGCACGGCCTGCTCATGAGCAGCCGCATGTTCGACGCGCAGGTGGCGGCGCTGCAGGGGCACTACCGCTGCATCCGCTGGGACCACCGCGGGCAGGGGCGCAGCGCCGACGTGAGCGGGCGGGTCATCACCATCGAACAGGTCACCGAGGATGCGCTTGCGCTTATCCGTGCCCTGGCGCTGCCGCCGGCGCACTTCGTCGGGCTCTCGATGGGGGGATTCGTGGGTATGCGCCTCGCAGCACGCCACCCGGCGCTGCTGCGTTCGTTGGCGCTGTTGGACACAAGCGCCGACGCTGAGCCCGCGGAGAACGTGCCGCGCTACCGGCTCATGAATGCGATTGTGCGCTGGCTGGGGATCCGGTGGGTAGAGCGACGCGTCATGCCCATCATGTTCGGGCGCACGTTCCTGTCCGCCCCCGCCAAGGCGGCCGATCGCGCACATTGGCGCGCGCAGCTGACGGGGAACCGGCAGTCGATCTATCGGGCGGTGAACGGCGTCGTGGAGCGCGACGGCGTGGCCCACGAACTGGGCAACATTCAATGCCCCACATTGGTGCTGGTGGGGGAGGAAGATGTGGCCACCGTACCCGCCAAGTCGGAACGGATCCGCGACCTCATCGCGAACGCCGAGCTGGTTCGCATTCCGGGTGCCGGGCACTCGTCGTCGGTGGAACAGCCGGAGGCGGTGACAGCGGCGCTGGCCAAATTTCTCGACCGGGTGGACGCTTCGTCACTGCCGATAACCACATAGCGGCGGTGGCTACCCCGATTCCTTCACGTGTTCGGGCTTCGTGAGCGCGTCCCACACCAGATGGCGCGGCGCATTGCACGGTTGGCGACGCGCTCTCGATAGCCACTGGAGTCTTTTCCTGATGAGCATGATCACCGTCACCACCACCATCACCGCCCCACTCGCCGACGTCTGGCGCGCCTACACGACCCCGGCGGACATCATGCAGTGGAACGCGGCATCGGCCGACTGGCACACCACGGCGGCGACCGTGGACCTCCGGCCCGGTGGTCGCTTCAGCTCGCGCATGGAGGCGAAGGACGGGTCCTTCGGCTTCGACTTCGAGGGCGAGTACACCACGATCGTTCCGCACGAACTGATCGCGTACCGGTTCGGCGAGCGGCTCGCGTCGGTGACCTTCACCAGCAACCACGACGGCGTCACGGTGACCGTGAGTTTCGAGCCGGAAACGGAACATCCCGTGGAGATGCAGCGCGACGGGTGGCAGGCGATCCTCGACAATTTCGCGCGGCATGTAAGTGGCACCGCCAGCTGAGTCGCGCGCGCACGTGCTACCCCGAATTACCCCCGCGCCATCCGAGTAACGAGGCGTGCGGCCGCGCGTGCCGTGCGCCCTGCCTCATCATGCGCGGGGTTCAGTTCGGCGATGTCGGCGCCGACCAACTTGCCGCTCGCTAGCACCTGATCGACCACCGCTTCCACGATATGCAGCGGTATGCCCAGCGAGGCGGGCGCGGATACGCCGGGGGCCACGTGCCCCGGCAGCACATCGAGACAGATGGTGAGATACACGCCGTCGCACTGCGCCAGCGCCGTGGTCAGCCCCGCCTGCGCCGCGTGCAGTCCGGTCGCATCCTGCAGCATATCGTCGGTGACGAACTGCACCCCCAACGACTCGGCGCGATCGAAGAGCGCGCGCGTATTGCCGAAGCGGCTGATGCCGAGCACGCGATATGAGAAGGCACGCGCCTGCGCCGCGCACCATTCGGCCATTTGGCGGAACGGGGTGCCGGAGTTGGCGCGCGCGGCCATACGCAAATCGAAATGCGCGTCGATGTTCACGATGAGCAGGCGATCGCTATGCGGCCGTGAGCGCACCAGCCCCTGAAACGTGCCCCAGGCCATTTCGTGGCCACCGCCCAGCACGATGGGGCGGCATCCCTGCGCGACCACCGACGCCACGCGCGCCGCGAGCGCGTCCTGCGCCTGCTCGAGGGCATCGCCGTCGCACGTCACGTCGCCCGCATCCCACAACGCGGGTTCGGTGTGCACCGGCATGTTGGCGAGTGCGCCCCGCAGTGCGTTCGGCCCCTGCGCCGCACCCACGCGGCCACCATTGCGGCGCACGCCTTCGTCCACGGCAAACCCGATGAGCGCCACGCCGCCGTGCGCGCTCTGGTCGAACGGTCGCATCACGTGGTGCCAACGGCGGCTGTCCCCGACTTCTTCCGCGTCGGTCCGTCCCTGCCAGACGAATGGGGTGCTCATGCGCGCTCCACTCCTGCCGCGATCACACGGCGACACGGATTCTGTCCGAACCAGTAAGTGAGCTCATTGGGGTGCGCCACGTCCCACGACGCGAAGTCGGCGCGCATACCGGCCGCCAGCATGCCGCGGTCGATCAGGCCGAGGGCCTTGGCCGCGTGCACCGTAATGCCCTTGATCGCTTCGAGTGGTGTGAGACGGAAGAAGATGCAGCTCATGTGCGCGCTGAGCAGCAACGACAACCCCGGTGACGTTCCGGGGTTGTGGTCGGTGGCCACGGCCATGGGTACGCCGGCACTGCGGAGGCTCGCGATGGGCGGCACTCTCGTTTCACGCAGCATGTAGTACGCGCCGGGGAGTAGTACGGCCACCGAGCCGGCCGCCTTCATGGCGGCCACACCCGCGGTGCTGAGGTATTCGAGGTGATCGCACGAGAGCGCGCCGTACGACGCGGCCAGCACGGCGCCGCCCTGATCGGACAACTGCTCCGCGTGCAGCTTCACCGGAAGTCCGAGTGAAGTGGCCGCCTCGAACACCCGCTGCGTCTGCGCCGGCGAGAAGCCGATGGTTTCGCAGAAGGCGTCCACCGCATCCACGAGCCCCGCGGCCTGCAGGGTGGGCATCCACGCGCAGACCGCCTCGATGTAGTCGTCGGCACGCCCGTCGAACTCCGGCGGCAACGCGTGTGCGGCGAGATACGTGGTCCGCACGTCGACAGCGCCCGACGCGCCGATGGCCCGCGCCACGCGCAGGCAGCGCTCTTCCGCGTCGAACGAGAGCCCGTACCCCGACTTGATCTCGAGCGTCGTGACGCCCTCGCGCATCAGCGCCGACACGCGGCGCATGGCCCCATCGTACAACTCCTGCTCGCTCGCAGCGCGCGTGGCGGCCATGGTGGAACGGATGCCGCCACCCGCGCGCGCGATCTCCTCGTAGCTCGCCCCGTTGGCGCGCATCTCCGCTTCGTTGGCACGATGACCGCCGTACACGAGGTGCGTGTGGCAATCGATGAGCCCTGGCGTCACGAGCATGCCGCCCAGATCCACTTCGCGCGCGCCGTCAGCGGCGGCCGGTCGCCTGTCGTAGGGACCGACCCACAGAATGGTGTCGCCCTCCGTCAGCACGGCGCCATTGGGCACGAGTCCCCATCCATCGGGGGCCCCGTGCGTCAGGGTGGCGAGTGTCGCGTGGTGCCAGAGGGTGCGCGTGCTCATGGTGCGTCAGCTCCAGAGCGACGCGAGCAGATCCTGCTGCGCGCCGCCGGCCGCCCCGTTCATCACCAACGTGCGCGCCGCCTCGATATCCGGTGCGAAGAGTCGATCTTCCGCATAGAAGGGCACATGATCACGGAGCGCCGCCTGCACCTGCTCGAGACGTGGACTCGAGGTGAGGGGCCGGTGGAAATCCACCCCCTGCGCCGCCGCCAGCCACTCGATGCCGAGGATAGTCGCGGTGTTGTCGGCCATGTCCGCGAGTCGACGTCCGGCGAAGGTGGCCATGCTCACGTGGTCTTCCTGATTGGCGCTCGTGGGCAGACTGTCCACGCTGGCCGGATGCGCATGCGACTTGTTCTCCGACGCGAGCGCCGCCGCCGTGACGTGCGCGATCATGAACCCGCTGTTGAGCCCCGGGTTGTTCACGAGGAAGGGCGGGAGCCCGGAGATCGTGCTGTCGATGAGCAGCGCAATGCGGCGCTCGGAGATGGCGCCGATCTCACTGATCGCAAGCGCCAGCGTATCGGCCGCGAAGGCGACCGGCTCCGCATGGAAGTTGCCGCCCGACAAGACTTCGTTGGTGTCGGTGAACACCAGGGGGTTGTCGGTGACGGCGTTGGCTTCGATGAGCAGCGTGCGTGCCGCATTCACGATGAGATCGCGGCAGGCCCCCATCACCTGCGGCTGGCACCGCAAGCTGTACGGATCCTGCACCCGTTCGTCGTTCACGAGATGCGAGCGACGGATTTCGCTGTTCGCGAGCATCGCCCGGATCACCTCGGCGAGCGCAATCTGCCCCGGCTGTCCCCGCACGGCGTGAATGCGCGGGTCGAAAGGCGTGTCGCTCCCCTTGGCCGCGTCCACGCACAACGCGCCGATCACCGCGCCGGCCTCGAGCAACCGCTCCGCCATGAACAGCCCATGCAAGGCGAGGGCGGTGGACACCTGCGTGCCGTTGATGAGCGCGAGGCCTTCCTTCGCCGCCAGCGTGAGCGGGGCGATGCCGGCCGCTGCCAGCGCGTCGGCCGCCGAGCGTACCACGCCGTGCACCCGCACCGATCCCTCGCCCATGAGTGCCAGTGTCATGTGCGAGAGAGGAGCGAGGTCACCCGAGGCGCCCACCGACCCCTTCACGGGAATGAGCGGCATGATATCCGCGTTGAGCAGCGCGAGCAGGGTGTCGACGACCACGGCGCGCACACCGGAGTAGCCGCGCGCGAGACTGGCGGCCTTCATCACCATGAGGAGCCGCACGGTGGCATCGCTCATCGGCTCACCCACCCCCACGGAATGGGAGAGGATGAGATTGCGCTGCAGGAGCTCCAACTGGTCATCGGGAATGCGCGACTTCGCGAGCTTGCCGAAGCCGGTGTTGATGCCGTAGGCGGCATCGCCCTTGTGTACGATGTCGTGGATGGTGGCTGCGGCCCGTTCCACGGCCACACGCGCGACCGGATGCAGGGACACGGCGGTGGGCTGTGCCCAGAGGCGCCGCAGATCGGCCAGCGACAGATGGCCCAGGTTGATCGTGAGAGCAGAGGTCATGTGCGCTGGCTCCTCACGAGGCGGTGGACGTGATCATCGGCAGCTTCAGGCCGAAGCGTGCGGCTGTCGCGATAGCCTGCTCGTACCCGGCATCGGCATGACGCATCACGCCAGATGCGCAATCGTTCACAAGCACGCGCGCGAGACGTTCGGCGGCGGCGTCGGTGCCGTCGGCCACGATTACCATGCCCGCGTGCTGCGAGTAGCCCATGCCCACGCCGCCGCCGTGATGCAGGCTCACCCAGCTTGCACCGCCGGCCGTATTCAGCAGCGCATTGAGCAGCGGCCAGTCGCTCACGGCATCCGTGCCGTCCTTCATCCCCTCGGTTTCGCGATTGGGACTTGCCACCGACCCGGTGTCGAGGTGATCACGACCGATCACAATGGGGGCCTTGAGCTCGCCCGTGCGCACCATCTCGTTGAAGGCGAGTCCCGCCACGTGGCGCTCCCCGAGACCGAGCCAGCAGATGCGCGCGGGGAGGCCCTGGAAGCTGATGCGCTCGCGGGCCATGTCGAGCCAGCGGTGTGTGTGCGCGTTATTCGGGAAGAGCTCCTTGATCTTCGCGTCGGTGCGATAGATGTCCTCGGGGTCGCCGGAGAGCGCCACCCAGCGGAACGGTCCCTTGCCCTCGCAGAACAGCGGACGGATGTACGCCGGCACGAACCCGGGGAAGGCGAAGGCGTTGGTCACACCCTGATCGAGTGCCACCTGTCGGATGTTGTTGCCGTAGTCGACGGTGGGAACGCCCATCGCGTGGAAGTCGAGCATGGCCTGCACGTGCACGGCGCAGCTCTGTGCGGCCGCCGCCTTGAGCCGCGCGTGCTGCACAGGGTCCTGCTGCGCGGCCTTCCACTCGGCCACGCTCCAGCCGGCCGGCAGGTATCCGTTGATGAGATCGTGCGCCGACGTTTGATCGGTGACGATATCGGGGCGCATGCCACCAGCCTGCGCGCGACGCACGAGTTCCGGCAACACCTCCGCTGCGTTGCCAAGCAGCGCGATCGACACGGCTTCCTTACGCGAGGTATGCTCGCGGATGAGCGCCAGCGCATCATCGAGGTCACGTGCCTGCTTGTCCACGTAGCGGGTGCGCAGACGGAAGTCGATGCTGCTCTGCTGACACTCGATGTTGAGTGAGCACGCACCGGCCAGTGTGGCGGCGAGCGGCTGCGCGCCACCCATGCCGCCCAACCCCGACGTCAGAATCCATCGGCCGGCGAGATCATTGCCGTAGTGCTGGCGCCCCGCCTCGACGAACGTTTCGAACGTGCCCTGTACGATCCCCTGTGTGCCGATGTAGATCCAGCTTCCGGCCGTCATCTGTCCATACATGAACAGGCCGCGCCGGTCGAGTTCGTTGAAGTGTTCCCAGGTGGCCCACTTCGGCACGAGGTTGCTGTTGGCGATCAGCACGCGCGGGGCGTCGGGGTGCGTGCGAAACACGCCAACCGGTTTGCCCGACTGAATGAGCAGCGATTCGTCGTGCTCGAGATCACGCAGTGACGCGAGGATCTGATCGAAGCTGGCCCAGTCGCGCGCCGCGCGTCCGATGCCACCGTACACGACGAGATGCTGCGGATTCTCGGCCACTTCGGCGTCGAGGTTGTTCTGCAGCATGCGGTACGCGGCTTCGGCAATCCAGTTCTTGCAGTGCAACTGGGTGCCGCGTGGGGCGCGGACGACGCGGCTCGTATCGAGGCGCGGATCGGACATCGTGGACATGGTGGATGGGCGGGCGGACAAACGGCGTGGGGATACTCCAAAATGTATAGACGTGTCAGGCCACGCTGGTGGAGCTACGGAACATCGCCGGAGAGCCCTATCTCGTGCTTCGTCGGTAGATCCGCTCCTTTACCCTACCGCACGATCCCCTTTTCGCCGGTGAGTGCCGGCGTGTGACGCGGCAGCCGGCGCGCCTTGGTGCGCTGTTCGAAGGCGTAGCCGAGTCCGAGGAGCTTGCCCTCCGAAAACGCGCGGCCGAGAAACGAAATGCCCACGGGCAGATGATCGGTGGTGAAGCCAGCCGGAACGATGAGGTCGGGGAACCCCGACAGGTTGGCGAGATTCGCGGCGCTGGCCGCACCGCCACCGGGCGGCTCGGGGGGCGCCGTGATCAGGTCGGCACGACGCGACGCCGTGGGGTACACGATCGCATCCAGCTGCAGGTCCGTGAACGTGCCATCGAGCGTGGCAGTGACCAGCGCCAGCCCGTGCGAACGCACGGCGGTATAGCGTGCATCACGCAGCGTGCCGCTCGCGGCTTCGCGCTTGAAGAGATTCCAGCGTACCTCGTTGGGGCCGGCACCGTCGTCACGCGGCGACACGATGCGGTTCGATCGCTCGATCATCTCGGCCAGTGACCTGGGATAGCCAGGCTTGAGCGTGGCGAGATACTGCTCGATCTGCACCGTGAACTCCGGATATCGCACCGCCGAGTAGAACTCCCCCTTGGCATCGAGCAACCACTTCGGCAGGCGGATATCCACGATGGTCGCACCGGCGGCCCGCATGGTGGCGAGTGCCGCCTCCATCACCCAGTCCACCTCCGCATCCTGACCGAAGAAGTCACGCGCCACGCCGATGCGCGCGCCCTTGAGCGCCGTACTGTCGAGATGCCGGGTGTAGTCACGCTCAAAGCGGCCGGCGCTACGCTGCGTCACGGTGTCCGCCGCATCCACGCCGGTCATGACGCCAAGCGCCACGGCGATATCGCTCACGTTTCTGGCCAGTGGGCCACCCGTGTCGAAGCTGAGTGCGAGTGGGACGATTCCATCGCGGCTGAGTAGCCCAAGCGTTGGCTTGAGGCCGACGATGCCGTTGGCCGTGGCGGGGCCGCGGATGGAACCGCCCGTGTCGGTACCGAGTCCCAGCACGGCGAAGGCAGCGGCAATGGACGCACCCGTTCCCCCGGATGAGCCCGACGGTGTGCGGAGGGGATCGTGCGGGTTCCGCGTCTGTCCGCCCAGGGAGCTGAAGGCACTCCCCGATGCGAACTCGGAGAGGTTCACCTTCGCCACGATCACCGCACCAGCCTCGCGCAGCTTCTTCACGAGAAACGCATCGTCGGGAGGCAGCGAGCCCTCGAGTAGAATCGAACCCGCGGTGGTCGGCAGATCGTACGTGTCGAAGTTGTCCTTGAGGACGATCGGGATGCCGTGCAGTGGCGATCGCTTCCCCTTCGCCTTCCGCTCGGCGTCGAGCGCGCGTGCCTGCTCGACGGCTTTGGGGTTGAGTGTCAGAATGGCGTTGAGCTGCGGCCCCTTGTCATCGTAGGCGTCGATCCGTGCGAGAGCGAGGCGCACCAGCCGCTCACTCGTGATGGTGCCCGCATCCATCGCGGCGGCCAGCTGCCGAACGGAGGCCGCATCGAAATCCACGGCCTGTGCGCGGGCAGGCCGCGCGCTCGTGGAAAGCATGAGCACCGCAGCGAGCAAACGGATGGAGCGCGAGAGCATATCGATCGTGGTGAGGGGAAACGCCGATGGCTCGCTAAGTATGCGGCTCGATAGCAATGTTGGTGAGTGAAGGCGCATGTCCAGGCGCCAATCCCCATCACCCCAGAACCGCAGATGTCAGAGGTCAGCACTGTGAACGCGCGTCATTCCCGCCTGTGGCGATCGACATCGCTGTATATCGGGCTCGTGCTCATGGCTTCGGCCGAGCTGCACGCGCAGACGGCGCGACGAGGCAGCGGGAACACGGCCGCGAAAGACTCCGCCGACGCCCTGGTCACCTTCCGCGAGAACATCGCGGCGATTCATCAGCGCGATCAGGCGCGTTATCTCGCCACGTACGTGCACACCGATCGGCTCGTGCGCCATTCGCCGGCCGGCATGGAAACGGGATACGAGAACTGGTCGGCGCGAAAGACCAATGCGTGGCCCGATACCCTCATCGTGCGGGAGATGCGTGTCACGCCCATCGCACCGGGTGTGGTGTATGGCTACTACCGCTACATCGGTGTCCCGGTACCCGGTGACACGCTGACGGGCGTCTCCACCCGAGTGTTCGTGCGCACTCCGGAGGGGATGCGCATCACCGTGTCGGCCTCCTGGAACGATCCGGCGCCACCCGCGCGCTAAGGAGTAGCGGCGCCGGCCCACGCTCGCGAGACGGTTGCCAGCGGCCTGCGGGCCCTTTCGATTCAAGGCAGCACAGTGCCGGACGGATATTCACGCTCTGGAATGCGCCGCCCACCTCTCTGCCCCTCACGCCATGTCCATGCTCCTGCTCTCGCTGGTCCTCCAGCAGCCACCCGCTCAGACCCCAGCGGCGTCCGCGGCGCCGGTGGCCCGCATCGTCGTCACGCCCAGCCAACCCACAGTCACGGTGGGTGACTCGGTCCTGCTGGTGGGGCGCGCCGTAGACGCCAGCGGCAAACCCACCGACGCCCGCATCCTCTACAACCAGGGCGGCTACAGCTTCGAAGGCAAAGTCGATCGCTCCGGGTGGGTGAAGGCGGGTGCCCCCGGCACCGTCGTGGCGAACGTCTCGGCGGTGCAGGCCGGCCGGGCGCCGGTGGTGCAGCGGGTGGAGGTGAAGGTGGTAGCGGCCGCGCCCGTGAAGGTCGCCGTGTCCCCACGCATCACCGCGCTCGTGGTGGGACAGAGCTATCCGCTCGCCGCGACCGGGATCTCTCGTGATGGCGATCAGGCGCCAACGGCGGCGACATGGACGAGTGCCAACCCCGCGGTGGCCACCGTGAGCGCCGAGGGCGTGGTGACCGCGCGGCGCGCCGGAAAGACCATCCTTACCGCCACGGTCGGCGGTGTGTCCACCACGCTCCCGATCGATGTCGTGAGCGGCGCGGCCGCACGCAGCAGCCTCACCGCGTCGGCCACGCGCGTGCGCCAGGGTGATGTGGTGCGCCTTTCGTTCGCCATGAATGCGGGCGGCCGTCGACGCACCGACCTGTCGCCGGTCTACACCATGTCGGGCGGTAACGGCCAGATCGACGCCGATGGTCGCTTCGTGGCGTATGCCGAAGGCACCTATGTGGTGACCGCCGTCGCCGGTCCCGCCACGGCCAGCACCACCATCACCGTGAGTGAGCGTGATGTGGGGCAGCAGTTCGAACTGGTGGGCAAGGTGGTGCGCTCACGCTTCAGCACCGAAGAGGTGTGGGTGCACCCCAACGGCAAGGTCGCCTATCTCGGCTCCGGCAGCGGCGGCGATGTGGCCTATGTCATCGACATCAGCAATCCGGCCGACCCCAAGGTCGTCGACTCGCTGCTGAGCAACACGCGTCGCGTGAATGACCTGATGACCGACGTCGAGGGGAAGATCCTCGTGCACACGCGCGAAGGCGCGAGCGACCGCAAGAACGGCATCGTGATCTACACGCTCGAGGATCCGCTCCATCCGAAGAAGGTCAGTGAATACACCGAGACGGTGACGGCCGGTGTGCACTCGAGCTTCGTGTATCGCGACAAGAAGACCGGCCAGCTCAACGTGTTCATCACGAACGACGGCACGGGTGCGGTGCATGTGATCAACCTCGACGATCCGTCGAAGCCGCGCGAGCTCGCCGTGTGGGCGACGCCGCGCGCCGAGGCAGGGCGGTCGCTGCACGACATCGATGTGCAGGATGGGCTACTGTACGGGTCGTTCTGGAACGACGGCCTGGTGATTCTCGACGTGGGGAACGGCATCAAGGGCGGTACGCCGTCGAAGCCGCAGTTCGTGTCGCAGTACAAGTATGATCTCGACAAGCTGTACAAGCGCGTGGAGCTCAAGGGCGGCCCCGGCTACATCCGCGGTACGCACACGGCATGGCGACACAAGGACTACGTCTTCATCGCCGATGAGGTCTTCGGTGCCGGCTTCGGGCAGGCGGGTGGCAGTGAACTGACGCAGGCGTGGGGACGCCTGCAAGTGATCGATGTGTCGGATCTCGCCAACCCCAAGTCGGTCGCCTGGTGGGAGCCCGATCACGGTGGTGTGCACAACGTGTGGGCGCGTGGCGATACGCTCTACGTTGGCGCCTACAACGCCGGTTTCCATGCCATCGATGTGTCGGGTGAGTTGCGCGGCGACCTGCGTCTGCAGAATCGCAGCATCGCGACGTTCTACCCGTCCGATCCGAAGGCGCACGTGCCCAACGCCACCATGACCTGGGGCGTGGTGGCGAAAGACAATCTCATCTTCGTGAACGACATGAATGCGGGGCTGTTCATCGGAAAGATCAAGCCGAAGCCCGGGAGAATCACGCCGTGACGCGAGCGTGGTGGTCGGCGGCCGGTGCGCTCGCGCTGGTAGCCGATGTACTGACCGTCAACGTGCTGGGCGCGCAGGCGACTATGCCTGCGCCGCCCACGCGCACGTACGACGTGATCGTCGGTGCCGAAGCGGCGGACCGGATGCAGGTCGTCCGCTTCGGTCCCGACGGCGCTCGCGTGGTACGCGAACGGGTAATCGGCCGGAATGCCGTGGACCCCGATGGGCCGCATGGCGTGAGCGTCTCACCCGATGGTCGGTACTACTTCGTGAGTACGGCGCATGGCGTGCCGAACGGGACGTTGTGGAAGCTCGACACCGAAACCGATCAGGTGCGCGGACAGGTGGACCTCGGCTCGTTCCCCGCCACGCTGCAAGTCAGTGGCGACGGGGAGTTCGCCTGGGTGGTGAACTTCAACCTGCACGGCGAGATGGTGCCGTCGAGTGTCTCGGTAGTGGGAACGCGCGACATGGTGGAGCTCACGCGCATTCCCACCTGCACCATGCCGCACGGGTCGCGCCTGTCACCGGACGGTGCGCATCACTGGTCGGTGTGCATGATGGACGATGTGCTGGTCGACATCGACGCCACGAAGTTCGAAGTGGCGCGTCACTTCTCACTCGGGAAGGGATCCGAGATGGGCATGCCCGGTGCTCCGCCGCAACGCGGGCGCCCCATGTCGGCCGATCATGCCGGGCATGGCATGGAGCCGCCCAAGCCCGGCGACGTGAGCTGCTCGCCCACCTGGGCGCAGCCGTCGCGTGACGGGCGCACCGTGTGGGTCGCGTGTAATCGCGCCTCCGAGCTCGTGGAAATCGATGTACCGTCGTGGACGATGCGCCGCCGTCTACCCACCGGCGCGGGGACGTATAACCTGGCCACCACGCACGACGGTCGTCTGGTGATCGGCACGAACAAGCGCGGGCAGTCCGTGAGTATTCACGATGCGGTAACAGGCGCTGAGCTGGCGCGCGTCGCCACGTCGCGCCGCATTCCGAGCGGATTGGTGGTGTCGCCCGACGACCGCTACCTGTTCGTCACCTGTGAGGGTGTGGGCTCGGAGCCCGGTAGCGTGGACATCATCGATCTGGCCACCCGTACGCGCGTGGCCTCGGTGGATGTGGGACAGATGGCGGGTGGCATCGATGTGTGGCGGATGCGGTGACCATCAGCCGGGCGGCGTGGTCAGGGTATCCGCCCATCCCACGCCGCCGCCCGATGGCGGAGCACCGACAGCGGTAGCGATCCATTCTCGAGCACCATGGCGTGAAAGGCACGCATGTCGAACGTCCCACCGAGCCGCGTCTTCGTTTGGCGGCGCAACAGTTCGAACTCCCGGCTCCCTGCGCGGTAGGCGAGCGCCTGCCCGGGTAAGTCGGTGGAATACCGGAGGGACTCGGTGAGGATCTGGGTTTCGCTTTCGAGCACATGCGCACGCATGTAGTCGCGGACACGCCTCAGTGACCACCCGAACGCATTGGTCCCCGTATCCACCACGAGCCGGCAGGCGATGAACATGGACATAGCGAGCCGGCCATACCGATCGTAGGGGTCGCTGTACAGACCGAGCTCACCAGCCACCAGACTGGCGTAGTCGCCCCACCCCTCAGAGAACGCCGTGTACGAGCGATTCCGGCGGAATCTCGGTAGCGCCGCGTTCTCGAGGGCAAGAGCGATCTGAAAGTGATGGCCGGGCCACAATTCGTGTGCGATGAGCGGCGCCGCCGTCAGCAGCGAGCGTTGATCGAGACCGGTGCCATTGAAGTAGTAGTGGCCGATTGTATCGCTCGGCGTTGGTGGCTGATAGAACCCGAAGGTGAGCGCCGGTTCGAGTTCCGGTGCGAGGCGGCGCACATCACCCACCGCACGTGGTTCACGCATGAACGCGGTTGCCAGCATCGGCTTCAGCCGATGGGCATGGCTCATCAACCGCGCACCGAATTCTTCCGGTGTCTTCGCGAAGAAGCGCGGATCGCGCGCGAGCTGCGCGTGAAACTCCGCGCGGGTCCCGGAGAAGCCGACCTCGCGCCGGATCAGCGCCATCTCGCGTTCGATGCGTGCGACCTCGGCGAGTCCATACTCATGCAGCTCTCTTGCTGTCACCGGCAGCGTCGTATGCCACTGCACCAGCCAGTCGTAGTACCTCCGGCCCCCTGGGTACGACGCAAGGCCAACGGCATCATGCGCGGCAACGGCGTACGGGCCTTCGAGCAACATGGCCAGGCGCTCGGCGGCCGGCGCGATGGCGCTGTCGACGATCGTCGCTGCGCGCCGCTTCAACGCATCGGCCGCCGTGTTGTCCAATCGTGACCACTGCGCTGGGGAAATACTGAATGGATTCGCACTGCCGCGCACGGCGAATGTGCGCAGCAACGACACGCTGGCCGGAATCGCCGGCCGTGCGAGTCGTATGCCGCGCGACGCTCGCTCGACGAGACCGCTGTGGATGGAATCGAGGAGCGGCGCCACCTGAACCAGCAACCGCAGATACCCTGTCGTATCCGCTGCAGTTACCAGCGTCCTCGCGCCGATACGTTGAGCAATACCGCGAATGGGCGACGCATACGGGGTGATGTCGGAGAAGTCGACCCGCCAGAATGGTGCCCGCTTCGCCTGTAAGCTGGCTTCCCACGCCAGGGTCTGCTTTGTGACCCGCTCGACCGGTGAGAGTTCACTGTCGCGCAGACGTTCGAGCGCCGTGGAGATGCGCTGCCATCGGTCGGCATCGTCGCGCCATGCGTCCTCCGTCACTTCCGGCAGTCGGAGATTCTCGAGGTTGCTCTGGGCCACCGTTCGCATGCCGAGCGATGCGGTGTCGAGGAGGCGTGCGAGGGACCGCGACGCGGCGGTGGAATCGGTCTGTGCGGCCGCGGGGCGCACTCCGGTCATCAACAGCGAGACCGCCGCGATGACGCGCAGCATGCGGCGGCGGATGGGAGAAGTCATCATGAGTCTGCGACGGTAGGAGTGAGCGGTATGCTCAATGTTGCGGTCAGGACGACGGAACGGCTATATCCATCATGTGCCTCCTTCATCCTCCAGACGCCCATGAAAAAACTCCTCGTGATGGTCGGCAGCACCGCGGGGAGCGCTCTGGGTTGGTGGCTCGGTACCCCCGGCGGCATCTTCGGCAGCTTCATCGTGAGCATGGTCGGACTCGGCGTGGGCATGTGGGCCGGCGCGCGCATTGCCGAACGGTTCGGGGCCTGATGCACTTCACATCCACGTTGGCATGACCTCGCTCGATCTCGTCCCGTTCATCGTCCCCGATTACGATGAAGCCACCCGCTTCTTCGTGGACGTGCTGCAGTTCACGCTGGCTGAGGATCGCGCCTCACAAACGACCACCGGCCAACCGAAGCGGTGGATAGTGGTGCAGCCGCCGCACGGCGGGACGGGATTCGTGTTGGCGCGTGGGGCTGTTTCTCCGCGACCCCTTCGGGAACTGCTGGGATCTGCTCGGCGATCCGTGAGATACACACTGAACGCTCCCCAGAGTCTCTAGAGGCTTTTGTGACCACGGTTCGCATCGCGCTCGCCAATCTTCGTACGCCGTCGTCACCTGAGGAGTCGGTACAGCTGGCCGTCGCCGCCATCGGTGACGCCGCCGCTGCCGGCGCACGCATCGTGTGCTTTCCGGAATGCTTCGTGCCGGGGTATCGCTGGCCCGGGACCACGCGGCCGGCGCCTGATGCCGTGTTCCTCGAGTTGGCGTGGCGCGTCATCGCGAATGCCGCCGCGCAACACGGCATTGCCGTGATCCTGGGTACCGAGCGCATAACGCCGAGCGGGCTACAGATCACCGCGCTCGTTATCAACGCCGACGGCACGATCGCCGGCTGGCAGGACAAGGGACAGCTGGACCCGGGCGAGGAGTCTACCTATCCCGTGTTCGGCACCACGCGACACGTCTTCACGGCCGGGCCGCTCACGTTCGGTGTGGTGATCTGCCACGAGGGGTGGCGCTATCCGGAGACGGTGCGGTGGGCGGTGCGCCGTGGTGCGCAGGTCGTGTTTCACCCGCACTACGGCATCGCCGAACCGGGGAGCTATCGCCCTACATCGTTCGCCGATCCGGCCAACACCTTCCACGAGAAGGCCATTCTCTGTCGGGCCGCCGAGAACGGCTGCTATGTGGCCTCGGTAAACTGCGCGAGCGAGGGGTCGCCCACCACGTCGGCCATCGCCGGCCCCGACGGAACCCTCATCTGCCATCACCCGTACGGGCAGGAAGGGTTGCTGGTCGCCGATCTCGATCTTGATCAGGCCACCGGACTACTCGCCTCGCGCTGCCGCACGTCGCCGTTGTGAGGCGGAGGCGGGCGTTACATCACGTGGAGCGCGTGTAGATCGTCACCGGACCCGTGGCACCATCGAGCGCGTCGGCGATCGCACGGACGCCTGGAAATCCGGAGAGCACGTCTTCCCCGTGTTCGATGAGATCGTCCCACCCGGGGGCATCATCGTGCGCCGTGAAGGTTTTGCCACCGGTCAGCAGCAGTCGCAGAGTAATCACGAATCCTTCGCGTTCGACTTCGGCGCGCTCGACATCGTCCCATTGCCCCGCCGCGACCGGGCGGGTGCCGCGCAGACGGCTGAAGTCGAGATCGGTTGCAACGAGCAGTTCGGGCAGCATTGATTCCTCTTTTGCAATCGTGGTCTACAGCTGTTCGTCGCGAACGTACGGCGAAGCGCGCGCTCCCACAACCTGCCACCACCTCACGTCGGACGCGAACGCGTGACTACCACGGTACTCATTCTTCCTGGTCTGTACGATTCCGGCCCCGATCACTGGCAAAGTGTTTGGGAACGCACGGACGCGCACTGTCGTCGGGTCGTGCAGTGTGACTGGTCCGCACCTCGATGTGCGGATTGGGTGCAGACGCTTACGCACACTATCGCCGCAACGGAGCACGAGGTGGTGCTCGTGGGGCACAGTACCGGCTCACTGCTGGTCGCCTTCTGGGCCGCACACGCCGCTCGCGAGGAACCGGCGATGCTGTCATGTGTTCGTGGAGCGCTGCTGGTGGCCCCGAGCGATCCCGACGGTCCGGTGTATCCGCCGGAGCCTGAAGGGTTCACGCCGGTGCCGCGCACTCGGTTACCCTTCCCGAGCATCGTCGTGGCCAGCACGAACGACGAATACGTGACCATCGAGTGCGCACGATCCTTCGCCGAGTCGTGGGGGAGCCGCTTCGTGAACATCGGCGAGCTCGGCCACATCAACGGCGCCAGCGGGCTCGGCGCGTGGGACGCGGGGCGAGCGCTCTTGAATGAGTTGCAGAACCGCGACACTCACTGATCGAACTCGACTCCAATCCCCTGTCCGTATGCGACATTCCGAACGGCATCGCACCGAACACATCGGCTGGTTGCGCGCGTCTGTGCTCGGTGCCAACGACGGCCTCATTTCGACGGCGAGTCTCATCGTGGGCGTGGCCGCGTCCGGTACCGAACGATCCGCCGTTCTCGTGGCGGGGATCGCCGGCATGGTCGCGGGCGCCATGTCCATGGCCGCGGGGGAGTACGTGTCGGTGAGTTCGCAGGCCGATACCGAAGCCGCCGATCTCGCCCGTGAGCGCCACGAGCTGGCTACGATGCCGGAGGCCGAGCTCCGCGAGCTGGCCGGCATCTACGAGGCGCGCGGACTCACGCCCGAGCTCGCCATGCGTGTCGCCGAGCAGCTCACGGCGCACGACGCTCTTGGCGCCCACGCGCGCGACGAACTGGGGCTCACCGAGATCACCGCCGCGCGACCGCTGCAGGCCGCGCTCGCATCGGCGGTGGCCTTCGCGGTGGGGGCGACACTGCCGGTGGTGGTGGCCGCCGTGGCCCCCGACGCATGGGTGTCGCGCATCGTGACCGCGAGCGCCCTCGTGCTGCTCAGTGTGCTCGGTGCGGTGGCCGCTCAGGTCGGCGGCGCGCCGGTGCTCACCGGCGCGGCACGTGTCACCTTCTGGGGCGCCATCGCCATGGGATCATCGGCCCTGGTGGGCCGACTCTTCGGCACGCAGATCGGCTGAGTCGCGCTTACGGCACCACGACCGTGCGCACGGGCGCCCGGTGCTGGTCGAGCGCGTCGAGGATGTCGTTGATGACCGCCGCATCGAGCGGAACCCGGTTGGTCACCACCTCGTCGAGCACGAGGGCACCACGGGCCGCCATCGCGGTGAGCTCCTCCAGTTCACCGAGCAGATGATCGTTGGAGCCGATCAACTCGGCCTCACGACCAATGAGATCGCGGTAGGTGTCAACGGCCACGGCGGTGTCGTTGAGGCCAACCACCACGGCGCGCCCCAGTGGCGCCACGCTCTTGAGTGCGAGCTGTACGGTATCGGCGTGTCCCACCAGTTCCACGGCCACGTCGACACCACGTCCGTTGGTGAGGGCACGCACCGCATCGGCCGCCGCGCTCGGCGTGAGGCCCGTGGTGTCGAGCGACGTAGACCCCAGTCGCTGAGCCAGCGCCAGTTTGCGACCGTCGCGATCGGCCGCGATGACGTGCGATGCGCCGAGTTCGCGGGCGATCTGGATGGCCGACATGCCGAGCCCTCCGGCACCGATCACGAGGACCGTATCTCCCGGTGCGCAGCGACCCTTGCGCAGTGCGTGCAGCGACGTGGACGACGAGCACATCATGACGGCCCCGTGCTCGAACGACACGTTGTCCGGCAGGAGCACCGCGTTGCGCTCGGGAACCACGATGTACTCGGCCCAGCCGCCATCGGTGAAGTGGCCCAGCATGAGCCCGGTGCCACAGAACTGCTCGCGACCGGCCATGCAGTGTTCGCACTGTCCGCAGATCACGAGATAGTGCAGGCACACGCGATCACCGACGGCCCGTGACGTGACCGCACTCCCCACGGCAACCACATCGCCGGCCACCTCGTGGCCGAGCGTGAGCGGCAACGGCTCTACGCGCGAGCGTCCTGCGCGGTAATGCACGTCGGAGTGGCAGATACCCGCCGCGCGCACGCGCACGAGAACGTCGCCCGCTCCAATGGCAGGGACCGGCACCTCGGAGAGTACCACCGGGTGTCCGGGCTGCTCGAGGCGCACGGCTCGCATGGTCGCCGGGATGGCCGTGGGGAGGGTCATGTGATTACGCCGCCGGCTTGGGGTCGCGCCCCTGCCAGAGGTTGGCGGTGTTGAGCTCATCGCGGCCGTACAGCTTGAGGTAGCAGAACAGCTGCGTGCGGTACGCGGCATAGTTGGCGAGCACCAGTGTGACCAGGTGCACGCCGCGGGACATCGGGCCGCCGAACAGCTGAATGTCGGCGCGCAATTCCTCGTCGGTCATGGCCCCGATCTGTTCGGCAAACCACGCCGGATGCGTGGCCAAAATGGCATCGAGGCTGGCAAGATCCGCCTGATCGGCCTGTGCCTGCGCTGCACCCCACACCGCCCGGTCGAACGCACCGTTCCTGATCGCCTGCACGAGCGCCGGCCCCTGCACCACCAGATAGCGCACCACCTCGATGCTGCTCCGCTGCTTCGGCGTGGGCCGATAGTCCACGGCATCACCGTCGATCTTGGTGATGAGGTGCCGGAGCACGTTCACTTCGTGCGTGAGCGCGCCGATGAGTTCGTCTTTCGAGAGAACCATGAGTCGGGAAATGAGGACGGGGAAACCACCAAGCTCGCTAAGTTGCCCGACCCGTGAGGATTCCACCAGCCGCACGAGGGCTCAGTGCGGCGCGCGTGACGCGGAGCACCTCACTCGGCGAAGCCCGGCGGCATCTGCGTGCTGCCGTGAGTGACACCGAGCCGCCCGATGGCATCGGCCGCCTGCGGGTGACTCAGGCGCAACAGGTCCACCCGCCCCGCCTCGAAGCAGCGGCCGGTGAACCCGGGGGCCATGGTGCATCCGAACAGCGCATAGCGACCGCCCGGAGCGAGCTCGCCCGCCTGCCAGGTACCCGCGGGAACGACGTACTGCACGTGCTCACCGCCCGCCATGTCATGGCCCATGCGCACCACTTCGCTGCGTCCGTCCTCATGCAGCAGGTGCAGAAGAAAGGTGTCGCCGCCATAGGCGTGCCACACTTCGTCATGCGTGAGCCGATGAAACAGGGAGACGCTGCGCGGACTCTCGGTGTAGCAGCCGATCATGGCCGTCCCCACCGGTCCACCGCCATCGAGCTCCTCCGCCGAGCGCCACGTGCTCCGGTAGAGCGTTCCCTCCACCGGCAGTCGTTCGAACCGATGGTGCCGCAATACCGTCATCGTATCGGTATGTGGCGGCCGGCCGTCGAAGTGCGCGAGGTCGATGACGTCGACGATCGCCTCGAGATCGAGTGGCCCGTAGCAATGCGGATAGAGCTCCACATCGTCGACCTTCGGTTGAGCCGACGGCAAAGGCGCGGGCGGTTCATAGCGCAACGGGGCCGTCAACAGCGCGGGGTCGATCACCAGCAGCACGAGATCCGCCACGCCGGTGAAATACGCGCGGGCGGTGGGTAACACCTGATGGGCGCACGAGAGATGCACGAACCCTTCGTGCGCGAGACTCTCCGGATGGTACGCACCGGTAGTGCGCGCGGCATCGAGCGCCGCACGGGTGCAGATGTGGAAGATCGCGGCATCCGTTGGCGCTGTGGTCATCGGCGGGTGGTCCGGAGGTCGAGGCAATACGTGACGGCCCTGCAAGGTAAACGGTCTGGCCATACCACTTGGCACACACCGCCATCCCGCGCGATTTTCCCTGCCATGAACGACCTCGCCAATCTCTCCACTGCCGCGCTCCAGGCCATGAAGCAGCGGCTCACGAACTGGATCGTGTACATCGCGTTCGTCGATTGCGTGCTGGTCGGGATCTTCGTGTGGATCGTGGCGACGAAGTCGCCGAGGTCGGTCATGCCGCTGGTGCCGCTCCTCATGCTTCCGGCCATTGCGCTGGTCCCGTTTCTCCGGCGCACGGCGGCGATCAAACGGGAACTTGATCGGCGTAGCACCTCGAGCGCGTCGGCGTAGGCGCAGCCCGTTCCCGCCGTATACGAGACGGGCGCGCGTGCTGCATATTGTCCGAAGGTGAGCCGGTTATGCTCGTCGTTCGAATGTACGACGCCACCATTCAGCCTGTCACGCGTCATGCTTTCCCGCCGCCAATTCCTGCACGGCAGCCTCCTCGCCTCCGCCGGCACCGCGTTGTGGTCGCGTCGCGGCGCAGACATCGCTGGCGATCAGCCGCGGGCGCCGCTGTCGTTCGACCTGCACACGCACCCCGGTGCCTTCTTCAACGCCGGCAAGGCGGGATACGTCGCCGATTCGCTGCGCGGTACGGTGACGGGCATGCAGCGCGGGCGACTGTCAGGAGCATTCTTCAGTCTCGTGGGCGATGCGCCGCTCATCGAACTCACGCCCACCGGCGTGAAAACGCGGGGCAGCTATGCACCGGGCGAGGCGCGCGCTGAATACACACGACAGCTGGCGTTGCTCCGAAAGCAACTCGCCGCGGTATCCGATTCGGTATTCATGGCAACGACATCGGCCGACCTGCTGCGCGCGCAGCGCGAAAACCGGGTCGCCGCCTTCCTCGGGTGCGAAGGCGGTGAATTCCTCGACGGCGACGTGGAGCGCCTCGACCTCATGTACGCCGACGGCCTGCGCTCCCTGCAGATCGTGCACTACGTACCGAGCGCGCTCGGCGACCTGCAAACCCAGCCGCCGCAGCACAATGGCCTGTCGCCATTCGGCAAGGCGGTGGTGCAGCGATGCAACGCGCGGCGCGTACTCGTGGACGTGGCGCACGCGTCGTTCGCCACGGTTCGCGACGTGGTCTCACTCACCACGGCGCCGGTCATTCTCTCACACAGCATTCTCAGCCTCGACGCGGGCCGTCTGTTGGCGGCGCGTTCCATCAGCGTGGAGCACGCGAAGCTGGTCGCGAGTACCGGCGGCGTGATCGGGGCGTGGCCGAGTGGCTTCAATCGCAGCTTCGCGGAATTCGCGGACAATACCAAGCGCCTCATCGACGTGGTGGGCGTGGACCACGTGGGGCTCGGTACCGACATGGACGGCAACCTCGAGCCGGTGTTTGCTGATTACCAGCAACTCACTGCATGGGCCGATGCGCTCGTGCAGCGGGGCCTCTCGAGGGCTGACGCCGAAAAGGTGTTAGGCGGCAACATGCTGCGCGTGCTGCAAACGGTCATCGGGTAACCGGGACCTCGCAGCCAAGCCCCGCGTCAGCCTGGCGGCAGTGGCGTGGGCCACGACAGGCGAATGCCCACGTTCGTGAGGCTGCGCTGAAAATCGCTGATGCGGGCTGCCTGCTCGTGGATGGCGGCGGGGGGGCGCCGTGTGGCCAGCGCCGTGGCGGCGAGATGACCCGCGGCCTCGCCGATGTTCCACTCGATCGGGTGCAGCCGGAAGCAGCCGTTGGTGAGGTGCGTGACCCCGAGGTTCTTGCACGCCGGGAGCAGATTGCGCACCCGCACGGGAACGAGTGCGCCGAGTGGAATCTGAAAGGGCAAGGTCTCACCGTAGCCACCGGTATCCCCGCGCGTGGTCCGATGCAAATCCATGGCGTAGTGCCCGATGCCCACACTGTCGGCAAATGCCGTAGTGATGGTGCCGGGTGGCAGCAGCGTCTTCAGTACGTCCTGCTCGCGCACGATGGTGCGCGTGATGAGCCGTCGGCTCTCC
>NZ_JBIJAW010000017.1:0-22301 GCF_044345575.1 Gemmatimonas sp.
GCCGTCTGCACCGTCATGTGCAGCGAGCCCATGATCTTCGCGCCCTTGAGCGGCGCCTTGCCCGCGTATTCCGCGCGCAGTGCCATGAGACCGGGCATTTCGACTTCGGCGAGACGGATTTCCTTGCGGCCCCACTCCGCCAGCGCGAGATCGCGCACGGCAAAGGCGGGACGATCGGTCGCCGTCAGTTCGACGACACCGTTTTCGGTCATGACGGAGGTAGCCATGGGATTGGTTCGGTTGAGAGAGTTCTGTGTGGCGTCGAAGAAGTGTGTAGTGCGTAGTGACAGTTGTTGGTTGTCAGTTGACTCACAACTGAAAACTTCCACTACGAACGACAAACTCCCCCGCCATACGCGATTTCGGTTACAACACCATCATCGGCCGCGGCATCGCCACCGCCGTACAACTGAACAACGCCGGACCGCTCGCATCCGGGTCCACCGGGAGCGGAACGTACCGCAGCTGCGCAAAACCGGCCTCGTGCAGCCATTCGTGCATCGTGTGCTCAGCGAACCCGAGCCACACGTGTCCCATCTGTTCACGGAAGCGCTCCTGTGCATGCGGGCGCATGTCACCGATGAGCACGCGCCCACCGGGACGCAGCACCCGGTGCACTTCGCGTAGCGCGCGCACCGGATCGCTCACGTGATGCAGCACCAGCATGAGGATCGCCACGTCGAGCACCCCGTCGTAGAGGGGCAACGACTCGAGCGCGCCATCCTGCACGCTCACGTTGCCGAACGCCCTCAGTCGGGATCGGGCCGCGGTCAGCATCGCAGGCGACGCGTCGATGGCATGCACGTGGTCCACATGCGGCGCCAGCGCGGCCGACAGTGAGCCGGTGCCGCAGCCGAGGTCACCGATCACGAGATGCGAGTCGAGCAATGCGAAGGTCGCCGCGAGATCGGCGCGGGCGCCGAACATCCCGGTGCGCAGGGCATCCCATTCGGCGCTCGCCGTGGCGAAAAACGCCTGGGTGACGGTGCGGCGCGACGCGATCACCGCGTCGATGCGCGCCGCGTCCTGCTGCGCCCCCGGCGTGTCGGCCATGGCACTCCGCACCAGCTCCCACAGCCCCAGCATGTCGGGATCGAGTTGCGGATTGCGGCGATACCACCGGCTCGCCCCTTCGGCCCGCGAGGCGATCCACGCCTGATCGGCGAGAATCTTGAGGTGCCGGCTTACCGTGCTCTGTGGAAGCTGCAACGACTGCGCGAGCTCCCCCACGGTCAGCTCCTGCCGCTCGAGCGCGGCGAGCAGCCGACACCGGGTGGTGTCGGCCAACTCGACCATATGGTCGTGGATGGAGAGCCGGGGGGCGGTCATGCCTAAAATATATCCTATTATCCGGATGAACGGATAGTGGTGACATATCCCCTTCCCCTGTGCGGTTTTCCCTGTCTCACCGCCGACGCCAGGGCTATACCATACAGTTGATGCCTGAACTCTCCTTGGCGTTCGACCTCCTCGTGGCGGCCCTCGTCGGACTGGCGGTGGGGGTGGAACGCGAGTGGTCGGGGCACAGCGCGGGCCCCGACGGCCGGTTTGCGGGGGCCCGCACCTTTGCCCTGCTGGGTACGATCGGCGGGTTCGCCGGGTGGTTCGTGCGCCTGGGGTACCCGGCGCTGGCGGCCGTCGTCGCCGCGGGCGGCGTTTTGCTCCCCATCGTGGCCTACTGGGCCACCATGCGCCGGCCGGGCACCACCACCGATGGCACCACCGAAGTGGCGGCGGTGCTGGTCGTCGCCCTCGGGCTCACCGCTGGTCTCGGGCTCCGCACCCCCGCCTCCGCCGCCGGCTCGATCATCGTCGTACTGCTCGCCGAGAAGTCGCGTCTGCAGCAGCTGCTGCAGCGCATTGACGCCAATGAGATGCGCGCGGCGCTGCTCTTCGCGGTCCTCGCGCTCGTCATCCTGCCGGTGCTCCCCTCAGGCAGTTACGGCCCATACGGGGCATTCCGTCCGCGTCAGCTGTGGGTGGTCGTGCTGGTGTTCTCGGCGCTCAACTTCGTGGGCTACATCGCCCGCCGGCTCATCGGCGAGACCCGCGGTCTTGCTGTCACGGGACTCGTGGGCGGCTTCGTATCCTCCACCGCCGTCGCCCTCGGTTTCAGCCGGCGCAGCCGCGACGAACCGCAGCTCGCCCTGCCACTCGCCCTCGGCGTGGTCGCGGCCTGCACGGTGCTCATTCCGCGCTTGTTCGTCGTCACCTCCATGCTGCGCCCATCCCTCGCGTGGGCCTTGGTCCCCGTGCTGGGTCCCGTCCTGCTCGCCGGTGTCGCCATCATCGGCCTCGCCCTCTGGCGCGAGCGCGACACGCGCCCTCATCGCCGTGGCACCCCCCAGACCATCGGCGACGCGCCCGCGAAGGCCGGCAACGGGCCCAACCCCCTCGGACTGTCGACATCGCTGCAGATGGCCGTCGCGTTTCAGGTGGTGCTCTTCGCGCTGGCCTGGATGCAGCAGCACGCCGGACAGGCCGGGATCATCGCCTCGGCCACTGTGCTGGGACTCACCGACATGGATGCACTCACCCTTTCGATGACCCGGTTCGCCGCGGATCCCGCACAGGTGCGCACCGCGGCGGCGGCCGTCGGCGTGGGGGTCCTGTCCAACACGGCGCTCAAGGCCACCCTCGTGCTCACCATCGGGGGACCGCGGTACCGCGTGCGCGCCGCCGCGGGACTCGCGGTCCTCGCCGTGGGCAGCGCGGTCGGGCTGCTCATCGGATGGCCGCGATGAGTGACGACACGAAGACCCACACCACGATGCGCGACTACGTCAGCGCGATCGGTCGTACCACCCGCACCGTGATTGCGCCGATCGGCAGCGGCGCCCGTTTCGTGAGCGACGTGGTGGGGGCGATGCGCGACGTGCGCACGTGGCTGCCGGAGTTCTCCGTACACGCGCGCATCCTCGGTGTGGAATCGCTCCCCATCGGCATCTTCATCGCGCTCTTCACCGGCATCGTGCTCGCGCTGCTCGCCAGCTACAGTGTGGGCGACCTCGTGCCGCCGTACTTCGTGGGCACGCTCGTGCAGAAGACCGTCACGCTCGAGTTGGCTCCGGTGCTCACGGGGCTGGCGCTCGCCGGGCGGGTGGGCGCCAACATTGCCGCCGAGTTGGGCACCATGCGCGTTACCGAGCAGATCGATGCCCTCGAGACGCTCACCTTCGACCCCATGAGCCATCTCGTGGTGCCGCGCGTGCTCGCGTCGGCCGCGATGTTTCCGATCGTGGTGGCGGTGGCCATGCTGGTGGGGCTCCTCTCGGGATGGGCCGCGTCGCTGTCGCTACTCGATATCAGCACGCCGCAATTCCTCAAGGGTGTGCGCATCTTCTTCACCAGTTTCGATGTGCGTTACGGCCTCGTGAAGTCGGCCAGCTTCGGCGCGGCCGTGGCGCTCATCGGCTGCCGCGCTGGCCTGACCACCCAAGGCGGTGCGCAGGGCGTGGGGCGCGGCGCCACCCGTGCCGTCGTGATTTCCGCCGTGATGATTCTCGTGCTCGACGCGTTCTGGGCCGTTGTGTGGCTCACCAATCGCACCCTCAAATGATCGCCTGCCGAACGTCGGCTTCCGGATGGTCCCATGACCAATAGACGCGCCAGTGATTTCGTCGTCGGGCTCACGGTCCTCATCGTCACCGCCATCACGATCGGTGGCACCCTGTGGCTCAAGCAGGCCGACCTCGGCGGCCGTACACGGCATCTCACCGTGCGCTCGCGCGACGTGGGCGGCGTGTCGCTCGGTAACCCCGTCGTGATTCGCGGCGTGCGCGCGGGACGCGTGGAACAGATCGCGCTGGGTGACGACAACTGGGTGGTGCTCAAGCTTGGACTCGACCGCGATGTCGAGATGCCGAAAGATCCGGTCGTGCTGCTCGCCGCGTCGAGCTTGTTCGGTGAATGGCAGGCCACTGTGACCAGTCGTGATGCCGTGCCGGGTGATCGTGCACTGTTGGCCGCCATCAAAGAGGCACACACCGGCAGCGATACGCTGGCCGGCGCCGTGCTCCCCGACATCGCCCAGCTCACCGCCGTGGCTGGACGCATCAGTGGTGACGTGGCCAAGGTGGCTGAACGGGTGCAGGTCGCGTTCGATGACGCCGCGGCGCGCGAGCTGCGCGAAAGCATCCGCAACTTCGCCCAGCTGTCGGCTGAACTCGCGCGCACCGTGAACGTGCAGTCGCGCAATCTCGACAGGATCAGCACCAACGTGCAGACCGGGCTCACCACCATCAACGATGCCGCCACACGCCTCAACACGTTCTCTTCCCGCGTGGATAGCGCCACGAGCCGTGGCGAGCTGCAGACGATCGTGACGAACTCACAGAATGCCGCGCGCGAACTCGTGCAGGCCGCGCAGAATCTCAAACAGATCACCGACCGGCTCGATCGCACCGAGAGCAGTCTATCGCGCGCCGTGTCGCGCGCCGACTCCGTACTCGCCAAGGCAAACAGCCGCGAAGGGACGATGGGGCTGATGATCAATGACCCGTCACTCTATCAGCAGAGCGACTCCCTCGTCCGCGAACTGCGCGCGCTTGTAGCGGACATGAAGAAGAATCCGAAGCGATACATCAACGTCAGGGTCTTCTGAGGCGGTAGCGGTGACTGCGCGGGAAATAGCGTGGAAAACGGCGGGTGACAGCGTCATGGATCAACAGCGTCATGGGTCATGATGACAGCGAAACCGAAACCGCGGACACCCACGCTCCGCCGTTACCCGCAGTTACGGTTTCGCCGTAACCCATGTCCCATAGCGCTGTTCATCCATGACGCAGTAACCCGCAGTTCCCGCCGCAGTTACAACGCGCCGTCTCACCCGGTAGCCGGCACCGCGAGTACGCCCACTCTCGCCGTCCGCAGCACGCGCGTCGTCACCGAGCCCACCACCAGGCGCTCGTACAACGAGTGCCGCTGCGTCCCCACGGCCACGAGATCGGCGTTCGCCTGCTGCGCGTACGCCAGTAACGCCGGCGCCGGGTCGCCACGCACCGTGACCGTGTCCACCGTGACCCCGCGCGGCACGTCGAGCTGCGCCGTCACCTGATCGAAGAGCGGCGGCAGCGTGCGCCCATACTCGACATCCCACGCCTGCCAGTCGGCGCTCGGGTGCTCGAACCGCGGACGCACATGCACCAGCGTCAGGCGACCACCGGGCGCCAGCAGGTGGAGAGCCAGATTGGCCGCCTGCACACTCGCCACGCTGAAATCGAGTCCCACCACGGCGTGGGTAGGGACCGCCGGAAAACTCGGGCCGACCGCCAATACCGGCACCCGCGATTCGCGCAACGTGGCCAGTGTTGTTTCCGTGCCGAACAAACGGTCGAGCGGGTTGTGTCGTCCGATACCCATGACGACAAGCGCCGCCCCGCGACGGTCAGCCTCAGCCGCGAGGGTGCGCGCCGGCGAGCCCACGAGCACCGTGATCGGCCACGACGGATCGCCCGCCGCGGAGATGTTTACCGAGCGACGCAGGTCGTCGAGCATGTTGGCGCGCCGGGCTTCGTCGAGCTCGGCGGGCACCGGCAGCACATCCATGCCGGCGGCCCCCCCCGGCATGGGTTCGCACACGCCGATCACCTCGAGCGGCCCGCCAAACGCCGACGACACCAACCGTCCGGCGTTGAACAGCGCCTCGTGGGACACCGCGGTGCCGTCGCTGGCCACCAGAACGGGGCCACCGGCGAGCGCAAACGACTGGCTGGGGGAAGACACAGGTAACTCAGCGATGGCGGACATGAAGCGGATACAGGCCGCCGTTACCGACATCGGGAACACAGCCGATGCGGCGCATCACGCGACACGGTACAAGGGTCGCACGCTGAGGCCGTGGCCTCTATCGGGGAGGACTCCCGCAAACGTCAGGGAATCCCGCACATCGATATGCGGATGGCCGGCGTGCTGGCCCGACCGCGACCTCACGCGGCAGACGCTACAACGCCCACCGGAATGCCCGCGCCACCCAGTCACCCAACCGGTGCGCCCAGCCGCGCTGTCGCCAGGCCGCAGCGGTGATCTCAAGGCTCCCTTCGAGGTCCGCCGTGTACACCCGCTCCAGGGCGGCCCCGCACGTATCGTCGAAGAGCAGCACGTTGCACTCGGCGTTCAGCCAGAACGAGCGGAAGTCGAGATTCGATGAACCAATGAGGCTGGCGTGTCCATCCACCACCAGCGTCTTGGCGTGCAACGTGGCGCGCTGATACTCGAAAATCCGTACGCCTCGGTCGAGCAGATACGCGTACGCCCCGTGCGCGGCATGCCGGGCGAGCGGCACATCGGTACGTGCTCCGGGCAGCAGCAGCCGCACGTCCACTCCGCGCTGCGCGGCCGCCGCGAGTACGGTGAGCGCCCGCGTCGGCGGGGCGAAATAGGGCGTGGTGATCCACAACCGTTCGCGCGCCGCGGCCGCCAGCGCCACCAGGGTGGTCAGCATCTCGCGCTGCCCACGTCCGGGGCGCGGATCCACGACCAGCACGGCGGGATCGTCATGACCGGCCGCTTCGGCGATACGTCGCACCTGTCGACCACGTCGTCGGTCGCGACGTTTCCCGAGCTGCCGCTGCACCCGTGCCGTAAGTGGCGCGACGAACGGCCACCGCGAGGCGAGCGCGGCATTGAGCGCCAACGGGCGAGCGGGCGGATGCAGCACCCCCTCACTCCAGCTTACGTACTCGAGCCCCGGCAACACCGGACCACGGGCGCGATCCCACCCCTCCGCGAACACCGCCGCCAACTCACCCGCCACCGTCCCCCGCAACTCCACGAACGTGTCACGCCAGGCGTCATGTCGACGGCGGATACTTGAACCGTACTCCTCACCGATGTTCATGCCGCCGGTAAAGGCGGTGGCGCGATCGATCACCAGCAGCTTGCGATGATCACGGCGTAACGCATCGAAGGGGTGATGCCAGAACCGGTGGAAGTGACGCACCTGTACACCACCGGACTCGAGCGTGGCCCAGAACGATCCACGCGTCGCGAGGGAGCCCACCGCATCGGCCAACACACACACGCGGAGTCCACGCGCCGCCGCCTGCAGCAGCGCCGTCTGCACACGTACCCCCAGCTTGTCGTCGCGCAGGATGTACGTTTCGAGCAGCACCTCCTCGCGCGCCGCGTCGATAGCCGCCTGCATGCGCGCAAAAGCCTCTTCCCCGTCGGGAAGCAGGCGCACCGGCGGACATCGATGCAACGGGCCGCCATCGATTCGCTGCGCCAGCGTGCGAAAGGCCCCGTCGCGTACGCCATTCACCAACTGGCGCGCAGTGGCCCAAACGCGCCAGGCGCGCTCGGCGCGGGGAAACGACGTGGTGGGCATCCTCCAGAAACCTAGCGTGCCGCGCCACGCACCGCCGAAGCGGGCGTGACGCGGCACGAGAGACCATGTAGAGGATCAGCGACGCGCGGGCGCGGGCACCATGGTCAAGAAACTCTTCGCATACCGGTGTCCGATCTCCCGCACGGACGGCGTGTCGTAGTGGGTGGTGTCACCGCGATGCTTGAGGCCATCGGTGCGCACGAACGCCGAACGTGACGTGGTGCGCGCCACCAGTTGATGTATGCTATCCACGCGTGTGCGATGCACGGTCCACGGCTTTTCAGCGAAACGCCCCATCTGCCCGATTAGGAACGGCACATCGGGCGCATCGAGGTCGCGACGCATGTTGGCGATGACCGCGCGCAATCGCTGCTCGTAATCAGCCGGGCCCTGAGCGTTGCTGTCCGTCTCGCCCTGCAGCCACAGAATACCGGCCAGGCGCCCCGAGGCGAGTGCGGCTTTCGCGCGTACGATGGCATCGTCGTACGGATGAGTCTTGGTGGGACCGTCCATCGCGCCGGGCTCCCACGACCGGATGGACGACCCGCCCACCGCGGCCGGAATGAGCCCGATCTCACTCTCCCGCCACGCCGACGCAATATCCACCCCGAACGCGCGCCCGGGTCCTACGCCCACCACCTTGGGCTTGTCGAAGTGCATGGGCTCGCGCGCCGGCACCCACTGCTGCCTCGCGTCAAGCATGAACACCCGGGGTACCACCGTACTGTCCTCGGCTTCCACCGTGCCACGGCCAGCCATGTTCGACTGCCCCACGAGCAGGAAGAGTTGCATGTCCTTCGTGGGCACCGGCGCCGAACGCGGCTGCGCACACGCCAGCGCCGGCACCAATGCGAGCATAGTGGCAGCGCGAACCACCGACAACAATCGATGCCTCATGACCGGACCCCCTCCCACAGCCCCTGCAGGTACATCGCACCGAGTGCACGATCATGAAGTCCATACCCGGCGCGGCCCTCTTCGCCCCAGATCATGCGGCCATGATCGGGACGCATGGGACCGGTGTAGTCGTGCCGCGCCAGTGCCGACAACACGCCGCGCATGTCCACGTCACCGAACTCCGACGGATGCGGGACTTCGTCAAACGCCCGGGATGTGGCCGTATCCCGACGCTTCACGTTGCGGCAGTGCATGAAGTGGATACGACCGCGCGCCGCGAATTCGTCTACCAGCGCCGGCAGATCGTTCTTCGCGAGTGCGCCCAGCGAGCCGGTGCAGAACGTGAGGCCGTTGGCCGGATGGTCCACGAGCGACAGGAAGCGCCGCAACGCGTCCCCGTCAGTGATGACCCGCGGGAGGCCGAAGATCGACCAGGGCGGATCATCCGGGTGAATGGCGAGTTTCACGTTCACCTCGTCCGCCACAGGCACGACACGCTCGAGGAAGTACGCGAGATGCTCCCACAACTGCTCCGCATTCACGGCCTTCCACGCATCGAGCAGCGCACCGAGGGTAGCCGCATCGTAGGCCGTGCTCCAACCGGGCAGTTCGCCCGTGCCGCGGGTGAGATCGAAGCGCGCCAGCTCCTCGTCACTGTACGTGAGGGTGGTGGAGCCGTCCGCCATGGGATGCGCGAGGTCGGTGCGCATCCAGTCGAAGATGGGCATGAAGTTGTAGCACACCACCGGAACCCCGGCCTCACCCACCTGGCGCAGGCTCTCACACCACGCCTCGATGTAGCGGTCGCGATCGACGGCGCCGAGCTTGATGTGCTCATGCACGGGAATGCTTTCGACCACCTGCAATGACAGCCCGGCGTTGTCGATGCTGTCCGTGAGACGCGAAACGCTATCGCGCGTCCATGCCTCGCCTACCGGTACGTCGTACACCGCACTCACGATGCCGCGCACACCCGGAATCTGACGGATGTTCCTCAGCGTCACGCGATCCGACGGACCGTACCACCGAAACGTCATGCGCATGCCGAACTCACACTCATCTGCGTTGGGGATTCGTTGAAATAAGCGACGATCGTCATACGCCGGTGAAGGCGCTGAAGCCACCATCGACCGGGAGCACGGTACCCGTCACGAAGGACGCCGCGTCGCTGCACAGGAAGCGGACGGCCCCGTGTAACTCTTCGTGGCGTCCGAACCGCCCCATGGGGGTCTTGGCGAGCACCGATTGCGCACGCGGCGTCCAGTTGCCGTCAGCATCCACCAGGACGGCGCGATTCTGCGTGGCGAGGAAGAACCCCGGCGAGATGGCATTCACCCGCAGCCCCTCACCGCATCGACGGGCCAAGTCGACAGCCAACCATTTCGTGAAGTTCTCCACCGCGGCCTTGGCAGCCGAGTAGCCCATCACGCCGCTGAGAGCCTGTGTGGAGGCCATCGACGAGATGTTGATGATGCTGCCACGCCCCTGCCATGCCATCGCTTCGCCGAAGACGAGCGACGGAAGTACGGTCCCGTGCAAGTTGAGCTGCAGCACTTCGTCGAATGCATCCATGGGAAGATCGAAGGGCGGCCCATTGTCGCTGCGCGCCCGCGCCACGTTGCCGCCCGCGGCGTTCACCAGAATGTCGATGCGCCCCCATGCCTCGAGAACGTGCGCCCGTGCCGACTGCAGCGCATCGCGATCGACCACGTCGGCCAGCACCATCATGGCCTGTCCACCGGCGTCCACGAGACGCTCGACCATCGCCCGCGCTTCGGCTTCGCGACGCCCAAGCACCACGACCCGTGCGCCTGCAGCCGCCAACGTGGTGGCCATGCTGCCACCGAGCACACCATACCCACCGGTAACGATGGCCACGCGATCACGAATATCGAAGAGATCCGTCACGAAATCGAAAGGACGAAGAGGGAGATCAGCGGGATTCCGTACGCAGCAGCACGAGACGACGATCGCCCCGCGCGTGCATGGCGACCGTAGTACCGGTAAACGGCACCCGTACCACGCTGCTGTCGTTGGGCGCCACAATCGTGGTGACCGGTCGGGCGTTCACCGTAAGGGTGAGGCTCAGTGGTGTCGACGTGGGGTTGAGCACCGTGGTCTGCAGCGACGTGCGCCCCTCGGGCACACGCCACCACACCCGCCCCTCACCCTCCGCAGACCCGGCGTCGAGCAGCTTGTACGACCCGCCCGACGTGAACTCGTAGGGGCCGTAGGGGCGACGGCCCCGCGCCACGTACTGTACCGCGGGCCGTGTGTTCCAGCCACCACTTTCGCCACCGGCCAGCCAGAATCCTTCGGCGTCGATCGTCGTGGCATTGGCGGCACGCATCGCCTCCGGCATGGTGGGCACGGTGTTCACCAGCAACCCACTGTTCACACCGGTCACGATACCCTGCTCCGAGCCGTAGTTCCCCCACTCGATGATGCCACTGATCAGCGGGTGCACGTCGTGGGTGTCGTTCCCCGCCACGTAGGCCACGAGATTGTGCAGCAGTCGATCGGCCACCGGCTCGCTCCCCACCCGCGGCACCATGTCGAACGCCGACAGCACGACGCTGCCGCGACCGATGAAGTGCTCGGTCAGCGCGTGACCGGCGAGACCGTGATCGTAGTTTGCGAGCACCGCCACACGCGACAACTCCTGCGGTCGGGTCAGCGCGTAGCCGCGGGTCACCGGATACACCGCGGGCAAGCCAGCTTTCGTCTCGCGCCATCCCGTGTAATCACTCCACAGGAACAGATCATCGCGGGTGATGCCACGGAACACCGGATGCGCGGGACGCTCGGGGTTGATGGCCATCCCCTGCGCCCATGGCCGACCACCAGGCATCACGTAGGGATGATCGAGCGGCGTAATGGAGGGGCGCACCCCGCCAGGCAACCAATGCGTGGCGAAGGCATCCGGCCGCTGGTCGAGTACGAGTACCCGACCGCCGCGCGTGGTGAACGCCTCCAGCAACCCCACGTCACCCGTGAGCAGAGTATCCCAGCTGCCGCTGCCCACCACCACCGCGTCACGCTGCGGGTCGAGGCCAACCAGCTGCCTGAGCGGCTCGGTGCGCACCCCCAGTGCGCTGAGTGCGCGCCTCGTCCGACCACTCGGATCGTACAAGCGCAACGTGCGACCGGACATCGAAACGGGGGATTTCCGTGCGAACACCCGGACCGTGGTATGGTTGCGGCTCAGCGTATCGCGGCCGCGCACCAGCACGCCCTCGAGCGTGAGCGACCCCTCGGCGTCGCGCGGCAACGGGATGGTGAGTGAACGCGCGCTCGCCGTGTAGTGCGCCGCCACGGGCCACGGGAGGCGCGTCGTGAATCGCGCCCGCCCCGTACCATCACGCAACGTGGCCACGAGCGTGGCGCCGACGATGGCCCGACCGTCGTCGGCATCGTTCACCACATGTGCCACCACCGGCCATGCGTCACCTGAATAGCGCTGCGGCGTGAAGTGCTCCCAGCTGAGCAGGACCGGACGGAAGGAGCGCACCAGCTGCTCCACCACCGGCTTCGGCCCCATGTCGGTCACCGACGTGATGCCGTGCCAATTGGAGAAGAGAATGGTGAACGGCACCACGCCGGCGAGGGCCTGGTTCTGCGGGCGCAACCGGCGCGTGATCTCCACCGCCTGACCGGTGAGCCACGCCTGATATGCAAGCGCGCGCGGGCCCTGTTCTTCGTCGGGGGCGTGTCCCGTCCAGTTGAGCTGCGAATCCGGCTGCTTGGTGTCGGAGACGAGATTGTAGCGCCCGTCGGCCCCCGTGTAGTTGCCCACCACTTCACTCAGGGTGATGGGCTGCACTTTGCCGTCGCGCCAACAGGTGGACGCATCGCGCAGCGTGTAGAAGCTGAGGAAGGAGTTGTAGTACCATCCCCAGTAGCGATGCATATCGCACAGGTCACCGGAGCGCCCGTGTCCGTATCCCGCATTCGCCAGAATGAGGCGCGTCGGATCCCACGCCCGAACGCTGTCCGTCACGGCCCCGAGATAGCTCACCATGGCCGCGGCACCGTCCGACTGATAGTGCACCTCGGGGTCGGCCGTCTCGTTGGTGAGCGCGTAGATCACCACGCTCGGGTGGTTCACCTGCGGCGCGAGAATCGTATCGCGATACCAGGCGACACTCGCCGCGAAGTTCCCCGGCACGCGCGTGGCCGAACCACCGCGCGGCGTGCCGTAGTTGCCCTGGAATACCAGCATCCCCACATCGTCGGCAGCATCCAGCCACAAGGCATTGGGGGTGCCGAGGCGAACGATGTTGATTCCCTGCTGCTTGAGAAAACCCAGATACTCGCGCGCGAATCGCGGGCTACGCGACAGCGAATCGGGAATGTTGCGCCCCGGCGGATTGATCGCGTTGCCCTTGAGGAATACGGGGCGGCCGTTGAGCAGAACACGACCGTTTGCGGTCGTGATGCGGCGAAATCCGATGCGCACGCTGTCCCGCAGCGTGCCCACCTCGAGAAGCAGATCGTAGCGGACCGGCGAGGACGGCGACCACGGCTGCACGCGTGCCAACGGGACACGAGTGGACACGCCGGCCATGCCTTCAACTTTCGCCAGCGTACCGAGGGAGCCTCGCCACACCGTGGTGCCATCGGCGGCGCGGAGCGTACCGGTTACCTGCTGGCCAACCGCACCGTGATCACCGACGCGCACATCGATGCGCATCGACGACACATCGGTGAAGACCTGCGTCCGAAGTGTTCCCCCCGATGCCTGCGCGTGCATCACGACCGGCAGCACACCGGCCGCGAGCAGCGCCACGACCGAGCGGTGATGATGCCTCACTTGCGACGAACCCGGATGGCGCTGAGCAGCGGCTTCCCCTTGTGGGCCATGAACCGCACGTCGATTCCACGGCCATCAGTCGCGCGCGCCGTCGAGAGAATGGGCACGGCCACGCCGGTACCGGCCTGCGCGGCGAGATCCAACCGCGACACCGTGAGGACGCCGTTCACTACCACGTCGAACACGCGTTCACCGATCGGCGTCGCGTTGGGCTCGGCAAACCGCAATTCGACCTCGTACTCTCCATCGGGGACATCGAAGCGATATCCCTGCAGCCCCTCACGGTACGTGATGTACACCGGCGGCTGAGACGTCCCGCGCACGGGCAGTTCCTTGCTGAATGGCATCGGTTCGCCACCGACGTGGCCGTAGCCGCCGGGGGTGTACACGCGATCGGCGACCCAGAGCACGCCATCCACATCGGCCATTTCCGCCTGACTGCCCACGTTCACACCGAGATCTCGAAACGGTACCGAGGCATCGGCCAGACGCGGCGCGCGGTACGTGAAGTCGATGACCAGACGGTCGGTCGCCACAGCCGCGGCACCGACCGTGCGCGCTTCCAGGACGTTGGGGCCGTCCGTGAACGGCACCTCCCACGTGATGCGCTTCACGTCGTCTGGGACGCGTACACCGAGTGAGCGGCCGTTGAGGAACAGCTCCACCTTGGCTGCATTGGAGTACACATCCACCGGCTGCCGCACGGCGCGCATGCCGGCACCGGCCGGCGCGGTGCTGTCGGTACCGGTACGACGCGTCCACGTGCGGCTCGCAATGTGCACCATCGGCGTGCGCGTCCAATTGGCCTGGTACAGGAAGTACACGTCCTTGTACTCCCGATTCCACGTCATCAGCCCCTTCTGATTGCGGAACGGAATGGAACCACCGATCTCCCCCTTGCCGAAGTCAAACTGATTCCACACCGCGCTTCCGGCGAGCCACGGCCGCGCCGCCAGCTGCCGCAGATACGACTCGTGATAACGGCGTTGCCACGTGCCGCTGAAATCGAAGCGCTCGGGGACGAGACTGTTCACGCGATAGTCGTCTTCCGCGCCGTACTCGCTGAGGATGAGCGATTGGGCCGGATGCGCCGCGCGACGCTTATCGAGCCCGCGACCGAGGTCGGCAAACACGCCACTATACCAGCCGTCGTAGCGATTCACCCCGACGACCGGCGTCCGCACGCCGAGCCCCGCCTTGTCGTAGTCATCGCTGCCGTGCAGAGCCACCGTCGTCGGCCGCGACGGATCTTCCGCCCGTGCCACACTGTCGAGTGTGGCCTCGAGCTCGCGCACCTGACGCAGGTACGTGCTGTCGCTGTGCCGGTTGATCCGCTCGCCGTCGCCCGACCAGAGCAGCACCTCATTCATCAGCCCCCACAACACCACGCTGGGGTGGTTGCGATGCTGCCGGATCATCTCGCGCAGCTGCAGCACCGTGGCCGCGGTGAACCGCGCATCGGGGTTGATGTAGTCCACCACCGGGATCTCTTCCCACAAGAGCAGTCCCAGCTCGTCCGCCGCCTCGAGCACGGCCGGGTCCTGCGGGTAATGCGCCAGACGCAGGAAATTCGCCCCCATCGCCTTGATGAGCGTCAGATCGCGGCGATGCAGATCGTTCGACAGCGCACTGCCGAAGCGCTCGTGATCCTGATGCCGGTTGGTTCCGCGAAGGACGAGTTTTTCGCCGTTCAGCCGAAACCCGGTCGAATCGAACGCGAACCAGCGCAGCCCCACCCTGTCGGTCACACGATCCAGCACACGCTCCCCGTCACGGACTTCCGTGTGCAGGGTATAGAGGTACGGCGTGTCGGGGCTCCACAGCTGCGGCTTCGTCAGGGTCGGTAAGGGCCCACCGGTCACCGACGTCTGACCCGGCGTCAATGACAGCACACGTTCACGACGCACCACTTCACGCCCGGTGGCGTCGGTGAGCATCTGGGCCACCGTGACGGTGCGCGCGGTGCGTCCGCTGTTGGCCAGCGTGACGTCGGCCTCCACCACGGCGGAATCGCGCGACACGTACGGAGTACGCACGACCGATCCCTTCTCGCCCAAGGCCCCCGGCCTCACGTGTACCGCGTCCGTGGCTACCAGCCACACGTCGCGATAGATGCCGCCGTACAGCACGAAGTCCACCGCCAGTGGGGCGAGGAACGGATCGTGCGCGTTGTTCACCTGCACGGCGATGATGTTGCGCGCACCAAGGGTGATCCACTTCGTCACATCGAAGGTGAAACCGGTGTACCCCCCAGCATGACGGCCGGCCCACGCGCCGTTCACGTACACATCCGCCACCTGATTGACGCCCTCAAACCGCAGATAGAGCGACTTGCCGGCGTACGTGCTGTCGAGCGTGAGATAGCGACGGTACCACGCCACGCCGCGCCGGTATCCGGGGACGTCATCGAACGGGTCCTTCGCATTCCAGGTGTGCGGCAGCGTGATCTGCTCCCAGCCAGCGTCGGCCACCTGGGCGCGTTCGAAGGGCCGGAACTTCCCGGGCTCCACGAGCGCCGTGAAGCGATCGCCGTACGACTGGCCGCCGTAGGCGAAGTGCCAGCCGTCGTTGATGGTGCGCTCCACGCGTCCCACCGGCTGTGCCCCGGCGCCCACAGCATGAAGCATGGCCACCGCAGCCATGCTCCGCGTCCACCCCATCACGCTGCCGCGCATGTCGTTCAGTAGCCCGGGTTCTGGTTCATCTTGCGCCCGAGGTTCGCATCGATGACCGACTGCGGAACGGGCAGCAGCGAGTCGCGCGGCTGCACCGCGGCACGCGCCAGCGGGTTGAAACGCGTGGTACGATCGAACCAGGTACCGGTGCGCAACAGCGTATACCGCCGCTGCTCCTCGGTGATCAGTTCGCGCGAACGTTCATCGAGGATGAAGTCGAGCGTCACCTGCGCCGGCGTGATGGCCGACGCACCGGCCCGGGCGCGCACGATGTTCAGTGTCGCCGCCGCATCGGTGGTGCGCCCCTGTCGAAACTGTGCCTCGGCCAGCAGAAGATAGGTCTCCGCGAGCCGCAGGTACGGCTGGTCCACGAACGTGGCGCCACCTTGCGGGTCGATAGGGCTCGCCCAGTCCCACTTGCGCGTACTCGGCCACAGCGGATCGCTCAGACGTTCGGCCGCGAAGGCGGTGAGCAACGTGTCGCCAAGACGACGGCCAGCGGGAAGCGTGGCCGCGTTGTTGAACGTATAGAAACGGCGCAGCGCAAACGTTCCGCCACGCTGATCCTGCGGCTCGTAAAGATTGATCGCGTAGCGCGTCATGGACAAACGGCCGATGCCACGACCACCGTACTCCGGCGCAATCTGCAAACCGCGGTTCTGCTCGTACCGGTTCACCCAGTAGCGGCGCAAGATGCTACCACCGCCACCGTTCACGAGCTCCGCGTACTGCAGAACCCACAGCGCCTCGGTGTTGCCCTGCGCGCGGTTCACGTTGCCGTCCACGAACTGGTCCATGAACGGCACGCCGGGCTCGGTGCGCCTCACGCCATAGCGCGCGGTGATGAGCCGGTAGTTGCCGCTGGTGATCACCGCCTGCGCCTTCTGCTCGGCGAGCGCGGGCTGGTTCAGCGCCAGATACATCTCGGCGAGATAGTGCTGTGCTACCGCCTTCGTCACCTTGCCGGGATTCGTCGTGGTGAGCGGGAGGTTCTGTTCGGCATACAGGAGGTCACTCACGATGAAGCGACGCACCGAGTCACGCGGCGCCCGCTCCCAGTCGTTGCGGATGCTCGTGCCCGACGATTCCTGCGTGTTGATGGGCACATCGCCGTAGAGGTATGACAGATGGCGATAGGCCCAGGCGCGAATGAGCCGCGCTTCGGCCGTGACACGCGCCTTGTCCGCCGCGCTCCACTTCACCGCCGGGTTCTCCGCCCGGGCGATGATGGTATTCGCCGCATTGACCGTCTGGTACATCACGTTCCAGATGTGCGTGATGAACCCGTCGACGGGCGTCATGCGCACACCGAACTCCTGGAAGGTGCGCTCGTTCGGGGAAACGAAATTGCCGAAGCCGTTGTCCGTACCGATGACCATCGGGATCATCAGCAGCTCGTTGTTCGACTCGTCCTGTCCCCAGCGTTCGCGACGTACCTGGGCGTAGAGCGCGTTCAGCCCGGCTTCGAACCCCTCGAGGTTCGTGTACAGGTTGTCCGCGACGATGATGTCCTTCGGGTTTTCGGTGAGCAGCTTGTCGGTGTCGCACGCGGCCATCGACAGCGCCATGGCGAGCGAACCACCCAGCAGCGCAAGTCGTCGCGCGCGGGTTGCAAAGGAGGTCGTCATGCGTGGGGTCCGGGAGCGGATTGCGTGGTTGGTCATGGCTCAGTACCGGATGTTGACGCCGGCGGTGAACGTGCGCTCGAGTGGCACAGCGCGCTGGCCGGCCAGCTCGGGGTCCATGCCCGTCCACTTCGTGCTCGTCCACAGGTTGCGGCCGTTCACGTAGACACGCGCCGACTGCACCCCGAGACGCGTGAAGGTGGCCTTCGGCAGGTCGTACGAGAGCGACACGTCCTTGAGGCGCACGAAACTCGCATCTTCGTAGAAGTCCACGCCCAACGGATTGCTCGTCTGACTGTTGGCCGGGTAGCTGTTGATGGGGTTCGTGGGCGTCCAGTACTGTTGGTACAGCATGTTGCGGCTCACGTTCGCGTTCACCTGGCCGGTGCCGCGTAACACGTTCACGCGCGTCACCCCCTGCACCGTCTGCAGGAACGCGCTTGCGGTGATCCCCTTCCAGCGCACCGTGTTGGTGAGGCCGCCGGTGTACTTGGGCTGCAGGCTGCCGATGATCGTGCGATCGGTGGGGTCGATCTTGCCATCCCCGTTCGCATCCACGATGCGCACGTCGCCAGGCTTCGCGGTGGGCTGGGCCGACGTGCGGATGCGCGCCGTATCCGCCAGCTGCCAGATGCCGTCGAACTTGTAGCCGAAGTTCACATCGATCGGCATGCCGATGAACCACTGGTTGGCGAGATCGCTCTTGCCGTCGCCATACAGATCGACGATCTGATTACGGTTCACCGACACGTTGAGATCGGTCGTCCAGCGCACGCCGCCCTTGTCGACGTTCACCGTGGAGAGGTTGGTTTCCCAGCCCCAGTTCGACGTCCGGCCGATGTTCTGCGTGATCCGCGTGATCCCCTGCACCGACGAGATGGAGCGGGACAACAGCAGATCACGCGTCTTCGCCTCGTAGCGTTCCCACGTCCAGTTGATGCGGCCACGGAACATCGAGAGATCAAATCCGATGTTCGACGAGGCCGTTGTTTCCCACTTGAGATCGGGATTGCCGAGCGTCGACGGGATGTAGCCGGGTGCCGAGGCGTCGCCGCTCAGGTACGAGCGATCGGCCAGCTGCGACAGCGTCTGATACGGGTTGATCGCCTGATTGCCATTGCGGCCGGTCGTGTAGCGGATCTTGAAGGCATCCACCTGCGCCTTGAACGGGAAGAAGCCCTCGTTCGATACGTTCCAGGCGAGCGCGAGCGAGGGGAATACGCCGTACTTGTTGTTGGCGCCGAAGCCCGAATAGCCATCACGCCGCGTCGTCAGCGTGGCGAGATAGCGCTCGTCGTAGCCGTAGTTGAGACGCGCCATCTGCGACACGATCTTCGATTCCACCACGCTGGCCGTGGTCAGGTTGAGCGTGGCGAGCGCCGAGCGATACCCGAGCACATCGTTGGGGAACCCCTGCGCGTCGCGGCTGCGCGTCTCGAGGCTGCTCGACTGCACACTGTACAGCCCCGTCGCGTCGATGGCATGGCGACCGAACGACTTCGCATAGCGAAGGAGATTCTCTACCGTCCAGTCGTTGCGCGTGGAGTTGCTCGTGGTGGCGGTACCCGCCGAGCGTAGCCCCGTACCGGTGTTGCGGCCGTAGTAGCGGCCGTTGTTGCTGTTCGTGAGATCGGCGCCGGCGTTGAGACGGAACGACAGTCCGGGAATCTTGGGCACCGTAAGCTGCGCGTAGTTGGACGTGAACAGACGATTGTTGACGGCGGCGTCGTTCACGAAGAGGTTCTCGAGCGGGTTGGCGCCGTTGATCGGCTGCTCGGGCCACGGATTGATGAGGATGCTGCCGTCAGTATTGAACGGCTTGATGAGCGGGTTCTGGTAGTACGCATCGGTAAAGCTGATGGGCAACCCGCTTCGATCGGTGCGCGCGAACTGCGTCGACGTGCCGGCGGTGAGCCATGGCCGGATCTGCTGGTCCACGTTCGCGCGGAAGGTGGTGCGCACGTAGCGATCGTTCTTCGCCACCCCTTCCACATCGAGCAGCGAGCCGCCGAGGAGGTACTTCGTTTCCTCGTTACCACCGCTCACCGACAGGTCGTGCTGACGCTGCGTCCCGGTGCGAGTCCCGAGCGTCTGCCACGGCGTATCGATGTTCTGGGCGATGTTGTCGTTCTCCGTCTGCGTGAACGTTTCGGCGCACGACTGGTCGGCCCGTACGCGCAGGCGCTCGCACTTGAAGGTGATGAACTCCGCCGCGGTCATCACCCGCGGCAGATCCACGAACTCCTGCGTCCCGGCACTGCCGCTGTACTGCACCCGCGCCTTGCCCGTCGCCCCCTTCTTGGTGGTGACGAGAATGACACCATTGGCACCGCGGGCGCCGTAAATGGCGGTCGCCGACGCGTCCTTCAGCACATCGATCGAGGCCACGTCGCCCGGATTGATTTCCCCGAGCGGGCCGTTGTAGGGAATGCCATCCACCACCACGAGCGGCGAGGCGCTGGCGGAAATGGAGCGCTGGCCGCGCACGGTGATGTTGAGCGTGGGTTCTGCACCGGCACCGCTGTTCACCACCGCGACGCCGGGGAGCGACCCTTGCAGCGCCTGCGCCACGGACACGTTGGGCTTGTCCTCGAGGCGATCGGTAGGCACCGACACCACGGAGCCGGTGATGTCGGAGCGCTTTTGCGTGCCGTATCCCACGGTCACGACGTTGCTGAGCGTGGTGGCGGTGCGCTCGAGCGTCACGTCAATCGTGGTACGGGATCCCACCACCTCGCGACGCTCACGGAAACCGATACGGTTGATGACGAGCGTGTCGTTGGGCCCCCGTACACGCAGGCCGTAACGGCCATCCTCAGCCGAGACGGACCCGATGCGGGTGCCAGCCACCACGATGGTGGCGCCAGCAACGGCCTCGCCGTTGTCGGTCGCCGTGATGCGGCCGCGAATGAGCGGACCGCCCTGCGCGCCAGCCAGCGCAAACGGGACGGCCAGCAGCAGAGCGAGCGCTGCGAAGGAATTGGTTCGTGACATGGAGGGGTCGGAGATTGGACGCGTCCGGGAAGGTGGGACGCACATCGGGCCGGCGAGACTGCGCGAACCGGAAGGGAGGTGCGGTGGGAGGACTACGGGAAAAATCGGGACGGCGGGGCAGCCATGGTCAGGCAGGACGAGCCACGACCGGGAGAGGATGGACGGCCGGATCCCAGCGCTGGAGATCCGTGCGCACCTTGTCCAGATGCGCAGCCATGAGGCGGCCAGCCATGGAGGCGTCGCGCGCCCGCAGCGCCTCGCAGATCTCGACGTGCTGGCGATGGTCTTCGGCACGCGAGTTCTGGATGTCGAGAATCGCCCGCTGTTCATGCGTGAACAGCGAGGTGAGCACTTCGAGCAGCTGGGCAAGCACCGTGTTACCCGACGCCACCGCGATGCTGCGATGGAACGCCATGTTGGTCTGATTCAGCACCTCGTCGTTGCCGAGGTTGGCCTCAGCGTGCGCGAGCAGCACCTGCATCTGGTCGAGCTGGGCGTCGGTCGCCGCGGTCGCAGCCCGCTCGGCCCCCAGCACCTCGATCGCGGCACGCGCCTCGATGAGATCGAGGAGCTGCTGTTTCGACGGCAGGCCGGTGAGCACCGGATTGCTCATGAGCAACGCGTCACTCCGCCGCCCCACGTACACACCGGAGCCATGGCGGATGCTCACCGCCCCCGCCATCTCGAGCCGCTTGAGCGCCTCGCGCACCGTTGGGGCCCCAACCCCGAAGTCCCGGGCCAAAGCGGCAATGCTCGGCAGCCGGTCACCCGGGGCGTAGTCGAGCTGGATGAGCTGCTTCAGGCGTTCGGCGAGGTCGTTCGGCAGCCGGATACGACTGATGGGGCGCAGCGAGGGCGAATGCTCTGGAGTCTGGTCAGCCATGTGTTCTGGTGATAAAGTCATATTATGACTTTGACGAGAGACTACCCGACCATGCGCCCCACTGTCAAGGCGACCGCCATCCCCCACAGACCGTTCGGCCCAAAAACACTGCTCACGCCCATTTTTGCACTGGTGGTCACGAGTTTTTCGACACTGCAAGCCCAGACGGCTGGACTGCCGGTCGCCACGGCCCCTGCTGATTCGGTGCTCCCCGCCTACGTGCCCAAGGGCTCGAAGATCGGCTTCGCAGACGCCATTGCCGCCTTCGAAACCAATGATCGGCTGGCACCGCCGCCGGCCGCCGGCATCCTCTTCATCGGCAGCAGCATTTTCCGGCAGTGGGAAGCACTCACCGAACAGATGGCCCCACTCCCCGTGTACAACCGCGCCTTCGGCGGCTCCAAGACCTGGGAAGTGCTGCATTACACCGATCGCGTCGTGCTTCCGTACAAGCCCCGCTTCGTGGTCTACTACTGCGGCAGCAACGATGTGAAGGGCAAACACGCGGCGGCAGGCATCATCGATCGCATCCGGCAGTTCAATACCAAGGTGCACACCGCACTACCGGGCACGACCATCTTCTTCACCGCCATTCAGCGCGCCCCCGACAAGCGCGCCCGGTGGGCGGTAGTGGATTCGGTCAATGCGGTGTTGCGCGATGACGCGGCGCGATCAGGCGGGTGGCTCCGGTACGTGGACCTCAACCCGGTGCTCTTCGATGCCCGTGGCGAGATTCGCGGCGCCCTGTTCAAGCCGGATAGCCTCCACTTCAAGCCCGACGCCTATGTCGAGTTCACCGCGGTCCTGAAGCCCGTGCTGGAAGAGGCCTGGCGTAGCGCGCGCCGCTGAGCGTTACCCTGATTCGGGTCGCGCGAGCACCGTCAGGAGGGCATTCTTCGGTATGAACCTGCTGATTCGCCTACTGATCAATGCCGCGGCGTTGTGGGCCGCCGCGCAATTCATCGACGGGATTCGCTACACCGGCAGCGCCACGGGCCTCCTGGGGCTCTCGCTCGTCTTCGGGGTGGTGAACACCTTCATCCGGCCAGTGCTCACGTTCTTCTCGCTGCCGGTGCTCATCGTCACG
>NZ_JBIJAW010000170.1:0-7123 GCF_044345575.1 Gemmatimonas sp.
GAACTCATGGAAGACCCGGCGGCAATGCTGGTGTATTGAGCGCGTAACGCCACTGAGGGCTGACGGCTGATAACTGAAAGCTCCCCCGAGGATCTCGTGATCTTCGGGGGAGCTTTCAGTTTTCGGCCGTCAGTCCTCAGTTCCTCACCCCCAGACGCACCACGACGCCCCTAAGCGTTTCCGCCGGGACGTCGGGCTTCGTCAGCACACGTTTTCAACGCGAGGGTTGGGGCCGCCGCTGACGATGTATGGGCTACTGTGTATGTATGGCGCCCGGGGAGGGCGCGCCGTCAGCAGCAAGACGACATCGCTCCCCGATGGTAACAGGGGGTTCAGCCGGGCCGGAAGCCCCTCGCCCGTCACGAATGCCGTCCGGTCGCCTGCGCGCCGATCCGTATTTCCGGCTAAATCTCGTATACCGGTTACCACCACGACAGCCAGCGGGGGGCGTGTGACTATCTTCCACGCATGACCTCCCCAACGACCCAGACCGCCGACGTCCTCGTCCTCGGCGGTGGCCCGGGCGGCTATGTGGCCGCCATTCGCGCTGCGCAGCTCGGCTTCTCCGTCACCTGCATCGAGGCCGACAAAACGCTCGGCGGCACCTGCGTGACCGTCGGGTGCATTCCGTCCAAGGCGCTGCTCCAGTCGAGCGAGCACTACGAGTGGCTCCGTCTCCACGCCGCCGAACATGGCGTGAAGGTGGACGGCGCCAGCATCGACCTGCCGGCCATGATGGCCCGCAAGACCGACGTGGTGGCGCAAAACACCAAGGGGATCGAGTTCCTGTTCCGCAAGAACAAGGTCACCTGGGCCAAGGGCTTCGGCACGCTCAAGCCGAACAATGTGATCGACGTGCAGGGTGCCGACGGCTCGGTCACGAGCTGGCAGGGGACGCACGTGATCATCGCCACCGGATCCGTACCCGTTCAGCTGCCGTTCCTGCCGTTCGACGAGACGCGTGTGCTATCGAATGTGGGTGCGCTGCAGATCCCCGAGGTGCCGAAGCATCTCATCGTGATCGGCGGCGGCGTGATCGGCCTCGAACTGGGCTCGGTGTGGCGCCGGCTTGGGGCGAAGGTGACGGTGGTGGAGTACGCCCCCACCATTCTCCCCGGCAACGACGACGATGTGGTGAAGGAGGCCGACCGCATCTTCCGCAAGCAGGGGCTCGAGATCCACACCGGCACGAAGGTGACCGGTGGGGACGTGCGCGAAGACGGGGTGACCATTCACGTGGAGAAGGACGGCGCGGCGTCGAGCATCGAAGGTGACTACGTGCTCGTGAGCGTCGGCCGTCGCCCGTCGCTGAGCGGCGTGGACGCCGCCGCGCTCGGCCTGCAGCTCGGCCAGCGCGGCGAGATCGTGGTGAACGACCAGATGCGCACCAATCTCCCCAACGTGTTTGCGATCGGTGACGTGGTGGGCGGCAAGCTGCTCGCCCACAAGGCCGAAGACGAAGGGGTGATCGCCGCCGAGGTGATCGCCGGCAAGCCGGTGCACATGCACTACCGCACGATGCCGGGCGTGGTGTACACGTGGCCGGAAATCGCCACGGTGGGGCTCACGGAGCAGGAAGTGAAGGCGAGCGGCCGCGCGTACCGCGTGGGCAAGTTTCCGTTCAGCGCCAACGGCCGTGCGCGCACGATGGGCGAGACCCAGGGGTTCGTGAAGTTCGTGGTGGACCAGACCACCGACGAAATTCTGGGCTGCCACATGATCGGCCCGCACGTGGCCGACAACCTCGCGCAGGTGGTGCTCGCGATGGAGTACCGTGGCAGCGCCGAGGACATCGCGATCACGGTGCACTCACACCCGACGCTGAGCGAGACGGTGAAGGAAGCGGCGCTGAGTGCCTTGGGTCGCGCGATTCACATGTGATCGCGGGTACCTGCAAATACAAACGCCGCCGGGTTTCCCCGGCGGCGTTTGTTCATCTCGGGCGAACTCAGTCCGCGAGCGGGGCCTTGCCCGGCAGTGCGGCCATGATGTTGGCCATGAGATGCGCCGGCGCCTTCACGTGACGCATGGTGTCGGTGTCCTTGGCCACGCGAGCCCAGAACTGCACCGCTTTGTCGTTGGCTTCGCGGGCGTCAGCCTCGGAGGCCTCACCGTCGAGCCACATGTTGACGGCATCAGTGATCGTATCGGCCGCGGCAACCTCGGGCAGCGGGACCTCGCGATCGGCCACGGGACGATCGGCAGACACCGCCGCGTCACGGGTATCGCGGACCTTCTGATTGAGGTTCTCGTGCGCTTCGTGTCGGTCGAGCATCACGCGTATTTCTCCTCGAGCAGGGCCTGAAGTGCTTCACGTGCCCGATGCACGCGCATCTTCAGGGCGCCAACGGTAGTACCCAGGAGGTCCGCCATTTCCTCGTACGAGCGACCTTCAACGTGCTTCATGATGAAGGCCTCGCGGAGACTTGGCGCCAGCTGCGCGAGTGCTGCATCGAGGTCCTGCCGCAGTTCAGTGCGGTCGAGGTCCTCATCGGGAGTCGCGTAGCCGGAGGGCTGATCGTCTTCGTCGTAGCTCAGGTGCGTGCGCCGAATGTTCTTCAGCCAATCCTTGCACCCGTTGGCAACGATCCGGAACAGCCAGGCATCGAATCGCCCACGCACCTCACCAAGATGGTGATATGCCTTGATGAACGATGTCTGAAGAATATCCTCGGCGACGTCGGGACTACCCGTCATTCCAATTGCATGCCGGTAGAGCGGATCACTATACCGGCCAATCAGCAACGCGAACGCGTCGCGATCCCCCGCAAGAACCCGGGAGATGACGTCCTGGTCGTTATCGACGTCGTTTGGTGGGATTTCAGATTCCGTCATAGTCACGGCGCTAGGATAACGCCGTTTGGACGGGTACGACACCCCTGCCGCACAACGATCGGCGGGATCGGCTCCCGCAGCGACCAAAACGTCTGCTGCTCGTCTCGTGGGAAGGACGACGGGTTCACGAAGACGTCACAGACATATCACGAATCTTGCGCCGCGCGTGGCCCATCGTTCTCGAATGAACGCCACCCTTTTTCCCGCACGGTGACGGTGTGCTCGCCACACGCCGGCGGCCCGAGGCGAACGGTTCCATTCCAGAGCGGCGGAAGCCCTACCCGGGCCGCGTCGGTGATACTGACATCGTCCGCCAGCAACTGTTCGGCGACCGCTTCCTGCACCGTACGGACGAGGCCGCATGGCACGCCCACCCGATCAAGCCGCGCGATCCAGTCCCCTGCCGACTGTGTCACGAGTTGCTCGGCCAACTGGGCGACCACCCGCTCCCGCTGAGCGAGCCGCCCGGCGTTGGTCGCCAGCGCGGGGTCATCAGCCAGCGCATCGAGCCCGAGCGCCCGCATGGCCGCCAACCACTGGCTGTCGGTGCCCACGGCGATCACGAACGGGCGATCGGCCGCGCGGAACAGCTGGTACGGGACGAGGTTGGCGTGCGCATTGCCCCAGCGCCGTGCGTCGCTCCCGCTCACCAGGCTGTTCTGGGCCACGTTCACGAGCGCCGCGATCGCGCTCGATTGCAGGGTGACGTGCACCCGACGCGCTTCTGGGGGAAGCATCCGCGTTCCTGACCGGTCCCGGGCCGACAGCGCGGCCAGGATCCCGATCGCGGCATCCTTGCCGGTGGTCACGTCGACCATCGCCACCCCCACCTTCATGGGGGCACCAGTGGGCTCACCGGTGATCGCCATCCACCCTCCTTCGGCCTGAACCACGAAATCGTAGCCGGGGCGTTGGCTCTCCGGTCCGAATCCGGAGATCGTACACCAAATGAGTCGCTGATTTTGCGCCAGCAACGCGTCAGCATCGATTCCGTTTCGCGCGAGTACGCCGGGAAGGAAGTTCTCCACCACCACATCGCATTCGGCGATCAGCTGCAGGAGCAGCGCCAGGTCGGCGGGATCGGTGAAGCTGGCAGCCAGCGACAGCTTGTTGCGGTTGGCGCTCAGGAAGTAGGCCGATTGCCCGTTTTCCGCGAAGGGCGGCCCCCAACCGCGGGTGTCGTCACCCGATCCCGGGCGTTCGACCTTGATGACCGACGCCCCGAGGTCGCCCAGCATCATCGCGCACAGCGGTCCGGCAAGAACCCGGGAGAGGTCGAGGACACGTATTCCTTCGAGTGGCTGTGATGCCATGATGTCTTTTTACTGACTTGTTAAAGGCGCGAAAAAATCAGAGAATATTGAGATAGACGGCGCATTTTGACATCTTCAGCCGACCGCGCCCCTCCCCGCTTCGCCTGCATTATATGTGCGCCGACCTCGCAAAGCACGTCTGGATACCTTGCATAGATCACTGAAAATCATATAGTTACCCCGTTCCGGTGGACGCGGACCACTCGGTGGCTCGGGATGAAGACAGCCTTCGCCCTCCGAATTCCGTTTAGCGACCACCTCTACCTCCATGTCTGGCGGAAGGAGTGCGCTCCACCTATGGCCGATTTGCCGCAGGCTGACGACGAAACGCTCACGGAAGGCGACGCGCCTCCAGCTGCTCCGGCTCCCCGCCGCGGCCCCGGCCATCGGGCAGCCGACGCCCGGGACACGGCCGCGGAAATGGCCGCTCGTGCACATGAGATCAGCCTCGAGGCTGGCAGCCGGATGGCCGGCGCCATGCGCGATGTGGTGGGGGCGGCTGCGGGTTTGAGCTCCTTCGTGATCGAAAGCGCGCGCGATCTCATCAATTACATGGTGCGTCGCGGCCAGATGAATCAGGACGAGGCCGACACGCTGATTGCGCAGGCCGAGGCCGCGTATATCGCCAAGCATGGCTCGCTGCCGGCTCCCCAGCCGAAGGCGGCACCGCCGAAGCCGGTACCGCTGGGCCAGATGCCCAAGGCCGTGCAGGCCCCGGCGGCGGCGGCCGAAGCGGCGCTCGAGGCCCGCGCTGCCATGCGCATCGAACCGCAGAAGCCCTCGGACAAGGTGACGTTCGCCCCGCTGCCGCCCAAGCCGGCGCCGAAGCCCAAGGCGGAGCCGAAGATCGAGGAGAAGCCGGAACCCACGGTAGAGGCCAAGCCGGCGGCCAAGCCGGCGGCCAAGCCGGCGGCCAAGCCTGCGGCGAAGGCCGCGGCAAAGGTCGAGCCGAAGGCGGCCGCGAAGCCCGCGCCCGCGCCGGCCAAGCCCGCCGCCAAGGCAGCTCCGGCGGCCAAGGCCCCGGTGAAGCCGGCGGCGGCGGCGAAGCCCTCGGCCAAGGCTCCGGCGAAGGCGCCGGCGAAGGCCCCGGCAAAGGCCCCCGCGAAGGCCCCCGCGAAGGCGCCCGCCAAGGCTCCGGCGAAGCCGGTGGCCAAGGCGCCGGCCAAGCCGGCCGCGAAGACCCCCGCCAAGGCTCCTGCCAAAAAGGCCCCGGCCAAGAAGAAGTAAGTCGGCGTGATCGTCGCGTCGGCACCAACCCGCCTCGACTTCGGCGGGGGATGGACAGATGTCCCTCCCTTCCCCGAAGAGCGAGGCGGGTTCGTTTGTAACCTGGCGATCGAGCGCCGGGCCACGGTGACCCTCGTGGCGGTCGACGACCCCTCGCCGCCGGCCGACGCCCTCGTCGCCGCTGCGCTGCGCCGAGCCGGGCTTTCGGGCGTGCAGGTCCGGCTCACGAGTGATTTCCCTGTGGCCGCCGGGCTTGGTGGGTCGTCGGCGGCCGGTGTGGCGCTGCAGGCCGCCATCGCAGCATGGCGCGGGGAGCGCTGGCAGCCCACCGACCTGGCGGAACGGAGCCGAGCCACGGAGGTGGACGAGTTGGGCGTGGCAGGGGGCTTTCAGGATCACTATGCCGCGGCCCTTGGCGGAGCGCTGGGGCTCACCCTGGGACGCACCCGCCACGCCGAGCGGCTCGCACTCACGGCGGCGGCCACGACGGCGCTCGAAGCACGCTGCTGCGTGATCTACACCGGGGAATCCCGCATCTCCGCCGACACCATCACCGCCGTGCTCGCCGCCTATCGCGATCGGGTCCCGCGCGTGGTGCAGGCGCTCGACCGTATGCGGGCGCTGGCACGGGGCATGGCCGAGTCGCTGCTGACGGGCAATGTGAGCGAGCTCGCGGAGCTGGTGAGTGAGCACTGGGTCCACCAGCAGTCGCTGCATCCGGGCATCACCACCGCGCGCATCACGCAGCTCGAAGCGGCGGTGCGTGCGGCCGGCGCCACGGGCTTCAAGGCGCTGGGGGCGAGCGGGGGCGGATGCGTGGTGGCGATCGCGCCGGTGGGGGCGATGTCAGCTGTTCGCCGTGCGGCGGCGCCGTTGGGGGAGGTACTCGAGTGGCGGGTGGCGAGGCAGGGGGTGGTGGTATCCGCTTCGGACGTCGCGGCGAGCGACTGACCGGCGGCGACCTCTGCACCCAGCGTACGACTGACGGCGGCTCCGTTCAGGGTTGAGGGTTGAGGGTTGAGGGTTGTGGGTAGAGGGTTGTGGGTGGGTGCGGGGCACAACACCAACCCACAACTCTGAACGCACGACCCGTTACCCTGAACGGCGGTGCTGTCAGCCCCCGCCGAGTGCCTGGGCCGCCCGTAGTTCCGCCTCCCCCGAGTGTACGACTAGACTGCAGTTGTGCCCTTTCCAATCGCTCCCCTCGACCTCACCACCGCTCTCTGCGCGATCGACTCGCGCAATCCCAGCCTCGTGCCTGGTGCCCCGGGGGAACGGGACGTCGCGATGTTTCTCGCGAACATGCTCGACGAATGGGGCTTCGCGGTCACGACGCACGAGATCGCGCCGCAGCGCGTCAACGTGGTGGCGCGCATCGGCGCCGCCGGGGTATCGCCGCTCGTCCTGAACGGGCATCTCGATGTGGTCGGCACGGACGGCATGACGCATGCCCCGTTCGCCCCCGAAGTGCGGGACGGCAATCTGTACGCGCGCGGGAGCACCGACATGAAGGGCGGGATCGCCGCGATGTGCGTGGCGGCCGCGCGCGCGGCGCAGCGCGGCACGCTGCACCGCGAGCTCGTGATCGCCGCCGTGTGCGACGAGGAGTTCGCGAGCATCGGCACGAGCGCGCTGCTCGCCGATGGACTGCAGGCCACGGGCGCGATCATCACCGAACCCACGCGGCTGGCGGTGGTGCCGGCGCACAAGGGATTCGCCTGGCTCACCGTCACCGTACACGGGCGCGC
>NZ_JBIJAW010000018.1:0-22090 GCF_044345575.1 Gemmatimonas sp.
CAGGTTGAGGACGCCCACCAGCTCGCCGTGATACAGCAAGGGAAAGCTGATGAAGCTGCCGGTGGTGAAGTACTGGTCGCGAAGCAACGGATGCTGTGCCGCCTCACGAACGTCCTGTACCAGCAACGGTTCCCGCGCCGCAGCAACGCGTCCGGCCACCCCCTCGCCGATACGGATGCGCATCCCCTCGACCACGTTCGGCGCAATCCCCCGTGCGGCCGCAAGGTAGAGGTAATCTGGTTCCGGCGAACGCAGCATGAGGGAACAGCGCTGGGCCTGCATGTCGTCGCCGACCAGGGCCAGGAGGCCGTCCACGAGCGTACGTGCGTCGGCGGTTTCGGCATCGAGGGTAAGGGCCCGATCCACGAGATACAACGTGCGGGTCCGCTGGCGCAGCGCCTCACTGCGCCGATGCAGCTCGATATGGGCTTGTTCCAGCTGGGAGACGGCCGTGGCGAGCTGCTGGTCCGCCAATTCCGCCTTTCTGGACGCGCGCCGCGCCTCTTCCGCAGCGCGTGCCGCGTCTGCCTGTACCGCAATCATCTCGGCGTGCTCGAGTACCGGGACTTCCCGGGGGGTGTTGCGCGCCTCGCGCAGCTCGGCCTCAAGCGACCCGAGTTTTCGCACATACTCGCCGTGGACCCGCTGGGTCACGTCTTCGAGCGTGCGCACAGCTTCCTCACGCGCCTCCCGCTCGGCGAGACGTGAATACGCCAATTCGAAGAGTGCGATGGCCGGAGCAAGCCGTTCGGTCGTGCGTGTCCCGAAGATCTTGCGTGGTTCGTAGAGGGCGAGGACGGCCCCCAGCATGCCGTCCATCTTCATTCCGCGCACGGCCAACACCCCACCTTCGAGCAGGGTAGAAAAGCCACACAGCCGTGCATAGTCGGCCGATCGGTCCGTCACGTCGACGAACGGCCCCCCCGTCAGCACTCGGCTCCGCACCGCCTCCGGCAGGTGATCGAAGGTCGTTTCCATGCGACTCCGCACCACCTGCGCGCCGGCCGGCGCGAGCCGATCGCGCAGCATGTCCCGGCGCGCATCGTACTGGAGGAGAGCAAGGGACGCGCCACGATCCAATTCCGCCAGGGTCTCACCCAGAGCGATAAGCGCCTGATCGAGGTCGGGCGCCGCCGAAAGGGCGTGCGCCAGGGAAGCGAGGGTACGTGGAGGCATGAGGAGAGAGGGTGACGTGGAGAAAACGTCATTCCACGCGGCCGCGCAATGGCCCGCGGGGCATGGCGGCACGCGTGGCCTCCCCCGCGACGAAAAGCGCTGCGCCGAGTTGAAGCGGACTCCCGGAATGCCTACTTTCCCACGAGCCATGGACCCGCGACCGATCCTCCTGGTAACTCAGTACGACGGAGGGCGCTTCGCCGGCTGGCAGCGCCAGCCCGTTGCGCGCACCGTGCAGGGTGAGATGGAGGCCGTCCTCTCCCGTCTGTGCGGGGCCCATATTCCGGCTGTCGGTGCAGGTCGGACCGACGCCGGGGTACATGCGCACGGTCAGGGCGTGGGGGTCCGGATGCCGGCCAAGTGGTCGCCCGAGCGGTTACAGCGCGCCATGAACGCGCTCCTGCCCGACGATATCTGGATCGCGACGGCCCACCGGATGCTGGAGGATTTTCATCCGCGGCGGAGCGCAATCGAGCGCCGATATGGTTATCTTGTTGGGACGGACGATGAAGCCCGGTCACCATTCAGGCGCCGGTATGAGTGGGCGGTGCGCCACCCCCTCGACGAGACGGCGCTGCACGGCGAGGCCGGCAGTTTGGTGGGGGAGCATACGTTCCGCGCGTTCGCCGTCGCTCACACGGCGCCGATCGACGATCACCATCGCTGCGTCATTCAGCACGCGGCGTGGGTGAAACGCGATGGCGGCTGGGTGTTCGAAGTCGCGGCGAACCGCTTTCTCCATCACATGGTGCGATTTCTTGTCGGTACGATGATCGAGGTAGCGCGAGGGCGCCGACCGCGTGGTACGATCGCGCGGCTGCTCGTCGCGCCCGACAACGCCGAAACATCCGCGCCCGCCCCAGCGCAGGGGCTTTCACTTCGCCAAGTCGTCTATCCCGCGTCCTGCTACGCGGTGGATGCGTGACGATCCCGTACGTGAGCGTCATGTCCATTCGGCCGCACATCGAGTCGCTGATGTCGCCGCGCACGTCACTCGTCTGCCTGCTGTCCTTGGCCCTCGTCGGCTGCGAAGGGGCCAATCCGTCGCTGTCCGAGGCGCAGTCGCGTACCCTGCCCTCCGCGAGCCAGCTCCCGTCGGGCCCCGTCCCGGCTCAGTCCGTCGCAGCGTCGCGGCGGACGGCCATTACCACGGCCGTGGAACGGGTGGCCCCGGCCGTGGTGACCGTGCAAACGGAAACCGTCGAACGCGTCCCGGTCGATTTCTTCGAGTACTTCATGGGCGGGCGCTCCGGTGAGCGCCGCAATGCCGGCATCGGCTCCGGATTCGTGGTTCGGGCCGACGGGGTGATCGTCACGAATGCCCACGTGGTTGCAGGGGCCGCGCGCGTCTCCGTCGCCATGCGCGATGGCACCACCTACGACGCGACCGTCGTGGGGGTAGATGAGTCAAACGATCTCGCGGTGGTGCGCATCAAGGCGCAGGCATTACCGGTCGCGCCGCTCGGCCGCTCTTCCGATCTCATCGTGGGCGAATGGTCCATCGCCATCGGTAACCCGTTCGGTTTCGTCCTAGGCAACAACGAGCCCAGTGTTTCGGTGGGCGTCGTGAGCGCGGTGGGGCGCAATCTGGCGGGACGCAGCGAGTCAGGCGGCGCGTACATTGACATGATCCAGACCGACGCCGCCATCAATCCGGGAAACTCGGGCGGCCCCTTGGTCAACGCGTCCGGCGAAGTGATCGGCGTCAACAGTTCGATCTATTCGCCGAGCGGTGGATCCGTGGGGCTCGGTTTCGCCATCCCCATCGATCGGACGAAGCGCATTGTCGAGGACCTGCTCGAGCATGGCAGCGTCCGCCAGCCCTGGGTGGGTATCCGGTTACAGACTCCGCAGGCCGACAACGCCCGCGATGCCGCCAAGGCGGTGGCCGTGGTGGCTCGGGTCGTGCCGGGATCGCCGGCCGAGCGCGCCGGGGTGAAGGTGGGGGATCAGGTGGTGGGCGCCGGAACGCGACCGGTCCGGAACCCGTTCGATTGGGAGGCGCGCCTCCTCGACATCCGCGTCGGCGAGACGTTGCCCATCACGGTGCGCCGAGGCGGCCGTGAGGTTCGGCTGTCCCTGCAGGTCACCGACGCCCCCGAAGTGTCGGCGCAGAAGGTCACCGTGCTGCGCGAACTGCAGCTCATCACGCTTACCGATGCCATCAGACAGGAGCGCGGGATCGCGTCCAGCGCCGGCGCCCTCGTGTACCGGATTTCCGAGCGTATTCGCGACGAAATCGGGTTGCAGGAGGGCGATGTGATCGCGCAGGTCGGCCAAAGTCGCATCAGTACGGCCGAGGCGGCCTCAACCGCCATCGATCGCTACGGGGCTCGTGGCCCCGTGTTCCTCGTGTTCGAACGCAATCGACAGTATTTCCAAACCTCGTTCTACCTCCGCTGACCGTCGTTCTCCCGTCCAGACTCGTGACCGCTCCCGATAGATCGTCGTACCAGTCCCCACTCGCTGACCGCTACGCGTCACGCGCCATGCTCACCCTGTGGGGACCGCAGGAGCGCTATGGCCTGTGGCGTCGCCTGTGGCTCGCGCTCGCCGAGTCACAGCAGTCGCTCGGCATCGCCATTCCCGACGACGCGATCGCGGCCATGCGCGATCATCTCGACGACATCGACTTCGATGCGGTCGCCGAGTACGAGAAGAAGTTCCGGCACGACGTCATGGCGCATGTGCACGCGTTCGGCGACGTCGCACCGGCGGCCCGGAAGTTCATCCATTTGGGTGCGACGAGCTGCTATGTCACGGACAACGCGGAACTCATCCTCATGCGCCGCGGGCTTGGTCTGCTGCGGGCGAAGCTGCTCGACACCCTCGAGGCACTGGGTGCATTCGCGCGTGAGTGGAAAGACGTGCCGGCCTTGGGATACACCCATTTGCAGCCGGCGCAGCTCACCACGGTGGGCAAGCGCGCCACCCTCTGGATGCAGGACATTTTGCTTGATCTGGAGGATCTGGAGTATCGCATCGCGAGCCTGCCGTTCCGCGGCGTGAAGGGCACCACGGGGACACAGGCGAGTTTCCTCACGCTCTTCGAGGGCGATCACGGCAAGGTGCGCGAACTCGATCGGCTCGTCTGCGACAAGATGGGTTTCAAGTCGAGTATCCCGGTGAGCGGTCAGACCTACTCGCGCAAGATGGATGCGCAGGTCTTGGGCGTGGTGGCCGGGGTCGCGGCTACGGCGTCAAAGTTCAGCGGCGACATTCGGATGCTGCAGGCCTTCGGGGAAATCGAGGAGCCGTTCGAGAAGAACCAGATCGGCTCGTCGGCCATGGCCTACAAGCGCAATCCCATGCGCTCGGAGCGCATCGCGGCGCTCGCGCGCTTCGTGCTATCGCTCGAGCCCAACGCGAATCAGACCCATGCGGTGCAGTATTTCGAGCGCACCCTCGACGATTCGGCCAATCGTCGTCTCGCCATTCCGGAATCATTCCTGGCGACGGATGCGATCCTCGTGCTGATGCAGAATGTCGTGCGCGGCCTCGAGGTGCACCCGGCCCGCATTCGTCGTCGCGTGGAAGACGAGCTGCCGTTTATGGCCACCGAGGAGCTGATCGTGCGTTTCGTGCGCGCGGGCGGTGACCGTCAGGAAGCACATGAAATCATTCGCGGGCACAGCATCGCAGCCGCCCGTGCCGTGAAAGATGGCGCGCCGAAGAATGACATGCTCGAGCGTCTGGCGGGCGACGCGACCTTCGGGATTCCGCTCGCGGATCTCCAAGCGGTGGCCGACCCGTCGCGCTTCGTCGGGCGGGCGCCGCAGCAGGTGGACGAGTTCCTCGAGGAACACGTGGCCCCCTGGCTGTCGCGGGAACGGACGGTGGTGGAAGTGGAGGAGGTGCGGGTATGAGTGCGGTGGCGCTGGTGCAAACCGACCTTCCGCTGCCGATGGTTCGTCGCGGCAAGGTGCGCGACGTGTACGAGGTCGATGCCGACCGCTTGTTGCTGGTCACCACCGATCGCATCAGCGCGTTCGACGTCGTGATGTCAGAGGCGATCCCGTACAAGGGCGCCGTGCTCACGCAGCTCACGGCGTGGTGGCTCGGGCAATTGCCTTCGGACATCGCCCATCACCTGATCACGGCCGACACCGACGAGATCATCGCGGCGGTGCCGTCGCTCGCGCCGTATCGGGCCGCGCTTGCCGGACGCTCGATGCTCACGAAGAAGGCCGAGGTCGTCCCGATCGAGTGCGTGATTCGCGGCTACATCACGGGATCGGCCTGGAAGGAGTATCAGGCGTCGGGTACGCTCGCGGGTGAGGCGCTCGCCACGGGGCTGCGCGAGAGCGACCGGCTCGATCCGCCCATCTTCAGTCCTGCCACCAAGGCGGAGACGGGGCACGATGAGAACATCACGATCACCACGGTGATCGAACAGGTGGGGAGCGACACCGCGGCCACGCTCGAGCGCTTGGCACGCACGGTCTACGAGTTCGGGCGTGCGACGGCCGAGCCGCGCGGCATCATCGTGGCTGACACCAAGTTCGAATTCGGCTGGCGCAACGGCGAGCTGCTGCTTATCGACGAAGTGCTCACCCCCGACAGTTCGCGTTTCTGGCCGGCCGATTCGTATACGCCCGGTCGCGGGCAACCCAGCTTCGACAAGCAGCCGTTACGGGATTGGCTGGATATCGAGCGGAAGGCGGGCCGTTGGAATGGCGAAGCGCCGGCGCCGACATTGCCGTCCGATGTCATTCGCGCGACGAGTCTGCGGTATCGCGATGCCTACCAGCGGCTGACCGGAGCCCCGCTCGATCTGGCCCGTCTCGGTCTTCCGCCCGAGGAGTAAGGTGATCGTGCCCATGTCCAATGTGGAGAGCCACGCCGTCACAGCGGCCGTCGCCGCTTCGGTGATCGTCCTGTTCGGGCTCGCCCTGCGAGGGCGGTCGTGGACGCTGTGGCTGGCGGGCTATGCGGCAACCCTTCTGACGCTCGTGCTCGCCTGGAGAGGCCGGTGAGCGCGCCCGACGGCCCGGTGCGCCGGCGCATGCGGCCGCGTGAGGCGGCCGTGATTGCCCTGCCGAACGGCTTCACGCTGGCCAATCTGTTCTTCGGTATCTTCGGGATCGTCGCGGCGTCTCGGGGCGACTTCGATGCGGCCGCGCGCTTCATCGTGTTCGGCGGCATCGCCGATGCGCTCGATGGGCGCATCGCCCGTGCCACCAAGTCGGGCTCGCGGTTCGGCGAAGAACTCGACTCACTGGTCGATGCGATCTCGTTCGGCACGGCGCCGGCGCTCATCATGTACTTCGCGGTGTTCCAGAGCAGCCGGTGGGAGTGGATCTTCTGCTTCTTCTTCACGGCCTGCGCGGTGATGCGACTCGCCCGCTTCAACGTGGAACAGGCGGGGCGCAAGACCACCCACTTTGCCGGTCTTCCGAGTCCGGCCGCCGGCGGCGTACTGGCCACGTACTACTGGTTCAGCCAGACCTCCCTCTATACCGAAACGATCGTCGCCGATCTCCCCTGGCATCAGATGCTCCGATTCCTGATGCTCGGCCTCGGCATGCTCATGATCAGCAACGTGCAGTACGCCAAGTTCCCTGTTGTCAACTTCCGTACGCTTCAAGGGATGCTCGGCTTCCTGCTCGTGATCGGCACCCTCATCGGCGTGATCTTCCTGCCGAAGCAGTTCTTCTTTCCGGCCGGTATGGCGTACGTCCTGTACGGCATCGGCCGCACGGTGTTCCTCGGTCTCCTCGATCGTTTGCCGGGACGTGATCCGTCGGGCGATGACGATGATGATGATTCCGAGAGCGCCCCTCCCCGTCGCCGTCGCCGGCGTCGTCGTTCCCAACGAAACCCATCCGGTCCTGATACCGGTCGCGAGGATAAGCCCGCATGACCCGTTTCCGTTGTGCCGTCCACATCGTGCCGCGTCGCGGTATTCTCGACCCGCAGGGTAAGGCCGTCTCCGACGCCCTGCACTCGCTCGGCTTCGCTGCGGTCAGTGACGTTCGCGTGGGTCGATATGTGGTGGTGGATACGACCGCCGAGTCGGAAGAGGCGGCGCGTGCCGCGGTGAAGGCGATGTGCGAGAAGCTGCTCGCCAACCCGGTGACCGAAGACTACGACATCGCCAGCGTGGAGCGCGCGTGAAAGCCGGTATTGTTCGCTTCCCGGGTTCCAATTGCGACGAGGATGCGTACCACGCCGTAGCGGATATCCTCGGTCAGGAAGCCGTATACCTGTGGCACAAGGACCACGATCTGCAGGGGGTCGATCTGGTGATCCTGCCGGGTGGTTTCAGTTACGGGGATTATCTGCGTGCCGGCGCCATCGCCCGCTTCAGCCCCATCATGCAGGAAGTGGTGCAGCATGCGAAGCGCGGTGGACTCGTACTGGGCATCTGCAACGGCTTTCAGATCGCGTGTGAGGCGGGGCTGCTCCCTGGCGCGCTGCTGCGCAACAACACGCTTCGCTTCGTGAGCGCGCCGGTGGCGCTCCGGGTGGAGAGCATCGCGACGAAGTTCACTTCGCAGTATCACGTGGGTCAGGTGATCAGCATTCCGGTCGCCCATGGCGATGGGCGCTACACAGCCGACGGCGACACCCTCGCGCGTCTCGAGGGTGAAGGACACGTCGTGTTCCGGTATGTCACGGCCGATGGTGAGGCGACGGACTCGGCCAACCCCAACGGATCGCTCCGCAACATCGCGGGGATCGTGAATGCGCATGGTAACGTGCTCGGCATGATGCCACATCCGGAGCGGGCCATGGAGCCGGCCCTCGGCTCCACGGACGGACTTCCTCTCTTCCAGTCCATTCTCGAATCGATGCTCGGAGGCGTGCAGGCATGACCGCATCCACGAATGCGACGTCGTCGCGTGTCGAATCCCGCCCGGGAGATCCCGCAATCACGCCAGCGCTGGTTGCCGAGCACGGCATCACCGAGTTCGAGTACGAGCGATTGGTGAACATGCTCGGGCGCACGCCGACGTTCACGGAAATCGGTGTCGTAAGTGCGCTGTGGAGCGAGCACTGCTCGTACAAGCACTCGCGCCCCATGCTCAAAACGCTCCCGACCAAGGCGCCGTGGGTGCTCCAGGGACCTGGTGAAAACGCCGGCGTGATCTCAGTGGGCGATGGCTGGGCGGTGGCATTCAAGATCGAGTCCCACAACCACCCGTCGGCCGTCGAGCCGTATCAGGGTGCGGCCACCGGTGTGGGCGGAATCCTGCGCGATGTGTTCACCATGGGCGCGCGTCCCATCGCGCTGCTCAACTCACTCCGCTTCGGTCCGCTCAGCGCTCCGCGTGTGCGCTGGCTCTTCTCCGGTGTCGTGAAAGGGATCGGCGACTACGGAAACTGCGTGGGCGTCCCCACGGTCGGCGGCGAAGTGGTGTTCGATCCGTCGTACGAAGGCAACCCGTTGGTGAACGCGATGTGCGTCGGCCTCATGCGCGAGGACGAGCTGATGCGGGCGGTCGCCAGTGGCGTTGGCAACCCCATCATGGCGGTAGGGGCCCGTACCGGGCGCGATGGTATTCACGGCGCTTCGTTCGCGTCGGAGGATCTGTCTGAGGCGAGTGATGCCAAGCGCCCCATGGTACAGGTGGGCGATCCGTTCACGGAGAAACTGCTCCTCGAAGCCTCGCTCGAACTGATTCGCAGCGGACACATCGTCGCCATTCAGGACATGGGCGCGGCCGGGCTGACATCCTCGTCGGCGGAGATGGCCGAGCGCGGTGATGTGGGCGTGACGATCGACGTCACCAAGGTGCCGGTACGAGAACAGGGCATGACCCCGTACGAAATCCTCCTCTCCGAAAGCCAGGAGCGTATGCTCGTGGTGGCCAAGCAGGGGCACGAGGACGAAGTGCGGAAGATCCTCGCGAAGTGGGATCTCGAAGCGGCGGTGATCGGCGAGGTGATTGCGGAACCGGTGTATCGCGTCACCGAAGGCGACAAGGTGGTTGCCGAGTTCCCCGGCTCGCGTCTCGTGACCGAGTGCCCTCAGTATGTGCTCGAGCCGAGGGAGAGCGAGGCGCTCAAGGCGGCGCGGGGGAAGAACGCGCTCGACGTGAAGCCGCTCGCTGAGGAACGCGATCACTCGTGGACGCTGGAGAAGCTGCTCTCGTCGCCGACGATCGCGAGCAAGCGCTGGGTGTGGCAACAGTATGATTCCACGGTGCGGACCAGTACGGTGCGTGGTCCGGGTAGCGACGCCGCCGTGGTGCGGTTGCGTGGCACGGACAAGGCGATCGCCCTGTGCATCGACGGCAACGGCCGCCACGTGGCCTTGTCCCCGCGCAACGGCGGTCGGGCAGCCGTGTGCGAGGCAGCGCGTAATGTGGCGTGCAGCGGCGCACGTCCGATGGCGATCACCAACAATCTCAACTTCGGCAACCCGAAGAAGCCGGAAGTCTACTTCCAGTTGAGCGAGGCCATCGCCGGCATGGGGGAAGCGTGCACGGTGCTCGAAACACCGGTCACCGGTGGCAACGTGTCGCTGTACAACGAGAATCCCCAAGGCGCCATTCACCCCACGCCGACCATCGGCATGGTCGGCCTCGTGGAAAGTATGGCCCATGTCACCCCTTCGGCCTTCCAGCAGGAGGGCGACGAGATCGTCCTGTTCGGCGATTGCACGGCCGAACTGGGGGCCAGTGAGTACCTCCTCGCCATTCACGGCCTCACCATCGGTGAGCCGCCGGTCTGTGAGCCTGCTCGCGAGCGCATGCTCATCGACGCGCTGCTCGAGGCCATCAAGGCTGGCGCGGTGCGGTCGGCGCACGACTGCAGTGACGGTGGCTTGGCGGTGGCGCTCGCGGAGTGCGCCATGATGGATCCAGCCAAGCCGTTCGGGTTTCAGGTGGATTTGTCCGCATGGGCCGCCCTGCCGCACCGCGCCGTGTTGTTCGGCGAGGCGCACGGACGTGTCGTCCTCTCCACGCCCGACAGCGGAGCCGTGCTCCGGATTGCGCAGCGCCACGGGGTGCCGGCGCGCGTCATCGGACGCGTCGATCGCGCCGACGCGGGAACCAGCTTCACGATTTCGGACGACACCTTCACCGCGCCCGTGGCGTGGCTCGCCAAAGCGTTCCATGAGGCCATTCCGCAAGCGATGGACGGCGACACGCCGGCCGAGCATGTGGTGTCCTCGTCGCACGCTCCCACCAACGACTGATCGGGAGTTCTCCCATGTGCGGTATTTTCGGCGTCTACGGCCACAAGGAAGCGGCCGCCCTGACGCAGCTGGGGTTGTACTCACTGCAGCATCGTGGTCAGGAGTCGGCCGGCATCGTGGCGGTCGACGAGTACGGTCACGCGCGCGTGAGTCGAGCGATGGGTCTCGTCTCCGAGGGGTTCGATGACGATGAGATGCGGGTGCTGCAGGGGCCCATCGCCATTGGTCACACGCGCTACAGCACGGCGGGCTCCTCGGCGATCGAGAATGCGCAGCCGGTGCTGGCGCGTGTGCGTCGCGGTCACATTTCGCTCGCGCACAACGGCAACCTCACCAACGCGGTAGAGCTGCGTCGTGAGCTCGAAGACGAGGGCGCCATCTTTTCGAGTACAATGGACTCGGAAGTCATCGTGCACCGTATCGCGCGCGCCAGTGGGGAGACGCCCGAGTCGCGAGTGGCGGCCGCGCTGCAGGGCGTAGAAGGAGCGTATTGCCTGCTCGTGGTGCTCGACGAAACGGTGATCGTCGCGCGCGACCCGCACGGTTGGCGCCCTCTGGTCATGGGCCGCCTGGCCGACAGTCTGGTCTTCGCGTCGGAAACTTGCGCGCTGGACATCGTCGGGGCGGTGGTGGAACGCGAGATCGCCCCCGGCGAGATCGTGGCCGTCGACCGGCATGGCGTGCGCTCGATGCAAGCGCTGCCCGCGGCGCCGGTGAATCGCTGTGTGTTCGAGCACGTCTACTTTGCCCGCCCCGACAGTAAGGTGTTCGGCGGATCGGTGGACCGCTCGCGCCGTGCGCTCGGGCGTCAGTTGGCGCGAGAGCGCCCAGCGCCGGGAGCCGACGTGGTGTTCGCTGTACCGGACTCATCAAATTCGGCGGCGCTTGGCTATGCCGAGGAGTCCGGCCTGCCCTACGAGCTCGCCCTCATTCGCAATCACTACGTCGGGCGCACCTTCATTCAGCCGACGCAGTCGGGACGCGATGCCAAGGTGAAGGTCAAATACAATCCGGTGCGTGAGATCATCGAGGGCAAGAGCGTCGTAATGGTGGACGATTCGATCGTGCGCGGTACGACCACGCGCGGCCTCGTCTCGCTCGTGCGTGCGGCCGGTGCCCGTGAGGTGCACATGCGCGTGTCGAGTGCGCCGATCATCAGTCCCTGCTATTACGGCATCGACACCCCGCGCCGTGAGGAGCTGATCGCCGCGCAGATGAGCCACGAGGAACTCGTGCGCCACCTCGGCGTTGACTCTCTGGGCTATCTCTCCATCGACGGCATGCTCTCCGCCATGCCGACGGGTCCGGAGGGCTACTGCCACGCGTGCTTCTCAGGGCGATACCCCACGGCCACTCCGGCTGAGCCGGAGCTGCTGCGGGCCGGCAGCAGCGCGGGAATCCCGGCAGGCATCTTGTGATTGTCAACATTTTCTGAAACAGGAGAACCCTCGTGACGCGGTCCGTCTACTTCTTCGGGAATGGCAGGGCTGACGGCACGAGGGACATGAAGCAGATACTGGGCGGCAAGGGCGCCAATCTCGCCGAGATGACCAATCTCGGCGTGCCCGTGCCGCCCGGCTTTACGATTGCGGCAAGCGAGTGCGTCGCCTATCTCGACCACGGCGGCATCAGCGAGGCGCTGCGAGGCGAGGTCCAGCAGGCACTCGCACAACTCGAGCAGGCCAGCGGTAAACGATTCGGCGACGCCTCGAACCCGTTGCTTGTTTCGGTGCGCTCCGGTGCCGCCGTGAGTATGCCCGGCATGATGGAGACCATCCTCAACCTTGGCCTGAACGACGAAACGGTTGAGGGATTGGCCGCCGGCAGCGGCAATCCACGGTTTGCGTACGATTCGTACCGGCGCTTCCTGCAGATGTACGCTGATGTGGTGCTTGGCGTGAACATCCATCGGTTCGAGCAGTTGCTGGCTACCAAGCGACTGACGACGGACGTCGCCACCGACGCGGAGCTTTCCGCCGATGCCCTGCGCGCGCTCGTGCGCGAGTATCAGCAGCTCGTGCGCGCCGCGACCGGCACCGATTTCCCGATGGATCCCCAGGTGCAGTTGTGGGGTGCCATTGAAGCCGTCTGGAAGTCATGGACCCTCAAGAAGGCCATCGACTATCGCAAGGTGAACAGCATTCCGCACAGCCTTGGTACCGGCGTCAACATCGTGTCGATGGTGTTCGGCAACATGGGTGACGACTCGGGCACCGGAGTGGCCTTCACGCGTGACCCGAGTACGGGTGAACGACGCTTCTACGGGGAGTTCCTCGTGAACGCCCAAGGCGAGGACGTCGTCGCCGGCATTCGCACGCCACTCCACATCGACGAGATGGCCCAGCGTCTTCCCGGCGCGTATACGCAACTCCTCGACACGCAGGCGCGGCTCGAGCAGCACTTCCGTGATATGCAGGACATCGAATTCACGGTCGAACGTGGCACCCTGTATCTGCTGCAGACCCGTACGGGAAAGCGTACCACGGCCGCGGCACTCAACATCGCGCTCGACATGGTGAACGAGGGGCTCATCTCGCAGCGCGAAGCCGTGCTGCGCATGCAGCCCAATCAGCTCGACCAGTTGTTGCATCGCGTCATCGCGACAACCTCCCAGGCCACCCCGATCGCGGTGGGATTGCCGGCGAGTCCCGGCGCGGCCAGTGGCGTGGCCGTGTTCGATCCGGATGTGGCGGAACGTCGTCAGCAACAGGGTGAGCAGGTCATTCTGATTCGAGAGGAGACCACACCGGAGGATTTTCACGGGATCGTCGCCGCTCGTGCGGTGCTCACCGCACGCGGTGGCATGACGAGCCACGCGGCGGTGGTCGCGCGCGGCATGGGCAAGTGCGCCATCGTGGGGTGCGCCGCCGTTGAAATTCTTGGCGACCAGCGCAGCATGCGCATCGGCGAGACGATCATCGTGGAGGGGGATTGGCTCACGCTCGATGGCGGCACCGGCCGCGTGTTCGCGGGAGATCTTCCCACGCAGCCGAGCGAAGTCATGCGCGTGATCAATGGGCAGCAGCCGGAGAGTGATGCGCCGACCTATCGGGGCTTCGCCACGTTGATGGGGTGGGCGGATACGCACCGCCGACTCAAGGTGCGAGCCAATGCCGATACACCACGCGATGCGCGCGTCGCGCGCAACTTCGGCGCACAGGGGATCGGACTCTGTCGCACCGAGCACATGTTCTTCGAGGGTGACCGCATCACCGCCATGCGCGAGATGATCGTAGCGCGTGACGAAAGCGGCCGGCGGCGGGCGCTGGACAAGCTCCTGCCGATGCAGCGCGCCGACTTCGAGGGCATCTTCGAAGCGATGGACGGGTATCCCGTGACCATTCGCCTCCTGGATCCGCCCCTGCACGAGTTCCTGCCGCATGGCGGCGAAGAATCGTCGCTCCTCGCGGCGTCGCTCAACCTCTCGCGTCAGGAACTTTCGCGTATCGTGTCATCGCTGCGCGAGACCAATCCGATGCTCGGGCATCGCGGTTGTCGGCTCGGCATCGTGTATTCTGAAATCACCGAAATGCAGGCGCGAGCGATCTTCGAGGCTGCCGTGCGTGCTGCACGTCGCGGGATCGAGGTACGCCCGGAGATCATGGTGCCGCTGGTCAGCGACGTCACCGAGTTCCGTCATCAGCGCGCCATCATTGAACGCGCCGCGGACCAGGTGATGGGGGTCATGGGTGAGCGGGTGCCCTATCTCATCGGCACAATGATCGAATTGCCCCGTGCCGCCCTCACGGCCGACGAAATTGCGCAGGAAGCCGATTTCTTTTCGTTCGGCACCAACGACCTCACGCAGACCACGTTCGGCCTCAGCCGGGATGACGCCGGCCGTTTCCTGCCGCAGTATGTGGAACAGGGCCTGTATCCTGATGATCCCTTTCAGGTACTCGACGCCAAGGGCGTGGGAAAACTCATCAAGTGGGCGGTGCGCGATGGCCGCGACGTGAAACCCGCATTGAAGGTCGGTATCTGTGGCGAGCACGGCGGTGAACCCCGCAGCGTGGCGTTCTGTCACACCGTGGGCTTGGACTATGTCTCCTGTTCGCCGTTTCGGGTGCCCGTCGCCCGACTCGCGGCCGCGCACGCGGCCCTCGCGGAGTGAATCTCCTCTTTGCAGAAACGACACAGGGCCCGCCTTACGGCGGGCCCTGTGTCGTAGTGGAGGTGAGGGGAATCGAACCCCTGTCCGAGACTAGATCGACCCCAGCTTCTACGTGCGTATTCCATTGATTGAGGTCTCCGTCGGCTGGCCAATGGAAAGCCCACCTCAGGACAAGCGTTCTAGAGTTTCGCCCTATGACGGAACGCGCACCGTAAGACTAGCCCAGATTTGCGATACTCACGTGCCGCCCCGGGCGGGCTGCCGCGTGAGCACTGCTACGTAACCCGAAGGTTAGGCAGCGAGCGCGAGGTTGTTGTTCGCGATTGTGATTTTCCCGAGTGTTTTACCAGGTGCTCGAGTACCTGGGCACGCTACCAGAGCTTCACCAACCCCGTCGAAGCCAGTCACCCCCGGTTCGAACGGTCCAGCTGTACCATCAATACACTACACGCGCCACCATGGTTCCGGCAACGCCCGCGACCATCAGGCCGCTTCACAGGTGAGATCCGCGATGTCCGGATCGTCCGCCTTCGCCCCACGCGCCACGTACTCGTCATAGAACGCGAGATAGTTCGTGAAGATCGTCTCCACTTCGGCGAAATCCCGTACCTGATGCAACTTCGCGCGCAGGTCGGCCGAATTGGGCAGCCCTTTCACATACCATCCGAGATGCTTGCGGAACTCGATCGCGGCACCGATCGGGTCCGTCTCATACGATTGCACCATTCGGGCATGGCCAAGCGCGATCTCGAAACGTTCGTGCACGCCCGGCGTGGCGGGCATGGGGTCGCCGTTGAAAAGCGCGCGCGCCTGCCGGAAGATCCACGGCTGCCCATATGAACCGCGGCCGATCATGATCCCGTCGGCCTTGGTATGTTCGAGCATACGCTTCGCATCCTCGGCCGTCTTGATGTCTCCATTGCCAAGCACCGGGATATCGAGTGCCTCCGCCACCGCGGCAATCTCGTCCCAATTTGCCTGGCCCGTGTACATCTGCGTTCGGGTCCGCGCGTGCAATGTGAAGACCTTTGCGCCGGCGTCCTGCATCCGCAACGCGATGCCGACGGGGTCGCGCATCTCTTCATTCCACCCACTCCGGGTCTTGACCGTGACCGGGAGATGGGTCGACTTCACGACCGCGCGAATGATCTCCTCCACGAGCCCGAGGTCCTTGAGGCACCCCGACCCGCCGTTGCGTCGCACAACCTTTTTCACGGGACATCCGAAATTGATGTCCACGAAGTCAGGCATGAACAGATCGGTCACCATGGCGGCGGCGTCGGCCATGGCGGCGGGATCCGCACCGAAGATCTGTACGCCAATGGGACGTTCTTCGGCGCTGAAGCGAAGCTTGCTGATCGTCGCTTCATTCTCCCGGCGAATGCCTTCCGCCGACAGAAACTCCGTTACCACCACATCGGCCCCATGACCATGGCACAACCGACGAAACGGCGACTCCGACACCCCAGCCATCGGCGCCAGATAGAGCGGCGTCTGATTGGGGATGGCGAACGGAAAGGTCTTGCGCGACAATGACTTCGACATGAGAGGGAAGCTAGCCGGGCCGTCCGACCGAGGCAACGCGAACCGTTTGACTCCCGGGGATCGGCGGTTAGCTTGCACGGCTATGGAACTGCGCGAGTTTTTCTCAGAGGAAGCCGTCCAGCTGGAGCTTCAGGGCAACAGCAAGGATGAGATCCTGAAGGAGCTGATCGGGCTGCTCAAGCTCGACGAAAAGTCCGAGGGCATGCTGTTCAAGATGCTCAAGCGTCGTGAAAACCTCGGATCTACAGGCATTGGACGCGGCATCGCCATTCCCCACTGCCGATCGCTGGTGGTCAACCGCCTCCGGGTGGCCTTTGGCCGCAAGAAGGATGGCGTCGACTTCAAGGCGATCGACGATAAGCCCGTCAACTTCTTCTTCCTGATCGTCGCGCCGCCACTCGAGGTGTCGAACCAGTACCTCCCCGTGCTCGGGAAGATCGCGCAGTTCAGCAAGGAGAGTGATGTGCCGGGGCGCCTGCTCGAGATCAGCTCACCGGCGGAGTTCATGGCGCTCCTCGAGGAGAAGCGCGTCTAGGGCATCAGCCGTCGACGGGCAGCGCGCCTACCGAGCCGCGCTGCCTGAGTTTTTTGTTCAATGATCGATCGACACGCGCGCGATGTCCGACTGCAATCGTCGGAACACGCGCGCGCTTTGCAGTAATGCGGCCGCGGCCAGCCCCGCGACCAGCCCTACCCAGAGGCCTTGCTCACGCCACCTGGTGTGAAATCCCAGGTAGTATCCCAGGGGAATCCCAACCCCCCAGAAGGCGACGAGGTGCAGCACCGCTGGCACGTGCGTGTCACCCGTGCCACGCAGGACGCCGCTCGTCACCGCCTGCAATCCATCGAAAACCTGGAACCACCCCGCGAGAGGTATGAGTGCCACCGCTACGGCCACGGTCGCCGCTTCGTCGGTATACCATGACGTGAGCCAACCCGGTGCAGCAATGAAGACCACGGCACTCAGACACATGAAGCCCACGCCGCAGGCGATGGCCGCGATCGCGTCGCGCCGTGCGGCGGCAATGTCGCCGCGGCCGATCGCGCGCCCGACAACCGCTGCAGCTGCGCCGGAGACCCCCAACGGGACCATGAACGTAAGCGCCGCCATGTTGAGGGCGATCTCATGCCCAGCGAGTGAGGCGGTGCCCATCCATCCCATAAACAGTGCGGTGAGGCCGAACGCGAAGCTTTCGAAGAACCACTGCACACCAACAGGAACGCCAATGCGCAGCATGCGCCACATCGGCGTCCACGTGAGCGAATCCGCCCGCCACGGATGTAGCGCCTCGCGCACGATCGGCCACGAAAGCCACCAGAGCGCGCCGGCCATCACCCACGTCGCGATTGCAGTGGCGTATCCTGAGCCCTCCACCCCCAAGGGCGGCAGACCGGCGCGCCCGAAGATCAGCAACCAGTTACCGATCACATTGACCACATTGCCGATGACGACGGCAATGATCACCGGCCGCACTGGCCCCAAAGCCTGCAGCGACTGACGCAACACCGCGAACAGAAAAAACGGCACGACACCGAGCAAGCGTCGTCGCGCATACACCGCGGTCTCGCGTACCACGTCGGGTGGTTGATCGAGGGTCGTCAACAACCACTCGCCGGGTACAAGCGCCGCCATGACGAAGAGCGAGACTACCATCGCGAGCACCATACCGCGCTGCACGCCACGCGCGACCCCTTCACTGTCTCCAGCACCAACCGCCTGCGCCACAACCGGGTCGATCGCGAAGAGCAAACCGATCCCGAAGACACTCACATTGAAGTAGTAGAAATTGCCGAGGGCCACGGCCGCAATCGCGGCGCCGCCAAGCTTCCCCACCATGAGCGTATCCACCACGCCCATGGCCTGCAGCCCCACGTTGATCAGCACCACCGGCCATGCCACCTGCGCCATGTCTCGCAGGTCGGCTCGCCACTCGCGTGCCGGGCTCGCGTCCGTCACGCGACCTACCTCACGGCTTCTTGGCGCCCTGTACGATCTGCCGCACTTCCCGCAACATGCGCTGCGCGTCGTACGGAATACCATCCTTGATGGTCCACTGCACGCCACCGCTGCGTCCCGCCGCCGCATCCTCGCGCGGCGGATAGAATGCCTTGAGATCCTCGAGTGGGTTGCCGTTCACGACCACGAGATCAGCAAGAAAGCCGGAGCGAATACGCCCGAGCCGCTGCTCCTCGCCAAGGATCTTCGCATTGTTTGCCGTCACATGCTGCAGCACCTTGAGCGTGGGAAACCCAGCCTCCTGATGCAGCTCGAGTTCGCGAATAAGCCCAAACCCGTAGATCTGGTAAATGAAGCCGGCGTCCTCTCCCGCGCCGATCAGGCCGCCGAGTCGCTCGAAGTCCCGAACCGCGCGAAACCAGATCTGATAGTTCTCCTTCCAATACGCTTCGTCCGTGCTACTCCAACCGGCGAAATACGAACCGTGATTGGAGGGATCGGGGCGGAAATACTTCCCCAGCGTGGGATGCAGATACTCGGTGTACCACGGCTGGGTCTCGGCCCGCTGGAGGTCTCGGCTCGCCTCGTAGATGTCGAGCGTCGGGTTCCAGGCCACCCCGCCCTGCACCATGGCCTTCAGCACGTCCTGCAGGCGCGCAGGATCCGCTTCACGCCACAGCCGCCCGGCGTAGCGGAAGCGCATGCCTTCGTCGGCATAGTTGAAGTTCGACGGAAACTGCTGCAGACCATTCACGATGGCCGCATCAGGTACGCCGTACCAATGCTCGATGCTGGTCAGCCCACCCTTGGCCGCGTCCCAGGCATTCGTTTCGTCGACGGCCATATGGTGCGCGGTGCGAAGGCCAAGCTTCTTCGCCTCATCAAGCACCGGGTAATAGACGTCCTTGTCCATGCCGAACAACTTGAGCCCATCGACGCCCTGGACCTTGAGATCGCGCACGCGCTGTCTCGCCTCGGCCTCGTTCTTCGGCACCGGCATATAGGCATAGCGGGCATACACATACAAGCGCGGCGCCGCGATCTCCCCCGCATTGCTGCGCGTGCGCAGCTGCAGCGTCTTCGGGGTCTCGCTCGAAACGTCACGTACCGTGGTAATACCCATCCCAAGCCACAACTTCATCTGGTAATCGAGCGGCTGCGGAATCCCGCCGCGCTCATCCTGAACATGGCCGTGCAGGTTGATGAGCCCAGGCATGACATACTTGCCGGTCGCATCAATCTCCACATCGGCCGGCGCCCGCTTCACTTCACCCATCTTCACCGCCACCGGGTCGAGGGAAATCACATCGATGATGCGGTTACCCTCAACGATGATGTCCTTCGGACCTTCGGCCGGCGTGCCGTTCCCCTCGATCACCATCGCATTGCGGATGGCAAGCCGGCGCGGACGTACGCCATGCGTGGGGGCACTCTGCGTCTCCGCCACAGACACGATGGCCAGCATACCCATCGACAGGAGGCCCAGCATACGGGTTCTGCAACGTTGCATCAGATCACTCCCACTCGATGGTGGCGGGCGGCTTTGAGCTCACGTCGTATACGACGCGATTCACACCGTCCACCTCGTTGATGATACGGTTGGAGATGCGCCCGAGCACGTCGTGCGGGAAGTTGTACCAGTCAGCGGTCATGCCATCGGTACTCGTCACGGCCCGCAAGGCGATGACGTGCTCGTACGTGCGACCATCCCCCATGACGCCGACCGAGCGCACGGGGAGGAACACCGCGAAGGCCTGCCAGATATCCGGATAGAGCCCCGCCGCCCGAATCTCCTCGAGATAGATCGCGTCGGCCCGGCGCAGCATATCCAGCGCCGACGGCGTGACTTCGCCGAGGACACGAATCGCGAGACCAGGCCCCGGGAACGGATGACGTCCCACCATCTCTTCGGGGAGCCCGAGCTCACGGCCAACGTTGCGCACCTCGTCCTTGAAGAGTTCGCGCAGCGGCTCGATGAGCTTGAACTTCATGTCCTTCGGCAGCCCACCGACATTGTGATGGGTCTTGATGGTCGCGGACGCCCCGCCCTTCGCACTCACCGACTCGATCACGTCGGGATAAAGGGTGCCCTGCACGAGGAACGCAGCATCCTTGCCGGCATCGGCAGATGCGGCCTCGAACACGCGAATGAAGTGCTCACCGATGATCTTGCGCTTGCGCTCCGGCTCGCCGACACCGGCGAGCGCCGTGAGGAAGCGCTCCTCGGCGCGCACAGTGATAAGCCGGATGCCGAGATGCTCACCCATCGTGCGCTCCACCTGCTCCCGCTCATGGAGGCGCAGCAACCCCGTATCCACGAAGATGCAGGTGAGCTGATCCCCGATGGCCTTGTGCACCAAGGCCGCGGCCACGCTCGAATCGACCCCGCCCGAGAGGCCACAGATGACTTGCTTGTCGCCGACGAGCTCACGAATGCGCGCGATTTCCTGCTCGATGAAGTGGCCTGGCGTCCAATCCGGCGTGCAGTGACATACGCCGAAGAGGAAGTTCTGAATGATCTCCGCGCCGCGCACGGTGTGATACACTTCCGAATGGAACTGGATGGCGTGCACCGGCTTGCTCGTGTGCCGGAACCCTGCACAGGTATGACCACTGTGCGCCGTGGCGACGTAGCCGGGCGGAACCTGCTCCACGTGATCGCCGTGGCTCATCCACACCGTGGTCTTCTCACCGGCATCGAAGCCCTTGAACAGGCCCGCGGGCTCATCAACGGTGACCTCGGCGCGCCCGTACTCGCGGCGACCACCGCCCACCACCGCACCTCCTTCCAAGTGGGCAATGAGCTGCATGCCGTAGCACACGCCGAGTACCGGGGCGATATCGAGCAACTCGCGCGACACGGTGGGGGCGCCGTCGTCGGTCACCGAACTCGGGCCACCCGACAGGATGATCCCGGTGGGGTTCCACTCGCGGATCCACTCCAGCGACTTGGTCGGTGGATGAATCTCGGAGTACACGCGCGCCTCGCGAACGCGTCGCGCGATGAGCTGAGTGAACTGCGAACCGCAGTCGAGAATGAGAATCCGGCTCTGGGTATTCTGCATCAGGCCTTCCACTCGGGGCCGGTGAGCTTGAGGAACTCGACCGACTTCGTGTCGAGATCGAGGATGGCGCCGGTTGGCGCGCCGTACAACCAGCCGCAGCCCTCGCCCGGATTCACGATGAGTGAATCACCACGCGACTTCATTTCGGGCTGATGGGTGAACCCGTGCACGATGACCTCGTGCCCGTCGATGGAGCGTTGCTGCACGTCGGCCAGATCGTGCACCAGCAGGACCGATTTGCCACCGAGGTCAAAGCTGTGCGGCGACTCGTAGAGTTCAGCCGCGCCGAACCCCGTCTTCGCCGTGGCGATGAGCGCGTCGCGATCGCCATCATTGCGACCGAACACGCCGAGCAGCGGCAATGACAGGTCGTGGAATGGCTGAAGGGAGAATGGCGAGCAGTAATCACCCGCATGCATGACCAGCGACACGCCACCGGCCACCATCTGCTGCAACAGCTCACGAATGGCGGGCACGCGATCATGGGTGTCCGACAACAATCCGATGCGCATCAGGCAGGTCTCCACTGGAGGGGCGCACGCTCGAGGCGTACGAGGTCGTCGAGCTGTTCACGCGCACCGGCGATGGCGAACTGGTCACCGTCCACCAGCACTTCCGCCGGACGCGGGCGCGAATTGTAATTCGAAGCCATCGTAAAGCCGTACGCACCGGCGGTGCGTACCGCGAGGAGGTCTCCCGCCTTCACGTCGGGGAGCGTTCGCGCTTTCGCGAAGAAATCCCCCGACTCGCAGATGGGCCCCACGACATCGGCCGTGATGGTGCCGGACGTCGCCGTCACCGCTTCGATGCCGTGATAGGCGTGGTAAAGCGCCGGTCGAATGAGATCGCTCATGCCCGCATCGGTCACCACGAAATCCTTACCGGCTGCGTGCTTGCGGTACAACACGCTGGTCAGAAGGACCCCTGATTCGGCCACGAGATATCGCCCGGGCTCGAGGAGCAACGTGAGGCCGGTTTCCTGAGCCGCAGCCCGCACCACCCGCGCATAGTCATCGATATCGGCCGGCATCTCGTGAGCTTCGTAGGGCACACTCAAGCCGCCGCCCACATCCATGAACGCGATC
>NZ_JBIJAW010000019.1:0-22083 GCF_044345575.1 Gemmatimonas sp.
CCTACCGCAAAGGAAATCGGGCGCCCCGCGAAGCGGTGGCGCCCGTTTTGTTCTACCGAATCCCTCCCACACTGCGTGCTGTAGTTCCTGCCGTCTGCCGTCTGCAGGTAGACCGCAGTAAGCAGGTCCGCAGTAAGCAGGTCCGCAGTAAGCCGTCCCGCAGTACGCCGTCCCGCAGTACGCCGTCCCGCAGTTACATCGCAAAGCAGTAGTACAACCCGTTCCCCCCCGTCGCCTGCAGATTCTTCTGCCCGCAGCCGCGCGACGCGTGGGCGAAGTTCCAGCTTGTCGGGTTGGTCCCGCCACCCTGCCGGTCATGATGGCCGACCGACGCGCTGCCGGTTTCGCCGTTGCTCGTCCAGTTGCTGCACGTACTGTCGCCATCACCGGGCTGCACGCGGCCGTCGAGCGTGGACCCCGTGAGCACGTCGTGCATGTTGGGCGTGTCCCCGCGGCCGTTCACCACCGCGCCCTTCTCGGTGAGGCTGTTGTCCTTCGAGAGCTTGTTGGCATCGCTGTGGAGATCGTCCACACTCGTGGCGACTACCACGCCCTTGGCGTTCTTCCACGGACCCTTGCCGATGCGGTCACGTGCGTTGATCGCCTGCTTGCCACCCACGGCCTGCTGACTGAGATACGCGTGCCACGTCTTGCCGCGCACGCCGGCCGCTTCGGCGAGCATCGCGCAATGCCGGTCGGCGCCTTCCAGCCCACCGAGGTTGGCGCCGTCACCGGAACCGACGCTGGTGATGAAGAACGACATGTCCTGCTGTGCGAACGTGATCGGACGCGGCGCCGGGTCCGCAGCAAGCGAAGCCGCGGCGATGATAACGGGAAGAGTGAGCGAGAGCATGCGCGAGTTCTCCTGGGAGTGAGTGGTGGGAGGGTCAGGGACGGAGTACGACGACTTCGGCCGTTCGCTTGGCGATCGCCGCCGGCGAGTACGGCAACGGCACGAAGGTATTCTTGGCCCAGAGCGGGAAGAGGTTCGCGTAGAACGCACTGCGCGGGTCACCGCTCTGGCCTGGCGTGTTCGTGACGATGGCGCTCTCCCAGTCGGACACATCGATCACTACGCGCAGGCTCGCCCCGTGATTCTGATTGTCCGCGTTGGACGTGGCGAGCAGCGTATTGCCGTACCCGCCGCGTGGAGCCGGGCCGGGTGACAGGACGCGCTTGAGCGAATCGTTCACCAGCGCGTCGAGGGGATGGGCGATGCGGCTGTGATGGAAGCGGGCGTCACCATACTTCCACTCGCTCATATCGTCACCGAACCGCTTGCGCAGATCGCTCAATGCTTCGTTGAAGGCGCGGACGAGCACGAGGTTGCGCGCATCCGCGGGCCGTTCGCCCAGCAGCGAGTCCGGTTTTTCGAGCCACTCGACAACACGGGTGAGCGGCACGGAGCCGACGATCGGGCGTACCTCGAGCGGCAGCACCAGATCCGACGTGTGCGACAGCAGGCGACGTTCCCACGCGGCGTAAATCGCGGCGCCGCGCGAGTCGACATCGAGCACGCGGTTCCACGCCAGCACGGTATCGCGTGCGGCCTTCGCGGCCGCACTGGTGACGTCGACCGACGCCAGCAGCGGCACGAGCCGGCGCGCGGGCAGCGACAGGGCATCGTGTTGCAGCGCGCCCGAACTCGTCACCGTCGCCCGACGCGTGGTGTCGAGCACCTGCTGCAGCCGGTCGCGACGGAATCCATCACCCCAGTCACGCGCCAGCGCCTCGAAGTGGTCGTAATCGCGCGCGACGTTGAACGCGTTGGCCGTGCCGATGAAGCCGCGTGTCGGGTTGGTCTCGTTGGGCAACTGCGCGATGGGCAGGTAGCCATCCCACTCGAACCGCCCGTCGCCTGGCACGGGCATGAGCCCCTCCCAGTTGCGCCGAATCGGGGCGATACCAGCCGTCTGCCAGCCGATGGTGCCGCTCGTGTCACCCCATACCCAGTTGAGGGTAGGCATGCGGGCGTAGGTGAGCGCTTCGCGCGCTTCGGGCCACGTGCGGGCCTGATCGAGCCGCAGGCTGGCCAGATACGGGGCGCCACCTGGCTCGAGCCAACCAGCGCGAAGGGCCACCGCCACGTGCCGCACGGAGTCCACGTGCAGCACGGGGCCGTGACGCGTGTACTGGAGGGTCACCACAACCGGCACGCCATTCTTCACGCGCACGGTATCGCGAAGGGTACGGAGCGCCTCCTGCGCGCCACGATAGCGATACGTACGGTTCGACGCATCGAGGTCGTACACGTACAGGTCTTCGCTGTCGATGCCGAAGATCGTGAGCCCCCACGCGGCATGCTGGTTGTGGCCGATGGCCACACCGGGAATACCGGGCTCCCCACCGCCGATCACGTCCCACCCCGGTGCTTTCAGGTGTACGAGATAGCGGAGCGACGGCACCGAAATCGCACGGTGTGGATCGTTGGCGACGAGCGGCTTGCCGCTCGCGGTGCGTGCCCCGCTGATCACCCAGTTGTTGCTCTCCAGGCGGTCGCGCGGCGCCACCTCGGTGGAATCCGCAGCGCGCGGCTGCGGCTTGCGCCAGGCTGCGGCGAGTTCGTCGGCGCGAAACGCGGGGGCGTTCTTCGACCCGCGCAAGTCCGCCAGCAGTTGGGCATCACCAACGGCATTCATCGCGCGCGCCACGACACTGTCGAGCGCCAGCGTCACATTGCCCGGTTCGTACAGGTCGCGCCGCTTCATCCCCTCCGACCCCAGAATCCGCACGGCGCGGGCGACGTTGGGCTCCGCACTCGCATTGTTCGCGAGTGCATTGTGGCGCGATACCACCACCTCGGGCGTCCAGTGCCCCGGTTCGATGCCGAGGGCGGCAAGATCCGGGGGCATCAGCGAGCGATCGGCGCGCACCCGGTCCACCCACGCGTTCACCCCGTCGACGAACGCGCCGATGATCGCCTTGCCCCGCGGATGGTAGTGCGCGAGTTCCACGTCCATGTCGCCGCGATAGCGCATGAGACGCGCCGCCCGGTCACGTGCCACCCAGCGCGGCCCCAGCGCCTCGGCCATCGTGCCCGTGGCCTGCCGGCGCCACAGCTCCAACTGGAACAGCCGATCGCGTGCCGCGCTGTAGCCCTGCGCAAAAAACAGATCATGCTCGTTCTGCGCTTCGATGTGGACGATGCCCGCGCTGTCCCGCGTGAGGGTCACCGGCGCCTGCAACCCCTTGGTGCTGATCGGCTGAGCGCCCGCAGCGGACGACAGCAGGACGAGGGCTGCGGCAAGAGCTCCGCTCGTACGTGGCGTGAACATGCGAAACAGGAGTCGTGGGAAAATGAAAGACGCGCGCCGGTCAGCCGCGCGTGGGTGCGGGACCGGACGCGGTGTCGAGGGCGGCGGCGAATTCGTCGACGATATCGGCCGCCGAGCGGATGTCGTGAATGGCGTCGACGCTGCGACCGGCCTGCCAGTAGTCACTGTTGGCGCCGTCGACGCTTGATCGCTTGAGCTGGCGCAGCGAGCGCAGCGCGTACCAGGTGCGGATCCAGTGCTTCGTCTTGCGCCCCTTGAACAAGAGACGCGACAGCGGCCCCACGGTGGTCCCAAGCCGCTCCACGTACGGGGTGCGAAGCACCGAAACCGGGACACCGGTGAGCCGCTCGGTGAGTACCACGTCGGCCGCCGACGCCCGCACGATCGCCTGCTTGTAGCGGAGATCGGAGTTGCATTCGTGGGTGGCGATGAATCGCGTGCCCAGCTGCACGCCGGCATAGCCCATGTCGAGTAGCGTGCGGAATTGCGACGGCTCACCCACGCCGCCCGCTGCCACGACGGGGAGCTGCAGATCGGCCACCTCATCCAGGAGCGCGCGGGCGTCGCGTGATCCGGTGTGCCCGCCCGCGTCGCGGTTCACCGCCACCAAACCGTCGACGCCACCGTCGCGACCCTTGAGCGCCCACTTCCGCTCGGTGACGTCATGGTACACCACGCCGCCGGCGGCATGTACGCGGTCGCATACCCAGCGGGGATTGCCGAGCGAGGTGAGAAAGAACCGGACGCCTTCCTCGAGCGCCGTCTCCACCCAGCGTACCATGCGGTTGTGGTACGTCTTGCTCGACGCCTCGATCAGCGCGTTGAAGCCGATGGGCGCGCCGCCGCTCAGCGCGTTGATGTGCCGGAGCCCTTCGCGGAAATCGTACTTGTGCACATACGTGAGCGCGATCGGTTGCACGATGCCGAGTCCGCCCGCCTTGCTCACGGCGGCCACCAGTTCCGGATTGCTGCACGGATACATGGGGCCGCAGATGAGCGGGACGCGTATGTGGGCGTGGCGCGTGAGCGCCGTGTCGATCGTCATGGCGTGGGGGGCGAGAGGCGCCAGTGAACGGTGGCGACGGCCACGGTGTCTCCGCTGGCGTCGGTGATGGTGGCGTGCACGTTGTGCGTGAGGCTCTCGGTCAGCCCGTTCGCGACCGCGTCGGGGATCGGCGCCCGCGTCTCACACGCGAGCCGGCCGCGCGCCTTCTTGCGATACTCGATGGACAGCCCGGTCACAATCCCGCGCACGCCGGGCGGGAGGGCCGTCATGAGCGCCACGCCACTGGTCATCTCGGCGAGGTTCACGAGTGCCACGGCGTGAATGGAGGCGAGGTGGTTGCGCACCCCACGGCGGTCGGCGAGCTCGACGCGCGCATATCCGGGCTCGACATGCGTGTACACCCCGCCCACGGTGCCGGTATAGGGCGCGGTGCGCCCGACCGCCCAACTGAAGAGGCGGGGGCCGAAGGGTAGTGAGCGCAGGCGGTGCCAGTTGGTCAGCAGCTGGGTACCGGGCGACGGATTGGCGCGCGACACGGGGGCGTGAGGAGGGAACGAGCGGAACGACCGTGGGTTGAGGCTACCCCGTGTCGCAGCAACTCGCCACCTTCGCCGGAACCGGAAGGGGCAGGTTCCGGCTTTATTAAGATGGCGCGGTTCGCGCCGCATGGGTTGTTCGGACACCTCTACCGGTACGCGATGGTCCCCGCACATCTGGTCATGTCTTCGGCATCGGTCCCGGTCCGCGCGTCGCGCGCGCTGGGCTCGGCATGACGATGCCGGCGCTCTTTGCCGACACGGGACGTCTCGTGGGGCTGGTGCTGCTCGCCCTGCAGGTGTGGCTGCTCCTCGTGTTGCTGGTCCGGCTCATGCCGGGGTACTCGCGCCGCCCGCCCATTGCGCCTCGGCGTACCCCGCGTCACGACACGACGGTGACCGTGATGGTGACCACGCTCAACGAAGCCCAGCGCGTGGGGCCGTGTCTCGAAGGACTCATGCAACAGCAGGCGCCGCTGCTCGAGGTGCTCGTGGTGGACAGTCGCTCCACCGACGGGACGCGCGAGCTGGTGGAGGCGGCCGCGGCACGTGATCCGCGCATTCGTCTCGTTACCGACGATCCGCTTCCACCCGGCTGGGTGGGGAAGGTGTGGGCGCTGGAGAATGGGCTGCGCCACGCCAAGGGGGAGTGGGTCCTGGGCATCGATGCCGATACCGTGCCCGCGCCCGGCCTCGTCGGGGCCGTGATCGATGCGGTGGAGCAGGATGGCTACGACGTGGCCAGCTTCTCTCCGCAGTTTCGCGATCAGACCCCGGCTGAACGGTTCGTGCAACCCGCGATGCTGTGCACCCTCGTGTATCGCTGCGGCGCGGCCGGAGCCACGCAGCCGCCGCCGGATCGGGTGCTGGCCAATGGCCAGTGCTTTATTGCCCGTCGTGATCTGCTGCTCACGCACGGGGGGTATTCGTGCGCGCGCAATTCGTGGTGTGATGATGTGACGCTCGCCCGTCACCTGGCGGCGAATGGCGCGCGTGTGGGGTTCCTCGATGGCTCGAACATCATTCAGGTGCGCTCGTACGCCTCCCTTTCGGAAATGTGGCGCGAGTGGGGGCGGAGCTTCGACCTCAAGGACGCCACGCCGATGTGGCGGCGCTGGCTCGACGTGGCCCTGGTGTGGGCCGTGCAGGGGTTGCCTCTCCCCATCCTGCTGGTGGTGGGGACGCTCATCGCCACGGGGGCAGTGAATCTCGTGGCATCTCCCAGCGCCATGCTCTGGCGAGCGCTGTTGCTCGTGAACGGATCGGCGCTGTTCATCCGCCTGTTCATGCTCTGGGCGCTTCGGGGGTGCTATGCCGAGCGCGGACTCACCTTCTGGTTCTCATGGGTGGCGGATCTTGCCGCCTCCTGGCGACTGACGCTCAGCACGGCCCGCCGACCGAAGGCGTGGCGCGGGCGCTCGTTCGAAAGTCTCGCCGCGTCGTAGACCTGGGCGCGCTGCCTGCTCAAGGTGAGTGGGCGCGCGCGGTGAGGTACTGGATACTAAGTATGTAAAATACTATTTTTATTCAGGCATTGTCTCACGAGCGCCGCTATGGCTGAGCCTGCATATTACCGACATGCGACTTACACGATTCAGTGACAATGCGCTTCGTTGCCTCGTGGTGCTGGGGCTCGAACCGACCGAATGCATCACGGTCCAGGTCATCGCGAGCCGGATGAACATGTCGTACGAGCACCTCGTGAAGATCGTGCAGCGACTGGCCGAGCTCGGCTATGTCGAAACGGTGCGTGGTCGCAACGGCGGTGTGCGCCTGGCCATGCCGGCGGACGAGATTCGCTTGGGCAAGCTGGTTCGTGAGACGGAGGAGAATCTCACCTTGGTGGAATGCTTCGATGCCGAGCACAACACCTGTCCCATCTCGCCGGTGTGCCAGTTGGCGGGGGTGCTCGACGAGGCGCTGACGGCCTTTCTGGCAGTGCTCGACCGGCACACGCTGGCCGACGCCCTGCAGCCGCGTGAGCATCTGGTCGCCCTGCTGCGTCGGGAGCGGGCGCCCGCACCGGAGCCCGCGGTATAGCCGGCGGGGCGGTGATGGCGGTGCGCGAGAGGCGCGAAGCTCACGGGCTTCGCGCCTTTGTGTTTCTACTACCGCCCGCGGACGCGGTCGCGGCTGCCGCCACCGCGGCGGCAGGCCCGTTCGGCACCAGACACGACGGATTGCGGTGTTTGTTCGCATGTGCGTGCTCTTGGTTCGCCTGCTTTGTCTTTCGTGCGCACGGAGCGCCGTTTGCTGATCGAAGGGTCGATCTGTCCGGTGGAACAAGTCGCACTGTTGTGCGTTTTGTGCTGATACGGCAAAAATTCCGATACACCCGGTCAGAGGGTGTCGTCCTGGACTCGGAGTCTCATGAAGCTCATCGTCGCCGTCATCCGGCCCGAAAAACTCGCTGATGTCAAGCGCGCCCTCTTTCAAGTGGGCGTTACCGGCATGACCCTCTCGCGGGTCAGTGGACATGGGGGCGAGCGCGATGTCGTCCAGCAGTACCGCGGGGAGTCCGTGGTGCTGGAATTCCATGAAAAGGTGCGCATTGAGATGGCCTGCTCCGAGGAATTCGTCGAGCGGACCATTCAGGCCATTTGCGACGGGGCCCGGACGGGCGACGTGGGCGACGGCAAGATTTTCGTGTTGCCGCTCGACCGTACCGTGCGCATCCGCACGGGTGAGCGCGACAACGAGGCGCTGACGGCGGTGAATGCCGACGAAGTCATGCGGCAGACCCAGCTCGAAATGCGCGTTCCGACGCGGGAGAACTCCTGATGCCGTTGCTCGCCATTCTGCCGGCCCTCACGGCCGCGCAGGCCGACGCACCGACCGTCTCCCCCGGTGATACCGCATGGGTGCTCATCAGCACTGCGCTCGTGCTGCTCATGGTGCCCGGGCTCGCCTTTTTCTACGGCGGATTGGTCCGTACGAAGAGCGCACTCAACACCATGCTCATGAGCCTCGGGGCGCTGGGCGTGGTCACCGTGCAGTGGGTGCTCTTCGGCTACAGCTTGGCCTTCGGCCCGGGATCGTCGTGGATCGGCGGCTTCGAATGGATCGGATTTGCGGGGGTGACCGCGGCGCCCAACCCCACGTATTCGGCGCTGCTCCCGCACCTGCTGTTCGCGGCATTCCAGGCGATGTTCGCGGGGATCACCGTGGCGCTGTTTTCCGGTGCCATCATCGATCGCATGCGTTTCGTCGCGTATCTCGCCTTCGGCGTGATCTGGACCACCATCATTTACGACCCCCTCGCACACTGGGTGTGGGGTGACGGTGGCTGGTTGCGCAAGCTGGGCGCGCTTGACTTCGCTGGCGGGACGGTCGTGCACATTTCCGCCGGTACCACGGCGGTGGTGCTGGCGCTGTTCCTTGGCCCCCGCCGCGACTTCAAGCGCATTCCCAACGTGCCGCACAACGTGCCGTTCGCGCTGCTTGGGGCGGGACTGCTCTGGTTCGGGTGGTTCGGATTCAACGCTGGGTCGGCGCTCGCGGCCGATGGGATCGCGGCGAATGCACTGGTCACCACGCATTCAGCGGCGGCAGCCGGCATGATCACGTGGCTCGTGCTCGAACTCGTGAAGGGCGGGCGCGCCACGGCGGTCGGCGCCGCGACCGGCGCCGTGGTGGGCCTCGTGGCCATCACCCCGGCCGCTGGCTTCGTGACCCCGCTCTCGGCCATCCTCATGGGGGCGCTCGCCGCGCCGTTCAGCTTCTTCGCGCTGCACTACCGGCCGAAGACGCGCCTCGACGATACGCTCGACGTGTTCGCCTGCCACGGCGTGGCCGGCATCATGGGCGCGGTGCTCACCGGGGTGTTCGCTTCCAAGAGCGTCAATCCGGCCGGTGCCGACGGGCTGCTGCACGGCAACCCGGGGCTCATCGGCGTCCAGGTGCTGGCCGTCGTGGCCACCATCGCCTTTGCGGCCATTGCCAGTACGCTCATCCTGTTCGCGCTGCAGGCCGTGATGCCGCTACGCGTGCCGGTCGAGGTGGAGGTGCAGGGCATCGACCTCGCCGAACATGGCGAAGAGGCGTACCACGGGGGTGATCTGTCCGACCTGACCGGCCGCAAGACCGCCCTCGGCGATGCGGTGGTGATCTCCGCGACCGACCTCGCGCGCGTCCCGCGCGTCGCCTAAGGAAGAACGGGCGAAAGCGGGAGAAAGGGAGAAAAGGGGGAACAGATATTGGGAGAAAATGTCAGTTTCCCCCTTTCTCCTTTACACCGGCTACGAAAAACAAAAGGGCCCGCTCGATGAACGAGCGGGCCCTTCGTGCATGAAGCGGGTTGGAGTCTTACGACTCGAAGCCGCCCTGCTTCTGCTTGAGCCACGTGAGTGGGATCACGAAGAGCGGCGAAAGGAACAGGCCGAGCAGGATGTTGATCCAGGTGAGTGCCATGTAGTAGGCAGTCATCCCGAACGATGCCCAGATAGTGCCGAGGGTGCCGTGTGATTCCACTGTGAGTCTCCGGTGACGTTATGTGGCGGGGCACGCGTGGTGGCGCGCACGCCAGAACACGACAACAGTAGTCGAGTTCGGGCGGGCAGGGTAGTGGGGTGTCCCCGCCCCGTGGGCGCCGACGCGTTTATCACGCGTCGGCGGGGGGGAACGGTTGACGACGTGGTACCCATCCCGCTTTTGTGCGGAATGGATCGGCCGCACTCCGAGTTCCACACCGACGACATCGCCCCGGGCGATCTGCTGCGCGCCGTGCTCGAGGTCGCTCTGCAGGGCACCTCGCAGCCCCTGGTACTCGCCGTGTCGGGCGGGCGCGATTCCATGGCGCTGTTGCATGCCATGGCGCGCTGGGCGCCGTCGCGCGTGGCGGCGGTCGCCACCTTCGATCATGGCACCGGCAACTATGCCACCGAAGCGGCCAGTCTTGTGGCGGCCCAGGCCCGGCGGCTGGGACTCACCGTGGTCCGAGAGCGGGCACGGACCGGTGGCACGAGCGAGGCGGCGTGGCGCGACGCCCGGTGGGCGTTCCTCCGGCGCGTTGCGCGGGGCTTCCGCGCCCGGGTCGCGACGGCTCACACGCGTGACGACCAGGTGGAAACGATCGTGATGCGGGCGCTGCGCGGGAGCGGGGCACGCGGTCTGGCGGCGCTTGCCGCGCCGGGCGATGTGCTGCGTCCCTGGCTCGGGGTGTCGCGGGCTGAACTGACGCGCTGGGTGGAGGGCGAGCAGCTCTCCTATCTCGAAGATCCCATGAATGCCTCGCGCGCCTACCTGCGCGGCCGCGTGCGCCATGAGTTGCTCCCGGCGTTCGAGCGGGTCTCCCCCGGATTCAGCGAGGCGCTCCTCGCCATCGGCGAGCGCGCGGCGGAGTGGCGGCGCGACGTGGAGCAGTATCTGGACGGCTGCGGTCTCGCCATCAGCGCGTCGGGGGCGCGGCTCACGGTGCCGGCGCGCGTGCTCGAACGCACGACCGATGAGGGGCGCGCGGTCTTGTGGCCTGCGATCTGCGGGCGTGTCGGGGTCACGCTCGATGCCAACGGAACACGGAGCGCCGTGCGGTTTACGATGTCCGACCGCCGCGGGGCGCACATCGTGCTTGCCGGCGGCGCCACGATCTCCCGCCATCGGGATGCGCGTGGCGAGGTGTTCGAGGTGCGCCGGGCCTCGGCGGTCGATGGAGGGGCGGTGCGCGTCAGCAGTGCGCCGGCGCCGTCGTTCGACGGCGTGGTTGAGGCGCTGCCGTCGCGGTTCGGGCGGTGGCGTTTTCGGCGTCTTGGTGTCGAGCCGTTGGCGAACGATGCCTGGTGCATCGGGTTGCCGGTCGGTACACCGGTCGTTGTCCGCGCGTGGGAACCCGGGGATCGCATTCGAACCGAGGGGGCTCCAGCAGGGCGACGGGTAACTCGGTATTTTACGGAGTCGCGGGTTCCCGTACTGGATCGTCCGTCGTGGCCGGTGTTGCTGGCCCATGGCGAACCGGTGTGGATCCCCGGAGTCTGCCGCGGTCTTGCGGCACCGTCCCGGCCCGGTAGGCCGGAACTGATCTGGTACCGGTGTGAGCGCGAGTTTGACTGAGCAAGCTGGGGGTTCCATCACGGGCGGGGCCGTTGATCCGCGGCTGGACGGGCGTGCCGTCAAGCGCATCGTGTACGACGCGTCCACGATCGATGCCAAGGTGCGTGAACTCGGGGCCGCCATCACGGCCGCCTATCCCGATGGAGATCTGTTGGTGTTGGGGCTGCTCAAGGGCAGCTTCATCTTCCTGAGCGACCTCGTGCGACACATCGCCCGGCCGTTGCAGGTGGATTTCCTGGTCGCGTCGTCGTACGGTGATGCGATGGAATCGAGCGGCGTGGTGCGTTTGCTGTACGATCCGGAAACGGAATTGGAAGGCAAACACATTCTTCTCGTCGAGGACATCGTGGATTCGGGGCGGACCCTCAATCGGCTCGTCGAACTCCTCGGTGAACGGAAGCCCAAGTCGCTGGAAATCTGCGCGTTGCTGCACAAGCACATCGCGACCGAGCTCCACCATCCCACGCGGTTCATCGGGTTCGATGCCCCGCACGAATTCCTGGTCGGGTACGGATTGGATCACGCCGAGAATTTCCGGCACCTCCCGTACGTGGCCAGCCTGCAGTAAGGCGGTTATCCCATGGCACCAAACATGACCCCCTCGCCGAAGAAGCCCACCAACTGGGGCCGGATCTCCAAGACGGTTTCGTTCTGGATCCTCGTGCTCCTCATCCCGGTGGCGTTCCTCTCGTACGGTAACGGCCGCGAAGCGGCCGCCCCGGAAATCGGCTATTCCGATTACCGCCAGCAACTGGCCGCCGGCAACATCAAGCAGGCCACGTTCACCGAAAACGTCCTCACGGGCCAGTTCAACCAGGAAGTCCGGGTGTCCAACCGCCCGGCCAAGCGCTTTACGGTGCGTCTGGTGCAGGGCTCGGCCCCGAAGGAGCAGGAAGACCTCTACAAGGCCGGCGTCAAGACGGCCACGACGGAGCCGCGCGCCAACTTCGGCAGTCTCCTCGTGACCATGCTGCCGTACCTGCTGCTCATCGGCTTCTGGATCTTCCTGTTCCGCCAGATGCAGGCCGGCGGCAACAAGGCGTTCTCGTTCGGCAAGAGCAAAGCGAAGCTGCTCAGTGGCGACACGCCGAAGATCACGTTCGCCGACGTGGCCGGTGCCGATGAAGCTAAGGTCGAGCTGCAGGAAATCATCGAGTTCCTCAAGGACCCGCAGAAGTTCACGAAGCTCGGTGGCCGTCTGCCCAAGGGCGCCCTCCTCGTGGGCCCGCCGGGTACCGGCAAGACGCTGCTCGCCAAGGCCGTGGCCGGCGAGGCGGGCCGTCCGTTCTTCAGCATGTCCGGTTCCGACTTCGTCGAAATGTTCGTCGGCGTCGGCGCCTCGCGCGTGCGCGATCTGTTCGAGCAGGGCAAGGCGCATGCGCCGTGCATCATCTTCATCGACGAAATCGACGCCGTGGGCCGTCATCGCGGCGCCGGACTCGGCGGTGGTCACGATGAGCGCGAGCAGACGCTCAATCAGCTTCTGGTCGAAATGGACGGCTTCGAGTCGAACGACGGCGTGATCCTCATCGCCGCGACGAACCGTCCCGACGTACTCGATCCGGCGCTCCTGCGCCCGGGCCGCTTCGACCGCCAAATCGTGGTGGACGCGCCCGACCTTCGCGGCCGCGAGGGCATCCTCAAGGTGCACCTGCGCAACAAGCCCATCGCCGACGACGTGAGCGTGACCTCGCTCGCGCGCGGAACCCCGGGGATGGCCGGTGCCGATCTCGCCAACCTTGTGAACGAAGGCGCGCTGCTCGCGGCCCGCAAGAATCACGAGAAGATCTACATGAGCGATCTCGAGGAAGCGAAGGATCGCGTCATGCTGGGGGCCGAGCGGAAGTCGCTCGTGATGAAGGAGGAGGAGCGTCGGCTCACCGCCTTCCACGAGGCGGGACATGCCGTGTGCGCCATGATGGTGCCGGGCAACGATCCGCTCCACAAGGTCACCATCGTGCCGCGCGGCCGCGCCCTCGGCATTGCGTTCACGCTCCCCGAAGACGATCGCGTGTCCGTGACGCGTGAGCAGCTCGAAGCGCGTCTCGTGATGGCCTACGGCGGTCGCGCGGCCGAAGAAATCGTGTTCGGTCACAATCGCGTGACCACGGGCGCCGCGAGTGACATCCAGCAGGCCACGAGCATTGCGCGTCGCTATGTCACGCAGTGGGGGCTGTCGGATACCATCGGCCCCATCCTCGTGGGAGACAACGAGCAGGAGCTGTTCCTCGGTCGCGAGATCCAGTCGCGTCGCGAAGTGTCCGAACAGACCGCCCAGCTCGTGGATTCCGAGGTAAAGCGCGTGGCGTTCGAAGCGCATGCGCGCGCGGTATCGGTACTCACCGAGCACCGCACACTCCTCGATTCCGTGGCCACGATGCTGCTCGAGCGTGAGACGCTCACGCGCGACGACATCATCCTGCTCAAGGACGGCAAGCCGCTGCCGCCGCGGAGCGGCCCGGACTTCCCGTCGCCGCCCGCACCGATCGCCACGCCGGTCGCGGCCCCGCGCCCTGTGACGCCGCCGCTGCTCGGTGGCCCCGAGGTCGTTCCCGCGTAATGGCCGCTCGTTGAGGCCAGCCGGTCGAATCACGTTGCCCAATACCATCGTCGCCGCAGTCGTGGCGACGATGGTGCTTTTGGGCATCTATCTCGCCACCGCGGCACCCGATCTCACGTTCTGGGACGCCGCCGAGTTCATGACGGCGGCGCATACGCTGGGGATCCCGCATCCGCCGGGGACGCCACTCTGGGTGTTGCTTGCGAACGTGGCGGCAAAGCTGTTCGGCAGTGCTGCCCCACCACGTGCGGTGACCCTGCTGTCCGTCTGGGCGGCGGCGCTCACGGGGGGCGCCGCGGCATATGCGCTCGCCCGCTGGATCGGGGCCCGCGGCGCGGTGGTTGCCGCCGTGATGGCCGGCACCATGTACAGCGTGTGGAACAACGCCACGGAGACCGAAGTCTACGCCGTGGCGATGCTGGCGAGCGTCGCGGTGCTGCTCGCGGGCGAGTATGCCGGACGCATCGAGGCCACGTCCGCGCAGCGGCAGCGTGGGCGCGCGCTGGTCGCCTTTTTGGCCGGCCTGGCCGTGCCGCTGCATCTGTCCGTCCTCGTGGCCGTACCCGCGGCGGTCACCCTCGCATGGCGCGGGGAGCGGCCACGCGCGCGGCAGGTCGCCGCGTGGGCGGCGTTGTTCGCCCTCGGCCTCTCGGCAGTGGCGGTCCTTCCGCTGCTGTCCGCCCGGAATCCGGCCCTCGACAGCGGCGATCCGGAAACGCTGCGTTCGCTCGTCGCGGTGCTGCGCCGCGAGCAGTATGCCGTGGCAGGACTCTGGCCGCGACGCGCCCCGCTCTGGCTACAGATCGGCAACCTGTTCGAATGGGCGGACTGGCAGGTGGCCCTCGGCGTGCACCCGCATCCGGAGCCGGCCCTCGGGCGCACGTTGCTGTCCCTTTCGTGGGCATGGCTGGGCGTCCTTGGTTTGCGGCGGCTCTGGCGCGTCGACGCGCGGGTGGGGCGGGGGATGCTGGTGTTGCTGGTGAGTGCCACCGTGGGCATCGCCCTCTGGCTCAACCTGCGGGCTGGTCCGAGTTTCGGGGTGGGCGTGCTTCCGGCAGACGCGCCGCACGAGGCCCGTGAGCGCGATTACTTTTTCGCGCTGGGGTTCTGGACGTGGGGATTGCTGGCCGGGGCGGGGCTCACCACCGTGGCCACCGCGCTTGCTCGTCGGCTGCCCGCGCCGGTCGCCTTGCTCCCCTTCTCTCTGGCCCTCGTCCCGGTGCTGGCCAATCGGCCCGTGACCGACCGTACGCTGGAACCGGTCGTTACGCTGCCCCGCACGTACGCCCGTTTACTGCTCGAAGCGGTGCCGGGCGGTGGCGTTCTGGTCGCCGGCGGCGACAACGACACCTTCCCGCTGTGGTATCTGCAGCAGGTCGAGGATGTTCGCCCCGACGTCACCATCGTGACCGTTCCGCTGTTGGGGGCCGAATGGTATCGGGCGAGTCTGGCGCGGTCGGGCGTGCTGCCGCGCGCGCGGGTGGCAGCATGGGGTGGCGTCGACGCCACCCTCGCATCGGTGATGGCGCAGAGCTCGCGTCAACGCCGGTCGCTCCGCGTGAGTGCGCTCCTGTCGGCGGCTGATCGGAAGCGCCTCGATCCCACGATCGGCTGGGCCCTGCAAGGGGCGGTGTACGCCCCCGACAGCACGGTGGCGGCCGGGGCCACCGTGCTGGATACGCGGGCCATGCGGGCGAGCCGCGACCAGGTGCCCCCGGGGGCGCTGCGGCCGCTGCCGCCCTTCGCGGAACCGGCGGCGCAGACGGCGCAGGAACTGCTACGGTGCGCAGCGGTGGGCGGCCTCACCGATACGTTACTTGTGTCGGGGTGCAGCGGTATCTAACCTTATGTGCTATGCCAATTTCCGACCATGTCGCGACACTGCGGCCGGAGGCCGTGCAGGAAGCGGTAACGGAGGTGCGCGCGCGCATCGCCGAGGCGCGCGACCGCGGCGGACATGGTCAGGAGGTCACGCTCGTGGCGGTGACCAAAACGCACGGCCCTGAAGCGGTCGAAGCGGCGTGGCAGGCGGGCGTGACCGATGTGGGCGAGAACCGCGTGCAGGAAGCCGAAAGCAAGATGGCCGTGGTGAGGGCGCCCGTGCGTTGGCACCTCATCGGTCACCTTCAGCGCAACAAGGCTCGGCATGCATTGCGCTTCGATCTGGTGCACGGACTCGACAGTGAGCGGCTGGCGGTGGCCCTGCACGACGAGGCGGTCAAGGCGGGGCAAACCCTCGACGTCCTCGTGCAGGTGAACGTGAGTGGCGAGTCCAGCAAGAGCGGGCTCCCGCTGCTCGAGGTCCCGGCCTTCGCCGACCGTCTGCAGTCGATGCCCTCGCTGCGCGTACGCGGGGCCATGACCATGGCCCCGTTCGAAGCCGACGAAACGGAGTTGCGGCACGTGTTCACGGGCGCTCGCAGCGCCCGCGACATGCTGCGCGCGGGCGGTCATGCGGCCGAATGGCTCAGCATGGGGATGTCCGGCGATTATGAAATCGCCGTGGAAGAAGGAGCCACGCATGTGCGCCTCGGCACCGTGCTCTTCGGTAGTCGCACCTGACGCACCCGGAACAGCGAATGACCGACGAAGACTTCCAGGGGGCCCCCCAGGGGTTCCACCTCACGGCCATCGATGCACGCCGCTACGACTTCGGCAGCGCATTGCGCGGCTACGATCGGGGGCGTGTCGACCAGTTCCGTGAGCAGGTGGCGGAGGAGCTTGAGCGCCTGGCCCGCGCCAATCAGGAACTCGAGGTCAAGGCGCGCACCCTTCACGACCAGTTGAAGTCGTTTCGCGAGCGCGACAAGGCGCTCAACGAAGCGCTGGTGAGCGCGCAGCAGCTGCGCGGCGAGATTCGCGAACAGGCCGAGCGCGAGGCGCAGCTCATCGTACGTGAAGCGCAGCAGGATGCCGAGCGGCATCTTGCCGCGGTGCGCGACGAAATCACCCGTGCGCAGCAGGAGCTCCAAGGGCTGTGGCGCACGCGCCGGGCCTATCTCGCGCAGCTCCGCAACCAGCTCGAGCGCCAGCTCGCCGAACTGAATTCGAGTGAGCAGGAACCGCTCCCGGACTTCACCACACCTCGGGCCGCCTCGGCGGCGGTGGCGCAGGAACCCTCGGTAGCGCGCGAGATTCGGCAGCTGCCGCACCGCAACATGGCGCCTACGCCCAGCTGGCTCGACGCCATCGAAGAGGGCCAGCAGTGAACGGTGCTGTCGCGGCGGGGGAGTCGCATCTGGCACACGCGGGGCACACGCGCGAACGCATCGATGCGTGTGCGCACGCCGTGCGGGCGCGCTACGACAAGCCGATCGACTGCGCGATCATCCTCGGCACCGGCCTCGGTGGACTCGCCGACGAGATCGACGTCGAACAGGTGATCGAGTACCGCGAGCTGCCCCACTTCCCGCTCTCGACGGTGGAGTCGCACACCGGGCGCTTGCTCTGTGGAACCCTGGCCGGCAAGACGGTGATCGCCATGCAGGGGCGTTTCCACCGCTACGAGGGCTACTCGCTGCAGCAGGTCACGTTCCCCGTGCGCGTGTTGCGGGCGCTCGGCGCCGACACGCTCATCGTGAGTAACGCGTGCGGCGGGATGCACCCGCTGTGGGCGCCCGGCGATCTGATGCTCATCGCCGACCATATCAATCTGCTCGGCGACAACCCGCTCATCGGTCCGAATGACGACTCGCTCGGTCCGCGCTTTCCGGACATGTCGGAGCCGTACGATGCGGCGCTGCGCGGGGTCGCCCGCGCGGTGGCCGCCGACGCCGGCATTGCGCTGCGTGAGGGCGTGTACGTGGCGGTGCAGGGGCCCAATCTGGAAACACGCGCCGAGTATCGTTTTCTGCGCAATCTTGGCGCCGACGTGGTGGGCATGAGCACCGTCCCGGAGGTCATCGTCGCGGTCCACGGCGGCATGCGCGTGCTCGGGCTGTCAATCATCACGGACCAGTGCCTGCCTGACGCCCTCAAGCCGGCGCATCTCTCCGAGATCATCGCGGTGGCCCAAAGCGCCGAGCCCAAGCTCTCGGCGGTCGTGCGCGGCGTGCTGGCGCGTCTCTGATTTTCTTCGTTCTCCTCCTTCCGTGCCCATGACGCAGGACACCGTGCTGTACCCGTTGCTTCCGGAAACCAGCGCCGACGATCTCGAGCGCGGTATCCTCACCACGTGGGATACCGAGAAGCTGTTCGAGCAGTCGCAGGCGGCTCGCGCCAACGCCAAGCCCTTCGTGTTCTTCGAAGGGCCGCCGACGGCCAATGGACGCCCGGGTATTCATCACGTCTTCGCGCGCACCATCAAGGATCTCTTCTGCCGTCACCGCGCCATGCAGGGGTTCTACGTGCCGCGGAAGGCGGGGTGGGACACGCACGGCCTGCCGGTCGAAATCGAGGTCGAGAAGGAGCTGCAGCGCGAGGAAGCGGCAAGGCAGGGCGTCGATCCCAGCGAGATCGCGAAGCTGGGCGGTAAGCAGCTCATCGAGCAGGTGGGCGTCGCGGAGTTCAATCGTCGCTGCCGGGAAAGCGTGTGGAAGTATCGCGGCGAGTGGGAGAAGCTGTCGCATCGCACCGCGTACTGGCTCGACTACGACAACCCGTACGTCACGTACTCGCACGATTTCGTGGAGAGCGTGTGGTGGGCGCTGCGCACCATGCACGAGAAGGGGCTGCTCACGCGCGGCCACAAGATCCTGCCGTATTGCGCGCGCTGCGGCACGGCGCTGTCGAGCCACGAAGTGGCGCAGGGCTACGATGATGTCGAGGATCCGAGCGTGTACGTGGCGCTCGACCTGCTCGACGAACAGGGCAATGCGCCGGCGATGCGTCGTCGTATTCTCGTGTGGACGACCACGCCGTGGACGCTCGTGTCCAACACGGCGCTGGCGGTGCACCCCGATCTCACCTACGCCGAACTGCGCAAGAAGTCCGGTGCCGAGTGGACGATCATCCTGGCCGAGGCGCGGGTACCCGGGGTGCTTGGCGCTGATTGGGCCGACCGCTGGGACGTGGTCGGTACGATGAAGGGCAGCGATCTCGCTGGTCGTCGCTACCGTCGTCCACTCGACTGGGTCGAGTATCCTGCCGAGGGCCGGCACGAGGTTATCGTGCCCGAGGAGTTCGTCTCGGCCGATGACGGCTCGGGCGTGGTGCACATGGCCCCGGCATTCGGTGCCGACGACTATGCTGCCGGTCAGCGTCATGGTCTGGCGTTCGTGCAGCCGGTGAATGCGCGCGGCGAATTTGTGGAGGGCACCCCCGAGGTGGCGGGGCTCTTCGTGAAGAAGGCCGACCCGCGCATCATCGAGGTGCTGCGTGAACGTGACGTGCTGTGGAAGGCGAGCCAGTTCGTGCACGCATATCCGCACTGCTGGCGGTGCGGCACGCCGTTGTTGTACTACGCGCGCGGCTCGTGGTTCGTGCGTACCACGGCAGTGCGCGATGCGCTGTTGCAGCGGAACGCGCTGGTGAACTGGAATCCCACCGAGGTGGGCACGGGGCGCTTCGGCGAGTGGCTGTCGAACAACGTGGATTGGGCCATCTCGCGTGACCGCTACTGGGGCACGCCGCTCCCGGTGTGGATCAACGATGAGGATCCCACTGAAGTGGACGTGATCGGGAGCTACGCCGATCTCGCGCAGCGTATTGGGACGCCGCTGCCGGAGGACTTCGATCCGCACAAGCCGCACATCGACCAGTACACGTGGCCCGCGCCGAGCGGCAAGGGGACCATGCGTCGCGTCAACGAGGTGATCGACACCTGGTTCGACTCGGGCTCGATGCCCTTCGCACAGTGGCACTACCCGTTCGAGAACCAGGACGTCGTGGCCGCGCAGTTTCCGGCCGACTTCATCTGCGAAGGCGTGGACCAGACGCGTGGCTGGTTCTACTCGCTCATCGCGATCGCGACCACGCTGGGGGACGCGTTGCCGAACAATGGCAACGATCGCGCCGCGCCGTATCGCAATGTCGTGGTGAACGACCTCGTGCTCGACGCACAGGGACAGAAGATGTCCAAGTCGAAGGGCAATGTGGTCAACCCGTGGGACGTGATGGAGCGCCACGGCGCCGACGCCGTGCGTCTCTTCCTCGTGGCGTCGAGCCAGGTGTGGGTGCCGCGCCGTTTCGACGAGAACGCGATTCGCGAAACGGCCGGGCGTTTCCTGCTCACGTTCCGCAACGTGTACAACGGCATCTTCGCGCAGTACGCCAACTTCGGGTGGCAGCCCAGCGCCGCCGATCCGGCGGTGAGTGAACGGCCGGCGCTCGATCGGTGGATTCTCTCGCGGCTCACCCGGGTGGAGCGCGAGGTCAATGCGCACCTCGACAACTACGACGCCACATTGGCGGCCCGTCGCGTGATGCAGTTCATGGATGACGATGTCTCCAAGTGGTACGTGCGGCAGAGTCGCGCGCGATTCTACGAGGTGGACACCGCCGACAATCGCGCGGCATTCGCCACGCTCCACGAAGTGCTTACCGTCACGTGCCGGCTGCTGGCCCCCTTCGCGCCGTTCATGACCGATGCGGTGCACCGCGCCCTCACGGGCACGTCGGTGCATCTCGCGTCGTACACGCGCGCGAATCCCACGCCGGTGGACGACGCGCTCGAGAAGGCGATGGACGACGTGCGCACCCTCGCGGGCCTCGCCCATGCGGCGCGTGACGTGGCCGACGTGAAGGTACGGCAGCCGCTCCCGTCGATTCAGTGCGTCGTGCCCGGTGACGCGTCACTCGTGGCCACCCTCGGCGACCTGCTCGCGTCGGAGTTGAACGTGAAGCAGGTGGAATTCGTCACTTCGACCGACTCGCTCGTGTCGCTCGAAGCCAAGGCGAATTTCCGAACGCTGGGGAAGAAGTTCGGCAAGGAGACTCCGCAGGTGGCCGAGGTCATCGGCACGCTCGAGCTCGCCGTGCTGCAGCAGTTAGCGGCTGGGCAGAGTGTCACGATTCAGGCCGCCGGCGCCGAACGCTTGATTGCCCCCGAAGACGTCGCCATCATCCGGCGCGCCTCCGGTGCAGCGGTTGTTCAGGAAAATGGTGGGTATGGCGTGGCACTCGACCCCACCATCACGCCGGAACTCCGGTTGGAAGGGCTGGCGCGCGAGGTCATCAGTCGCGTCCAGCGCCTGCGCAAGGAAGCGCAGCTCGCAGTCAGTGATCGGATCGTCCTCGCCGTGTCGGGCGATGCCGAGGTGGAAGGCGCCGTGGCTGCACACCGCAGCCGCATCGCCGAAGAGGTGCTCGCCGTCCGATTGCTGCTCGGCGACGAAGTGGGCGTGTCGTTCGCCGATCAGGGCAACGGCGCGATGTGGACCGCTACGCAGTCGGGCGACGTCGATGGACGTGCGTTCCGGCTTGCGCTCACCAGGGAAGAATTGTGATGGCTGAATCGAAGCCCGCGTCCGCGAAGGACGCCAAGAAGCCGAAGCCGATGCCCAAAAAGCAGCTGCAGCACTTCGAGAAGCGGTTGCTCGAGGAGCGGAAGCGAGTCCTGAAGGAGCTCGGTCATCACAGTGAAACCCTGGGCCCGAACGGCGAAGCGGCAGACGGGGACAGCAGCGCGTACTCCTTCCACATGGCCGATCAGGGAACCGATGCCATGGAACGCGAGAAGGCGTTCTTGTTCGCTTCCAAGGAAGGGCGATTCCTGTGGCACATCGATCAGGCCCTCCGGCGCCTCTACAAGGCCCCGGAAACCTTCGGCAAGTGCCATCAGTGCGGCGAGGACATCGCGTTCGAGCGGCTCGACGCGCTCCCCAACGCCCGGTATTGCATCGCGTGCAAGCAGCGCGAGGAAGACGCGAAGAAGGGATGACGTGAAGGCGATCGTCGCATTTCCCGTCTTCCTCGTCGTCGTCGTACTCGATCAGATCAGCAAGCTGGTGGCCGAGGCGACGCTCGCGGCGACGCCGCAGCCGGTGTTCGGTGAGTGGCTTCGCTTCGCGCTCGTGTACAACCCGGGGGCGGCGTTTGGGCTGCACCTGGGTCCGTACTCGCGCTGGATCTTCATGGGGCTCACGGCCGGCGCACTCGTGATCCTGAGCCGTCTCTACCGGCAGACCGAAGACGGTGACTACCGCCGCGTGCTGGCTATCGGGCTGGTCGCGGCGGGTGCGGTGGGGAATGTCGTCGATCGCATCCGCTCCGAGTACGGGGTCGTGGACTTTATCGACATCGGATTCGGCATTCATCGCTGGCCCACGTTCAACGTGGCCGACATTGCCGTGAGCGGCGGTGCGATGCTGCTCGCGTTGGTGCTGTGGAACGAAGAACGTCGGGAGGGGGAACTAGCCGAAGCGGCTCGCGCACAGGCGGCCGCTCCCTCCGATACGGCCGATTACGCCCCTTGACCATGCCGTCTACTACCCGGCCGCCCGCCGCGCGCTCCGTTGCCGCCGATGCGGAGCTGCTCGATACGCCCGCCGCGTCCTCCACCGTGCGCTTCTGGGTGATCGTCGCGATCACGGTTGTGCTCGATTTCGTAACCAAGGCGCTGGCCGTCGAGCATCTCGTTCCCCGCCACATGCCGCACGACATCATTGGCGACGTGGTGCGTTTCACCCTCGCCTATAACCCGGGGGCGGCCTTCGGCATGCACCTCGGTCCGGGGTCGCGGTGGATCTTCGCGGGGCTGAGCGTGGTCATTGTGGGGGGCCT
>NZ_JBIJAW010000171.1:0-6993 GCF_044345575.1 Gemmatimonas sp.
CTCCTACCTCGACGACGAGGCGATCACGCTCCTCAAGGCGACGAATCGCGGCACCTTCTACGTACCCACGCTGTACACGTCGGCGGCGATCGAGCGTCCCGACAGCCCTGTCCCCGAGAGCGAACGGGTCCGGTCACGCCAGGTGAGCGCGATCAAGGACGCCGGATTCCGCCGGGCGTTGGCGGCCGGCATTCCCATTGGGTTCGCCACGGACGCGATGGTCATTCCGCATGGCCAGAACGCCCGCGAATTCGGCGAACGCGCGCGGCTCGGTGAGTCCGCGATGGCGTCCATCGTCTCCGCCACCTCGCTCAACGCCGAGATCCTCGGCATGCAGGATCGCATTGGCTCGTTGGCGACCGGCAAACTGGCCGACATTGTCGCCGTGCCGGGCGATCCGCTCCGTGACATTCGCCAGCTCGAACACGTGACATTCGTGATGAAGGGCGGGGTGGTTTTCCGGCACGATCCAGCTGACCGTCGCTGATTGTGCGAACAAAAACCGAAGAAAACACCAATTGTCGCATGCCGCGGTAACCCCTTCGTAACAACTGTAACCGTCGTGTCACGACGATCGGTTACATGTAACGGCCTGAGTAGACTCGTGGGTCCGCTTCGTTACCGACGCGTATCCCAGTCTTTACATGCCGCTTCTTCCGCAGCTGTTTCGAGTAGTTCGTTGCTTCGCGCTGGCCACCCTCGTGCTGGTGCCCGCAGCGTCCATGCAGGCCCAGTCTGCGACGGCACCAGCGCCGGCGGCGGCCAAGCCGTGGTATGAGTCCTTCCGCATTCGCGGCTACGGCCAGATTCGATACAATCGCTTGTTCGAGACCAACGACCAGTTCGCGTGCGAGCAGTGTGATCGTAGTTGGGGGCAGAACGGCGGCTTCTTCATCCGTCGGGCCCGCCTCATCGTCCAGGGGCAGATTCACCCGCAGGTATTCATCTATCTGCAGCCCGACTTCGCGAGTACTGCCGGTACCACGGGTAACGTCGCGCAGCTGCGCGACTGGTACGTCGACGTTGGTGTGGACAAGCAGAACGTCTACCGGTTCCGACTGGGGCAGAGCAAGGTGCCCTTTAGCTACGAGAACCTGCAGAGTAGCTCGAACCGGCTGCCACTCGATCGCGCCGACGCGACCAACAGCGCGAACTCCAACGAGCGTGATCTGGGCGTGTTCTTCATGTACACCCCGACGAAGGTGCGTGCGCGACTTGCCGAATTGGCGACAGGCACCGGGAAGGGCAGCGGTGACTACGGGATGCTCACCATCGGGGCGTTCAACGGTCAGACGGCGAATCGCCCGGACGCGAATGACAACCTCCATGTGGTGGCCCGCGCGAGCTATCCCTTTGCCGTGGGCAAGCAGCTCATCGAGCCGGGGATCAGCGCATATACCGGCAAGTACACGGTCACCTCGGATCAGCGCAGTACGGGGGTGAAGGGACGAAGCGACTGGACCTACGCCGATGAGCGGGTGAATGCGACGCTGGCGATCACGCCGCGGCCGTTCGGTTTGCTTGCCGAATACAACGTTGGGCGAGGCCCGGAGTACAACCCGGCGAAAGACTCGATCGAAACCCAGACCCTGCGCGGCGGTTTCGTGACGGCTTCATACCGGTTGAACCGAGGCAAGCAGGTGTACTTCCCCTTCGTGCGCTATCAGGTGTACGACGGTGGCAAGAAGCACGAGCGTGACGCCCGCAGCCACGAAGTGAACGACATCGAGGTGGGTGTGGAGTGGCAGCCCAGCGCCAACTTCGAACTCGTGACCGAGTGGTATCACGGAGACCGGCGCTTCGAAGACAAGACCCGCTCGCGCAATCAGCAGCGCGGGAGCCTGTTCCGCATCCAGGCGCAGTTCAATTACTGAGCCGCTGCGCGATGCGTGTCGCGTAGTGCGTAGTGCGTAGTGCGTAGTGCGTGGCGCGTGGCGCGTGGCGCGTGGCGCGTAGGGCGTGGCGCGCAATGCGTGTAGCCAGCCTCTGCACCGTACCGTAGCTTCCGCCCCACGGCGTAATGCACTCGGACTCGACGGAGGCTGGCATGAATGGTGGCGCGGTGATCTTTGCGGCCGATGTGGATCGGGTGGCACGCTTTTACGAAGCGCTGGTACAGATGTCGCCGGTGCATATCGAGCCCGGGCTTCGGGTCATCGCGTCGGATCGCACGGAACTGGTGATTCACGGGGTACCACCACACGTGTTGTCGCCGGTACCCGAAGGGCAGGTGCCGGCGCCGCGCGAGGACACGGCGATCAAGCTGTTCTTCGCCATCCCCAGCCTGGCGGCTGCGCGCGAGATGGCGCCGCTGCTGGGCGGCTTCGTCTATCCCGCCGAGCGTGAATTCACCGCCCGCCGCTTCCGCGCCTGCAACGCCTGCGATCCGGAAGGGAACGTGGTACAGTTCCGTGAGCTGTTCCTGCCTCCAACCTGACCTTTGCCCCGTCGTCCGTGCCTCTCAAGGATTTCCCCGACCATCACGACGCCGAGCTGGCGCTCAAGCTGTACGACCTCCGTCGCGAAGCCGTGATGCGCGAGTCGCGTAACGCCATCGTCGCCAAGTTCCTCCCCGCCAGCTGGGAGGACGTGCTCGCCGTGACCAAGCCCGATCACCCGCTCAATGCTGCCTTCCGGCAGTGCAGCACCTACTGGGAGATGGTGTACTCCATGGCCCGCCACGGCGTGATGCACGGTGAATTCATGATGGAGAGCAGCGGCGAAGGACTGCTCATCTTCACGCGCATCGAGCCGTGGCTCGAGCAGTACCGCGCGCACGTCGGTAATCCGCTGGCGTTCCGCAACGCCGAGTGGGTCACCAAGGAAACGGAACTCGGCCGCCTCATCGCCGAGCGGTTCCGCAAGCGGGTGCAGGCGCATCTCGAGGCGGCGCGCGCCGCGCAGGCGTAGGCGCGCGCGATCCTGATGGTCGGAGCCGTACTCACCACCGCGCGACTACGGCTCCGTCAGCTCTCGTACGATGATGCCGCGTTTCTCGTGACGCTGCTCAACGATCCTGATTTTCTGCAGAACATCGGCGATCGAGGCGTGCGCAACGAGGGCGATGCGTGCGGCTACCTCGATGTCGGCCCACTGGCCTCGTACGCCCAGCATGGGTTCGGCTTGTGGTGTTGCGAGCGCCTCGATACCGGCGCGCCCATCGGCATCTGCGGACTGCTGAGACGCGATACCCTGCCGCACCCTGACGTGGGGTACGCCCTGCTGCCCGAGGCGCGCGGCCACGGCTACGCCCGTGAAGCGGTGGTCGGGGTGCTGCGCCACGCGCGCGAGCGGTTACAGCTTTCCGAGATCGTCGCCATCGTTTCTCCAGCGAACGAGCGCTCCTTGCACCTGCTCGAAGCGCTCGGCTACGAGCGGCGAGAAATGCTGGTGGCCGCGCCGGGCGCCGATCCGGTCTGGCTGCTGCGTCCACGTACACACGAATCCTGATTCCTGTTCACCTGCGAGGAGCAAGTGTCGACGTCCTTCCCCGGTGTACTGCGCCGTAGCGCCCTGCTGGGCCTCCTGTTCGCCACACCGCTCGCGGCGCAGGATCGCGATGTGGTACCGCCCACACCCAACTGCAGCAGCTGCGCCGACTGGAACAAGCCGCACGCCCCCGTGCGGCTGTTCGGCAATACGTACTACGTGGGTACGGACGGGCTCGCGGCGCTGCTCATCACGTCTCCCGACGGGCACGTGCTCATCGACGGCGCTCTGCCCGAGTCGGCGCCCCTGATCCGCCGCAACATCGAAGCGTTGGGGTTCACGCTCACCGACGTGAAGCTCATCCTCAATTCCCACGCGCACAACGATCATGCCGGTGGGATCGCGTGGCTCGCGGCGCGCAGCGGGGCGACGGTAGCGGCGACAGCGGCGAGTGCGCGCTGGATGGAGCGTGGCACCAGTACCGACGATGATCCGCAGTTCGGCCTGAATGCCCCGTTTCCTGCGGTCGCGCGGGTTCGGGTGATTGCCGACGGCGAGGTGGTGCGAGTGGGTCGCCTGGCGCTCACCGCGCATCGGACCGGCGGGCACACGCCCGGTGGCACCACATGGACATGGCAGTCGTGTGAAGGCGCGGTGTGCAAGGATCTCGTGTACGCTGACAGTCAGTCGCCCATCTCGGCCGATGATTTCCGCTATTCCTCGAATACGCGGTATCCGGGAGGCGTCGCCGACTTCCGCCGTGCTCACACGCTCTTCGAGACGCTGCCGTGTGACATTCTGGTGATGCCGCATCCTGCGGCCGCGCAGCTGTGGGAGCGGGTCGCGAAGGGTACGATCGTCGATGCACAGGCATGCAAGCGTCTCGCCGTCACGGCGCGGCTGGCGCTCGACAATCGTCTCGCGACCGAGGCGGCGAGCCCGCCGGTGCCGGCGGCCGCGGAGTCGTGGTGGCGTCACGTGCAGGTGCTGGCGCACGACTCGCTCAAGGGGCGGGACACGGGTTCGCCCGGTCATGAGAGTGCGGTGCGGTACGTCGCCGCGCAGTTCGCCGCGGCCGGTCTCACTCCCGGCGGTACGGACGGCTGGTTGCAGCGTGTGGACTTCGTCGAGGTCCGGCTCGACGCCGCGGGTGTGGCATTGGCCCTGCGCGATGGTTCGGGACCGTGGACGCCACTGAGCGTGGGGCGCGACCTGCGTCTGGCACCGCGCCCCTCCACGGGCGATGTGGAAGCGCCGCTGGTATTCGCCGGCTACGGGCTGTCGTTGCCGCAGGCTGGTGTCGACGATCTCGCCGGCCTCGACCTCAAGGGGAAGATCGTCGTGCACGTAAACGGCGTCCCCAAGGGACTCTCGGCGCCTCTGCAGGCACACGGCACACGCTCGCGCTGGGCGGCCATGCAACGTGCTGGCGCGGTGGGGATCATCGCCATTGGTGCCGGTGGAACGTGGAGTGAAGCCGGCGGTACCGGTGGCGTGGCGGTGGCACTGGCCGACACGATGCTCGACGATACGCGCGGCCAGCGGCTCAATGGCACAATGAACCCGGCGCTCGCCGCGCGTCTCTTCGCCGGGACGAACATTCAGTGGGACAGTGTGGTGGCTCGCGTGGGTCGCGGCGAAAAGCTGCCCACGGCGGCGCTGAACCTGTCGCTCCGCGCCACGCTCCCCGTTATCCGTCGCACGCTGTCGTCACCCAACGTGGTGGGCCTGCTCCCCGGTACCGATCCCACGTTGCGGAACGAGGTGGTGGTGTACACCGCACACACCGACCACACGGGCACCTTCAAGGGGCCTGCGCTCACCGGCGACAGCATCTTCAACGGCGCGATGGACAATGCGTCGGGTGCGGCCACGCTCATCGAAACGGCAAAGCTCGTGGCGAAGCGTGGCGGCAACAAGCGTACGCTTGCCTTCGTGGGTGTGACCGCCGAGGAAAAGGGGCTGCTCGGGTCGCGCTACTTCGCCGCCCATCCGTCGCTGCGCAACGGGACGATCGTGGCGAACCTCAACACCGACATGTTCCTGCCGCTCATTCCACTGAAGGGCGTGTTCGCCTACGGCTACGATGAGTCGGAACTGGCCGATGATCTCGATGCGGTGACGAAGGCGCGCGGGCTCGAGGTGTATCCCGATCCGGAACCCGAGCAGAACCGGTTCGTGCGCAGCGATCAGTACAGCTTCATTCGGCAGGGAATTCCGGCGCTCGCCTTCAAGGTGGGCTATCGCACCGGCACACCCGAAGAGAAGACGTGGCAGGCGTGGGTGCGCGATCACTACCACAAGCTGAGCGACGACGTGACGCAGCCGGTCGACTTCGCCACGGCCGCGGCGTTCAACGAGATGTACGCCGACCTTGCCATTCGCGTGGCCAACCGCGCCAAGCGGCCGGCGTGGCGCACGAACAGCTTCTTCGCGTCGCCGGTGCCCTGAGCGTCGTGATCAGCCGGTGCGCGCGAAGGCGCGCACCGGAAACGTGCCCACACCCACGAGTTTGGGGGGCACGGCCGTGAAGGTGAAGCCGTCGTCGGGGAGCGCCGCCAGACCGGTCAGATGCTCGGCGATCAGGATCTCCTCGCGCAGTAGCACCGAGTGCACCGGCCGGGTGCCACCGTCGGTGTCATCGATATTGAAGGAGTCGATGCCCACCAGCACCGCCCCGGCATCGCGCAGCCACACCGCGGCATCCTCGGTGAGATGCGGGTGACCTTCGAAGTAGCGGTCGGTCTGCCAGTGCGCGTCCCACCCGGTGTGCACCAGCACGGCCTTGCCGCGCACCTGTCGCCCCGCGAACGTTTCGGGGCCGATCGCGCGTGACGCACGATGCGTGGCCCGTACCACGAGCGCCGGAATATCCACGAATCGCTCGAGTTCCATTGCCGCGGTATCCCGCCCGTCCGCGTAGCGATGAAACGGGCAGTCGATGTACGTGCCCGTGTTCGTCACCAGCTCCACGCGCCCGATGTGAAACTCGGTGCCGGGCGCGTAGCGGGCCCGCGAGTCCTCGCGGCTCAGAAAATCGCAGATGACGGGAGCGGGAAGGCCCTTGTAGTAGACCTTCCCGCTTTCGATGTGATGGCTCAGGTCGAAATAGCTTGCCACGCCAGCGTCAGCGAATGATGTAGAACTGTTCCTGGCGTGGCCGGAAGAACACGAAGCCATTCTCGGTGAGATGCGCGTCGTCTTCGAACATCACGAACAGCTTCTTGCCGCCCCACTCGGGAATGGCGGTGGCGGTGTTGAGCTCGATGCTGATGTACGACCCGCTCCGCAGACGCGAATTCTGCGCGGTGGTGTCGCTCCGCAAGGCGCTGCGGAAATCGATGGAGGCACCGAGTCCGTGGCCCTGCGCGCCGATGGGGTGCGAGTAGATCATCGCTTCGATACCACGCTCCTTCATTTCCGCCATCGTGGCATTGAACACCGCGCCGCCCGTGCGTCCCGCGCGCGAGTGCCGCTTCATCAGGGCGTCCTGCAGCGTGTTGGAGTTGGCCATCGCCTGCTTGATTCCCGCCGGCACGTCCTTTTCGCCAGTCTTGAGCACGT
>NZ_JBIJAW010000172.1:0-6968 GCF_044345575.1 Gemmatimonas sp.
CCGCCCGGCTCACCCTCGGCCAGGCCGGCCGGGGTCGAGGCCCCCACGCCGATGATGCAGGTCGAGCCCGTGGCGTTCGCATGCGTCGCCGATGCCGCCCAGCCCGTCGCCGTCTGCGCCGTCATCGTCAGCGTCACGCCCGACGAGCCCGTCGGCGCCGTGTAGCCCACGTAGGTGTTGTTGTCCGCGAAGTACGCCTCGGCCGCCGACACCATGTTCTTCAGGTCCGACTTCATGGCCGTGATGTAGGCCTTCTTCTTCGTGTCGGCAAACTTCGGGATCGCGATCGCAGCCAGAATGCCGATGATCACGACGACGATGAGCAGTTCGATGAGAGTGAAACCCTTACGCGTACGCTGCATGACTGAACTCCGATTGATGGGGGAAGTGCAGGACCACATGTCCCGACGCTCCACCCATAGAGCAACGCGCATACCAACGTCGGCACACGATTTAAGTCATTGCTATTAAATATTTTCCATTTTTTGAACCATTCAACACATTTCGTCTGATCGCGTTTTCCGCAAATCCCCTTGCGTTGTGCAATTGTGGGAGAGCGCTCCTCGGGCGCCGGAAACGAAAAAGGGCCGGGCATAGCGCCCGGCCCCATTCGCCTTCCGGCTGCGTCGATTACTTGCAGCTCGCGCCGCCCGGCTCACCCTCGGCCAGGCCGGCCGGGGTCGAGGCCCCCACGCCGATGATGCAGGTCGAGCCCGTGGCGTTCGCATGCGTCGCCGATGCCGCCCAGCCCGTCGCCGTCTGCGCCGTCATCGACAGCGACACCCCCGACGAGCCCGTCGGCGCCGTGTAGCCCACGTACGTGTTGTTGTCCGAGAAGAACGCCTCGGCCGACGACACCATGTTCTTCAGGTCCGACTTCATGGCCGTGATGTAGGCCTTCTTCTTCGTGTCGGCGAACTTCGGGATCGCGATCGCGGCCAGGATGCCGATGATCACCACGACGATCAGCAGTTCGATGAGCGTGAAGCCCTTGCGGTTGGTGCGCATACGTTTGTCTCCAGTGGGGGGTGACCGCTGCGCACCGGATTCGCTGCGCCAGTCGATTCCAAAGAATGGCAAGCATTCTGCCAACGTGAGACGACTAATGAAAAGCATTGTGTCGTAATGCGTTACATCATTTTGTGCCGCGTTGGATCAAATTGTGACCGTCGTGTCCTGCACGGTTTGCCGCACAACGCGAAAACGGCGACCGGCACCGGTACCCGTGCCAATCGCCGCCCATTCGCTACGCCCGTCCGGCGCTCACCGACGTTGTGCCACGTCAGCGGCAGATCGGTTCGGCGTCCGCTCCGCCACCAGAGCGGATCTCGCAGACGAAGTTCGGCAACGCCTCGTGTCGCGCGCTTGCCGTCCACTCCGTCGCGGTTCCGCTGAACTCTAGCGTCACGCCAGCCGACCCCCGAGGCGCCGTCATCGTGGCGTACGTGTTCTCCGTCACGAACTTCGTCTCGGCGATCATCCCGATGTTGTGGAGATCCGACTTCATCGCCGCGATATAGGCCCGGCGCTTCGAATCACCGAACTTGACAATGGCCACCGTGGACAGCACGCCGATGATGACCATCACCGCCAGCAGTTCGATGATGGAAAATCCACGTCGGCTTCGCGCGCACGGCCGCGACATGTCAGGCATCACCATAGCGGGCAAGCTTTCGGTACAACGTGGACGGATCAATACCGAGCATGTCGGCCGCGCGACTCTTGTTGCCGCCCTCGTTCTGCAGCACCCATTGAATATACGCGCGTTCGATCGCTTCCAGTGTGGGCGTCACGGGGGTGCGTTCGCTGACCAGTGGTTCGGCGCGCCGTGCCGTCACGCGTTCAGGGAGGGCATCGGGGCGAATCGTGTCACCCTGCGTGAGAATGACGGCGCGCTCGAGGGCGTTCTCGAGCTCGCGCACATTACCCGGCCACCCATAGGCCATCAGCGCATCGAGCGTTTCCTCGCCCAGCGCCTTGGGGGCTTCGCGTCGGGCCTGCGCCGACCGGGCAAGAAAGCTTTCGGCCAGCAGCGGAATGTCCTCGGTGCGATGGCGCAGCGGGGGTAGATGCACGGCAATGACGTTCAACCGATAGAACAGGTCAGCGCGGAAGGCGCCGCGCTTGATCTCGTCTTCCAGGTCGCGATTGGTGGCGGCAAGTACGCGGGTATTCACCGACTGCGCTTCCGTTGCGCCCACGGGAATCACCTCACGCTGCTGCAGCACACGCAGCAGCTTCACCTGCGTCGACGGCGTGGTTTCGCCGATTTCGTCGAGGAAGAACGTCCCGCTGTTGGCTGCCGCGAAGAGGCCCATCTTGTCCTTCACCGCGCCCGTGAACGATCCCTTCACGTGCCCGAACAGTTCGCTCTCCAGGAGGGATTCGGGCAGTGCCCCGCAGTTGATCGAGAGGAACGAGTGGTCGGTACGCGCGCTCAGATCGTGGATGTACCGGGCGATGACTTCCTTGCCGGTACCGGACTCGCCGGTGATGAGGACGGTGGAGTCGGTGGGCGCGACCGTCTCGGCGAGACGCAGCACCTCCAGCCAGCTCTTGCTGCGTCCGATCGGCCGGCTGCTGCTGCTCTTGTCGCGGCGGCGGATCTCCTGCTTGAGCGACTGGTTCTCGACGCGCAACCGACGATGTTCCGCCGCACGCTTGAGAATGGCGAGCAGCTCGTCGTTGCGGAACGGCTTCTGGATGTAGTAGAAGGCGCCTTCGTTCACCGCCTGCATCGCCGACTGGAGCGTAGCTTGGGCGGTCATGAGAATGACCGGCACCTCTGGATCGCTCTGCCGCACATGGCTCAGCACCTGCACCCCGGTCACATCCGGCATGCGCACATCGGTCAGCACGATGTCGGGCTTGAGTTCGTCGAACCGTTCGATGCCCTGTCGCCCACCATGGGCGGTGACGGGGGTGAACCCCTCGGTCTTGAGCAGAATGCGGAGTGATTCGAGGATCCCCGACTCGTCGTCGACAACGAGGACGCGGGGCGCAGCATCGAGGACAGCGGGAGCGGTCACGCGGAAACTCCGGCGAGGCGATCGGTAGTGAGAACGGGCGGAACCGGCATGGCCGGTGAAACAGGCAGGACCACGCAGAAGCGCGTTCCCTGGGGCAGACGGTCCACGAGGACCACGCCGCGGTGCGCCTCGACGGCGCGATGGACCACCGGCAGCCCGAGCCCTGTGCCGCCGACCTTACCGCTCACGAACGGTTCGAACAGACGGTCCTTCAGGTCGTCGGGAATCCCCGGCCCATCATCGGTGACGGTGATGGCGATCAGATCGCCGGTCACGGCCACGGAGGAACCATTCACGCCGTCGGGCTGGCGGCGATCCACTTCAACGAACACGTGCCCGCTGGCGCCGACGGCCTGGATGGCATTGAGCACGAGGTTGAACACGGCCCGGTGCAGCAGGTCCTCGTCTCCATTCAGTCGGGGCAGATCGGATGCGACATCTACTTGCACCTGCACCCCCGGCCCACGGTCGGGATGTGATGCGGCCAGCATGGCGGCGGTGTGGGCCATCGCCCCGACATCGAGGGAAGCAAGGCGCATGACGCGCGTACGGGCAAAGTCGAGGAAGTCGGCAAGCAGCCGGCTCAACCGATCAGCCTCTCGCACAATGAGACTGTGCAGGATGTGCTGATCGTCGTCTCCGTCCGGCGCCGGGGCGTGCAACCGAGCCAGCTGCTCGGTTGCACTGCGAATGGCGGCCAGCGGATTGCGAATCTCGTGGGCGAGTGACGCACTCAATTCGGCCACCGCCTGCAGCCGTTCCGCCCGGACGTGCATCGCCTGCAGCCGCTTGCTGTCGGAGATGTCCTGGAAGATGGCCGTAGCGGTGACGCCACCATCAGGGCGCGCACCATCCGCCACCGTGGTGGTCACGCCGATTTCAACCTCGTCGTCGCCGCGGCGGATGATGCCCTCGGCGCGAGTGGTCCGCACCCGTTCCCGCGCGCTGCGCTCGAGCAGGTCGGCAAGCTGTGGCGACACATGCAGCAGCGACGGCAGGAGGGGCTTGCCGGTGAACGAACGCAGGTCGAGCCCCAGCAGCTCACCGGCCGCCGGGTTGGCGTACAGAAGGCGCCCCTGCGAGTCGACGGTCACGATGCCCGAGCGAATCGTGCGAAGAATTTCCGCCGCTTCGAGCTGCACCTTGACCAGCTGAGCGGCCAGCGCTTCACGACCCGACCCTGCCTGCCGCAGCCGGAGCGCAACATATCCCGACCCCACGGCAACCACGGCGAAGACGGCCACCTGCACGCCGACGCCTACGAACGGCGTCCCGACCCCGGGCCGCAGCCACAGCACATCCAGGGAGTACAGCACACACGCCGCGGCCGCCACCCCGAGCCCACCCCGAAAGGGCAGGAGCAGCGCGGCGCTCGCGATCACGAGGATATAGAGGGCCGCGAATTGGGAGCTCCACCCGCCGGTGATGTGCACCACGGCGGTCACGAGGAGCAGGTCGATCGCACACTGCCCGCCATAGAACCAGTGCCCGGGCGGAAACTGCTCGACCTGGGCATACATGGCCGACCCGACCGTGGCGAGCATGGCGACCGCAAACGCCAAGGTCGCGATCAGGGTGTCCGACGGAGCCGCCTGATTCCAGACGAAGACGGCGGCCACCAGAATCGCACAGGCCAGGACCACGCGCGCCAGCCAGACCCAACGCAACATGCGCTGGGGGTCGAGCATTTCCTGTATGGGGTCCTGCGGAAGAGCGGGGGTATATCTCACACGCGGGGAAATCCGAGGTCATGCAGATTGCAAGACGGGGGAACACCCGTGAGGTCTTGCAGATTGCACTACCCTGACGAATCAGCCGTCCGCCCGTTTCCTTTGGCACATGATTGTCGATACTGCGCTGTCCGCCGACGCCGAATTGAGCCTGGGGACGATCACGTTCCGGCTTCTCTTCGTGCTCCTGCTCGTGTTGCTCAATGCCTTCTTCGTGGCCGCGGAGTTTGCCCTGGTGGCGGTCCGGCGCAGCCGGATCGACCAGATGGCGGCCGAGGGGGATAGCAGCGCCGTGGTGGTCCAGCGCGCGCTTTCCCAGCTGGACCGGTACATCTCAGGCACGCAGCTGGGGATCACGCTGGCATCGCTCGCCTTGGGCTGGATTGGTGAACCGGCCGTGGCGGTCCTCGTGGACATCGCCCTGCGGCAGGTGGGGATCACCCCGGAGCCCGGGGCCGTGCACACCGGGGCCGGCATCGCAGTCGCTTTTCTGGTGATCACCTTTCTGCACATCGTGCTGGGCGAGCTGGCCCCGAAATCGATTGCGCTCGCACGCCCGGAGGGGGTGAGCCGCCTGGTGGCGCGTCCGCTGATGCTCTTTTCCCGGGCCATGTCACCGTTCATTGCCATGCTCAATGGCACCGCCAACCGCCTGCTGGCGCTGGTGGGGGTCGAGCCCGTCTCGGAGGGCGAGCATGTCCACAGTCCGGAGGAGCTCCGCCTGCTGGTCATGCAAGCGCGTGCCCACGGGACGCTCGACGAGTCCGACTCGGCCATGCTCGCCGGCGTGTTCGACTTCCACAACAAGCGTGCCTTGGACGTGATGCGCCCGCGCACCGAAATGGTGGCGATCGCGGAGGACGTGGAACTCGCCGAGTTGCGCGAGATCCTGCGCCGTGAGCGCTACTCGCGGTATCCGGTGTACCGGGACACCGCCGACGATGTGGTGGGCGTATTTCTCGCCAAGGACTTCTGGCTGGCCGAGCACCCCGAGGCCTTCTCGCTGCGCGAGCATCTGCGCGAGCCGCTCTTCGTCCCGGCGACGCGGGCCGCCGAGCGAGTACTCGATGACCTGCGGCGGACCCGGGCGCATCTGGCGGTCGTGCTCGATGAGTATGGTGGGACCGCGGGCATCGTGACGATGGAAGATCTCGTGGAAGAAGTCGTCGGCGATATTGCCGACGAGTACGACCCGCTCTCACGCGATGCCCTGCTCTTCGACGGCGTGCTCGAGCTGGCCGGCTCGATGTCGCTCGTGGATGTGCGCTCCGACCACAAGCTGCCCATCCCGGAAGGCGACTGGAGTACCTTGGGCGGGTATGCCTTCGCGGCGCTCGGGCGACTCCCCAAGGTCGGTGATCGGGTGTCGTATCCTGGTGGGGAACTCGAGGTAGTCGCGATGGATGGGCGCCGGGTTGCTGCCCTGCGCGTCCATCGCCGTACGGAGATCGCGGGGCATCCGGGCATATGAAGCCACTACGAATTCTGGGAGTACTGGGCATCGTGCCCTGGCTCCTGTCCACCGCGTTGGCCTGCCGCCCCGCCGCCGAGCGCGTGGCGGTGAACGGATCGCCCGCCGTGGCCGTGGGCGCCGACACGATCCTCCCCGCCTCGGGGCAGGGCGCGCCCGCGTCCGCCTTCCCGGCACCGGCGCGCGACGTGGCCGATATCGTCGCGCCGCGCTGGATCAACGAAGATGACCGGGATGACGCCGGCGAGTTTACGACCGTCGCGCGTCTGGCCCGCCTCCGGCCGGGACTGGCGGTCGCCGACATCGGCGCCGGCGACGGGTACTACGTGGCCCGCCTGTCCAAGCTCGTCGGGCCATCGGGGCTGGTCTACGGCCAGGACATCATGCCGGACTACCTCGGCATGCTGCAGCGTCGCGTAGAGCGCGACGGCTTGGCGAATGTGCGGGTGGTGATGGGCGAGCCCCACGATCCGCGGTTGCCGGCGGCCAGTGTCGACGTGGCACTCATGATTCACATGTATCACGAGATCACGCAGCCGTTCGCCCTGCTGTGGAATCTCGCGGGCGCCATGAAGCCCGGCGGCCGCCTGGTCATTCTCGACCTCGATCGTCCGACCTTCGGCCACGGTACGCCACGTATGCTGCTCGACTGTGAGTTGCGCCGCGTGGGATACCAGAAGCTGTCGTTCACGCGCACGGGCCCCGAGGAATACGTCGCCATCTATGAAGCGCCCGCGC
>NZ_JBIJAW010000020.1:0-21855 GCF_044345575.1 Gemmatimonas sp.
ACGCAGTCACCAACGCAGTCACCAACGCCCCGCAGTCACACGCCCACGAGCTCCTCCACCGCCTGCGCCACCGTCGTCTGTACCAGCGCGATCTTGAGCACGTCGCGCAGCGTCTCCACGCAGTGGAAGGTGAGCTGCTGGCGCACCTCGTCCGGCACGTCGTCGAGGTCGGCCTCGTTGGCCTTCGGCACAATGACTTCCTTGATGCCGGCACGGTGCGCCCCCAGCACCTTTTCCTTCACGCCGCCGATGGGCAGCACGCGCCCGCGCAACGTGATCTCGCCGGTCATGCTCACATCGCGCCGCACCTTGCGGTTGCTCATCTCGCTCACGAGCGCGGTGGCAATCGCGATGCCGGCGCTCGGTCCGTCCTTCGGAATCGCGCCGGCCGGCACATGGATGTGCGCTTCGCTTGCCCCCGCCACGCGTTCGGCGGGAATCCCCAGCAGTTCGGCGTTGTTCGTCGCGTAGGTCAGCGCGGCGCGCGCGCTCTCCTTCATCACGTCGCCCAGCTGGCCGGTGAGAATGAGAGAGATGGGGCCTACCCGTACCTGCTCTTCATCGTCCGTCGGACGCGTGCGGCCGCCACGGCGGATACTCGCTTCCACGAACATGATGTCGCCTCCCATGGGCGTGTAGTACATGCCCGTGGAAATGCCCACCTCGTCATGTTCCGCCGCGCGCTCCGGGTGCACCTTGGGGCGTCCCAGCAGCTCGCGCACCTCGTCGGCGCTGATCACCTTGTCGGTGATCGTCGCGGCATCACCCGCTGCCACCCGGCGAGCCACCTTACGGGCCACGGCACCGAGCTGACGCTCGAGCTGACGCACGCCGCTCTCGCGGGTGTACTCGCTGATCACCTTCATCACCGCCTCGTCGGTGAAGGCGAGCTCGCGGCCGGCGAGCCCCGACTCCTCCAACTGCCGCGGCACGAGATACGTCTTGGCGATCTCCGCCTTCTCGCGCTCGGTATAGCCGCTGAACGCCACCACCTCCATGCGGTCGAGTAGCGGGCCCGGGATGTTCTGGATGAAATTCGACGTGGCGATGAACAGCACCTCGCTCAGGTCGAACGGCACCCCGAGGTAGTGGTCGGTGAACGAGTCGTTCTGCGCCGGATCGAGCACTTCGAGCAGCGCGCTCGACGGGTCGCCCTGGTACGACTGCCCCAGCTTGTCCACTTCGTCGAGCAGGAACACGGGGTTCTTCGTGCCCGCCTGCTTCATGCCCTGGATGATGCGGCCGGGCATGGCGCCCACGTACGTGCGACGGTGACCGCGAATGTCGGCCTCGTCGCGCGCGCCGCCAAGGGCCACCCGCACGTATTCTCGACCCAGCGCCCGCGCGATGGACTTCGCGATGCTCGTCTTGCCCACGCCCGGTGGCCCGTTGAACAGGAGAATCGGGCCCCGCGCCATGGCGCGCGCCTTGGCCTCCTTCGCGTCGGTAATCTGCCGATCGGCGTCACCGTTCCCTAGCGCGGGCGTGGCATCGGTCGACTCGCCCTTGAGCTTCGACACCGGGAACTCGCCCGTCGTGGCGACCTCGGCCGCCACCTGCTGCGCGCGCAACTGCCGTACGGCAAGGAACTCGAGCACGCGATCCTTCACGTCCTTGAGCCCGTAGTGATCCTCGTCGAGGATGTCGCTGGCGCGCGTCAGCTCCAGGTGGTCGTCGCTTCGTCGGTTCCACGGCAGCTCGGCGATCCACTCGAGGTAGGTGCGGATGACCTGCGCTTCCATGCTTTCGCGGCCGGCGCGCTCGAGGCGCCCGAGCTCGCGCTCTACCTCAGCACGCGCCTCCTTGGGGAGATCGAGCTTGCTGAGCTTCTCGCGCAGCTCGGTGATCTCCTTCGAGGAGTCGTCGTCGCCCAGCTCCTTCTGGATGGCCTTGAGCTGCTCGCGTAGGAACATCTCGCGCTGGCGTTCGCCCAGCTCCTCCTGCACCTGACTCTTGATGTCTTCCTGCGCCTCGAGCAGGCCGATCTGTCGCTGCACATGCACGAGTACGCGACGTAGGCGCTCCTCCACGCTGAGCGTCTCCAGCAGTCCCTGCTTCTCGGGGACCGTGAGCTCGATGTAGCCGGCGACGAGGTCGGCAAAGCGGCCGGCGTCTTCCACGGAGTCGAGCACCTGATGCACGACCTCCTCGGGCAGGCCGCGCTTCTCGCCCAGCTCGGCGGCGCGCTCACGCGCTTCCTTGTGGAGTGCGGTGAAGGCGGGATCCTTGAGGTCGAGCGGCATCATCTCTTCGGCCGGGACGATCACGGCCGTGAGATGCCCCTCCTGCTCACCGTAGTGCAGGGCGGTGGCCCGCTGCTCACCCTGCAGCAGGAGCTGGACACCGCCGAGGCCGCGCTGCACCTGCCCGATGCGGGCAATCACCCCGGTGCTGAAGAGAATGTCGGGAGTGGGTTCCTCGGTGTTGTCGCGCTGCGCGACCGCAAACACGAGCCGGTCACCCTTGAGCGCCGTTTCGATGGCGCGAAGGGTGCCCGGCCGGCCGGCGGCAATCGGCGCGGTGATTCCGGGGAACATGACCGTCCCACGCAGAGGGAGGACGGGAAGTGTCTGGCGCTGACCCATAAGAAATTCCTGAGCAAAGGGAATGGCGCCCTTCCACAGGGCACGATCCGCACCGTCGGGATTACGCCACCACGGCAGACTTGGCAAGTAGAAGCGTGACAGAACGGACGGATCGGTGCGGCCGCGCTGCCATTTCGGCGTCGGATGCGGTGAGCGACCGCGGGTGAGTCATTTTGCAACTTTGCCGTGACCGGCGCCGTAGGGGATTCTGCCGGGTGTCCCGGCCGCCGGCCACATGGCACGGTTCGTCCCCGCGGGATGCTGTTCTGCGTTTCTCTCCGGTGCTACACTAGAGAAGCCGGTTCATCTCCCCGAATACTGTCCCGAGTGTCCGAAAACACCGCCCATCACGCCGAAGACGCCGAACTGCGTGCCCACGTAGAGCAGGCGCTCAGCGCCGCCTACGAGCTCGATCAGGAGATCGGCCGCGGTGGCATGGGCATCGTGTATCGCGCCCGTGACCGCCGCCTCAAGCGGCATGTCGCGATCAAGCTGCTGCCGCCGGAGCTGTCGTTCCGGCGTGACGTGCGCTCGCGCTTCCTGCGGGAGGCGGAAACGGCCGCGCAGTTGAGCCATCCGAACATCGTGCCCATCTACTCGGTCGACGAGGTGGGCAACCTGGTGTTCTTCGTCATGGCGTGTATCGATGGTGACAACCTCGCCACGCTGGTGCAGAAGCGTGGGCCGCTGCCCATCGACAACGTGCGCCGGTGGCTGCAGGAGGTGTCCGATGCGCTCGCCTACGCGCATTCGCGCGGCGTGGTGCACCGCGACATCAAGCCCGACAATATCCTGCTCGACGGCATCGACGGCCGCGCCCTCGTGACCGACTTCGGTATCGCACGCGCCGCGTCGTCTGACAGCGGCGATACGGCGCGCCTGACGGCCACCGGCATGGCCATCGGGACGCCTGCCTACATGAGCCCGGAGCAGGCCTCGGGGGATCGCGATCTCGACGCCCGCAGCGATCTCTACTCGCTCGGCATCGTGGCGTATCAGATGCTGTGCGGTGAGCCGCCGTTTATCGGCGGGACCACCCCGGCGCTGCTCGTGAAGCATCTGGCCGAAGCGCCGGTGCCCATTGTTCAGCGTCGCGCCGATGTGCCGCCAGACCTGGCCGCCATCGTCATGCGCCTGCTCGAGAAGAATCCCGACCATCGCTTTCAGCAGGCCACCGACCTGTCGCAGGCGCTCAAGACGGGCGTCGTACCCCCGGCGCCGGCCGGCGCCACCTCGGCCAGCATGCCGCTGGGGACCTCGCCGGTCACCTTCAATGGGGCGCCCATCGGTGGGATGCCCATGCCGGGCGGCGGTAGTGCGGCCTCCCAGCCGCCTGCCTACCAGCCACCTGCCTATTCGCCGCGTACGCTCACCACGGCGCCGGCCGGTTTCGGCATGGCGACCGCCGGCGCGGCGGCGTCGCCGGTGCCGCGCTACAGTGCGCCATATGGCGAGCAGAACGATGACAGCTACCTGCCCACTGCCGAAGATCTCGCGCGGTGGGAATCGCCCAAGGTGGTGAAGTTCCGCAAGCAGTTGGTGCCGTATCTGTTCGTCAACGCGGCCTTCGTCGCGATCAGCATTTTCGGCGACTCGGGCTTCGGTGGCGTCACCACCATCTGGTCGGTGTTCATGGCCTGGCAGTACGCCAAGCTCTGGTCCGACGGGTACGACTGGAAGGACGTCCTGCGGCAGCCCAAGCATCGCTTGTTCGGCGAGGTCATCGAAGACCTCACGAACTCGGTCATGGCGACGTTCAGCACGCGGAAGCGTGAGGAGCTTCGCGCTCAGGGCAAGCTGCGGAACCGGCTCACGGGCGCGTTGTCGCTCGGTGGTCCCAATGCGTCCGTCACCGCGTCAGCGGAGCGCCGTACCGCGGCGGCCCCGGCGCGCGATGAGGAACTCGGGAGCTACTTGCCCCTCGTGCAGGGCGCGCGCGCCGACCGCGAGGAGATTGGTCGACTGCTCGGCACGCTGCCCGCTGATGAACGCAAACGTATTCCCGACGTGGCCAATACCGCCGTCGATCTCGTGCGGAAGGTCGAGACGATGGCGAAGGATCTCGTGCGCCTCGAGGCCACGCTGTCTCCGGAATTGCTCGCGCGCGCCGATCAGGAGATCGCCGCGCTGGAGGCGGAAGCCAATCCGCTCGATACCTCAGGCAGCGAAGCCCGCGTGCGACGGCTGGCGCAGCTGCGTCGCGAGCGTCGCGCGCTCGTGGACGGGCAGGCGCGGGTGCAGGCGCGTCGCGGTCAGCTGGAGAGCTGCCGCCTTGCACTCGAAAACGTGCGACTCGATCTGGTACGACTCCGTACCGGCTCCAGCTCCGTGCAGAGCGTGACGCTCGTCGCCGAACAGGCCATGAAGATGGCGCGCGAGGTGGACATTGCCGTGCAGGCGGTGAATGAGGTGCGCGACCTTACCTCACCGCGCTCGGCAACGCGGGCCTGAGGTCCCGGACCGCGCGGATGTTCGAGACCCCCGACGTGGCGCCCGCGCAGCAGCCGGGGCAGGGCGGCGCCGGTGATCGCGCGCCCAACATGCACGGCAATCTCGGGAAAGATGGTGCATACGGCGCCGATGCCGGCATGTTGCGCGATCGCGTGACCGCCGCTGTAGGCGACCTCTACCTCATTGGCCAGGAGGTGGGGCGCGGCGGCATGGCGGTGGTGTACGCCGCCGAGGACGTGCGCCTGCAGCGCAAGGTGGCGCTCAAAGTGCTGCCCCCCGATCTCGCGTTCCGCCCGGAAGTGCGCGAGCGATTCGTGCGCGAGGCGCAGACGGCCGCGCGCCTCAATCATCCGCACATTGTGCCCATCTACGCGGTGCACGAGGTGCAGGGGCTCGTATGCTTTGCCATGTCGCTGGTGGAGGGCGAGAGCCTCGCCGCGCGCATCCTGCGCGAGGGGCGGCCGTCGTTCGGCTTCGTGGCGAACGTGCTCGAGCAGATGGCCGATGCGCTCGCCTACGCCCACGCGAGCGGGGTGGTGCACCGCGACATCAAGCCCGACAACGTGCTGCTCGATCGCGATTCGGGGCGCGCGATGGTCACCGACTTCGGCATCGCGCGGGCGGCGGAGAGCGGGTCGCGGCTTACGCAAACCGGTATCGCCGTGGGTACGCCCGCGTTCATGAGCCCGGAGCAGGCCATGGGCGACAAGGAGGTGGACGGGCGCAGTGACCTCTACTCGCTGGGCGTGATCGGCTATCTCATGCTCGCGGGCAAGTTGCCGTTCGACGCGCCGAGTACCCCGGCGATGCTCATGAAGCACGTGAGCGAAACGCCGCCGTCGTTGCGGGCCTATCGCCCCGACGCACCGCGCGTGTTGGTGGAGATTCTCGAGCGGTGTCTCGCAAAGAAGCCCGCCGATCGGTGGGAGAGTGCACTACAGCTGCGCGACACATTGCGGCGGGCGCAGCGCGACGGATCGCTCGCGGCGCCGATGCCGAGTGCGGTGGCACCGGTGCCAGCGGCTCCTGCGCTAGCGTGGACGTACGATTTCAAGTTCGGCCACCGGGCCGAAGACTGGTCGCCGCGGCCTGTCTTCGAAGCGGCGCCTGCGCCACGCCACGCGCCCGCGCCGCCGCTGTCGCCGTCGCCGTCGCCGTCGCCAGTGCTGTCACCGGTGCTGTCGCCGGCACTAGTGGCCGATCGCGTGATGTCATTCCGCCGGAACGTGAAGTGGTTGGCTGCATCATCAGCGATGGGGATCGGCAGTCTCATTGTCGGTGTGTCGCTGGGCGAGGAGGTGTTCATCGCACCCATGCTCGCTGGGCTGGTGCTGGGGCTCGGGAGTCTCAGCGTCGCGGGGCGCAACGCGCTCAAACTGCGGCGCATGGGTGTTTCGCCCGTGGCCGCGCTGAGCGACGGCTGGCGCAGTGCGCCGTCCGCGAGGGACACCCGTCCGCACCATGTGCGCCTCGCCGAGTTGGTGGACAAGACCGCCGGCGCCGTGGCGCAGTCGGCCTACGGCGACAGCGTGCGCAACGCGTGCGATGATCGGCTTGTGATTGCCGAGATCACCAATGGGCTCTCAGTCGAAGACAAGGCGCTCGTGCCCGATGTGGAGCCAACGGCCGACGCGCTGTTGGAGCGCATCGGCAGCCTGGCCAGCGGTCTCGAGCGTCTCGATCGTGACTTGCCTGGCGGGGCACGTGCCGACTTGCGGGCACGTATCGCGGTGCTGGAGGCCGAGCCGGAGCAGAGCCCCGACCGTGAGCGTCGCCTGTCGTTGCTCACCCGTCAGCTGGCGTCGCTCGAAGATCTGGAGTCGCGCCGTGACACCATGCGCCGGCAACTCGACAGCGCGAGCATGGCGTTGCGCAGTCTCCGCTTCGACATCGTGAAGCTACGCACCCTCGGCGTGAACGCCGCCGCCGACGTGACGAGCGCCACGCAGGAAGCGCGCGCGGTGTCGCGTGAGTTGGGCTACGTACTCGATGCCGCCGAAGAGAGCCGCCGGCTCTGACGGTCGTCAGACGTCGAGATAGCTCCACTCTTTCGTGAAGGGAATCCGGCTCATCAGCACGGCCCGGTCCTTGAGTACGACGAGCCGATCACTCGGATTGATCCCGATGCCGTTCTTTTCGTCGTAGAGCCCGGGCTCCACCGAGAAGGTCATGCCTTCTTCGACCACGGAGTGGTCACCGAGCGCGAGAAACGGTGGTTGATGCCCCACGAAGTTCTGCCCTTGCCCATGGCCTGGGCGATGGTAGATGTACTCCTGCATCCCCTGCTTGATCTGATACGCGTGCACCTTGTAGGCGATATCGGAGCAGACTGCCCCCGGCTTCGTCTCTTCGACGATCATCTGTACGGTGTCGGCCACCACCTGCCACATGCGATCGTGCGCCGCGTTGGACGGCGTGAGAATGTAGTTGCGATAGCCTTCGCCGCCGTACCCGCCGAGCAGGATATCGCAATTGACGTACACCGGCTGCCCTTTGCGAATGGGGGCGTGAAAGAACTGGTTCGGGTGCGGGTACGCCGTGGCGACACCGGTGCGCACGTAGTGGCCGGTAACCTCCATGCCCACGGCCGTGTGCGGACGCCCGTCACGTCGCACATCGCGCATCATGAGATTGATCCCGTACTGCGACAACGCCTGTCCCACCTGATAATCCGTGGCGCGCGTGCCATGCTCGAGGAGATAGTCACGCGCGAAGCAGTGCACGAGATCGAAGTAGCGGTACGCCCGCTGCGTGAGGGCGATCTCTTCCGGCGTCTTGATGATCTGCATGCGAAGGCACGCGTCGCTGATGTCGACCCATTTGGCGTTCGGGAGCACCCGCTCAAAGGTGCGCTGCGCCGATGGTGTCAATTCGCGATCGAGCCCGATCGTCACGTCTCCCAGGCCCTTCGCGGCGAGTTTGCCGAGGACCCACGCCCACAGATCGACCCGGGCGCCCTTCGTGAGCTCCCCGCGGTTGGGGAACCCGCCCTCTGCATGCGGATAGCAGAAGTAGTACTCGTTCTCCGTACACCACCACGACGTGATCAGGTCGCGATCGATGGCCGGCGAAAACCAGTACACCGAATCGGCCTCCCGCGTGGGCATCATGGCCCACGTCGTGCGCTCGCCACTGCCGCGGAAGCAGCCGGTGAAGTAGACGAGATTCACATCGCTCTGCAGCAGCACCACATCGACCCCACGATCGCGGACCTGTTCGCGAAGCCGGCGCGACTGGGCCTGATACCAGGCGAGTGGCAGGCGGTCCACCCCGACCGGCGCCGGTGTCGGATGATGGGGGTTTTCGACGAGCAGGCGTTCCGAGCCGCTTCGCGTCGAGGTGGCCTGGGCACTCAGCGCGTCGGCGGCGGCGGCGGCGCTGGCGAGTCCCAGGCCGATCTGGCGAACGAAGTCGCGACGGGAAGCAGTCATGTGCCGAATCGACGCCCTCGCCGGAAGCGCGTCAATGGGCGGTCGTCATCGGTACCAGCGCTACGGCCCGCAACGGGCCACCGGACCCGCCCTCGATCTTCGTGAGCGTAATCACCGGAATGTGGCGCGCCGTCGGGCGCCGTCAGGCGTGCCGCATTCGCATCAGTAACCTCGCTCTTCGAATTCCTGAACCATCGACCCATGGCCGTAGCGGGCGGCGGCCTCCATACCCTTCTGACAGGCGGCCCGCGCCTCGTCGGGCCGACCCAGCGCGGTGAGCGCATCGGCATAGCGCAGCCACCCGTTGCCCTCGTCGTCGTAGGCCGCCAGATACGCCGCGAGTTCGGTGGCCGCCTCCTCGAGCAGGTTGGCCTTGAGCAGTTCGTTGGCGAGTCCGAAGCGCACGAGCGCGTTGTTGGGCTGCCGCGCGGCCATTGCGCGCATGGTATCGAGTCGGTCGGTCATGAAAAAAAGTCAGCGGGAAATGAGCTCGCCCACGAGGGTGCCCAGGCGATCGGGTGCCTCCTCCGGCGCGACATGGGCGACGCCGGGGAGCGTGTGAACGGTAGCGGTACCATTGGTGGCGGTCTTCACCCAGTCCATCACGCGAGCACTGCGCGCGTCGTCGAGGAAAGGATCGCTGTCACCGAGCACGAGGGCAGTGGGACACCGGATGGCACCCGACGCCAGCGCCTCGACCGTGTCGCCACGCGAGCGTTGCAGCGCCGACAGCTGCGCGCAGGCGGCATCGCGCCCCTCGCGCAGGCGGAACGGCTTGAGATACACGTCTAGCGACCGCGCCCCCGTGTCGCGATGCGCGAAGCAGGGGAGCAGCACCGAGTGCAGGGCGGACGCGAGCCACGCGGGCGCCAGGCGCTTCCATAACCACACCATCGACGCCACCCGCCGCACCCGCCGGTTGAGCAGCCCCTCGGCCGCGTTGCCGGCGAGCAGGGTGGGGTTCACGAGCATGAGGTGTGCGATGCGCTCGGGGTGTTCATGCGCCACGCGGGCCGCGATGGCTGCCCCCATGCCGTGGCCCACGAGCATCACCTCGCGCACGCCCATCACGTCGAGCAATCGCTCCAACCGGGCCGCGTGGGCGGCCACGGTCATGGCGTGTGTCCCCGGCGGATCGCTGCGGCCGTGGCCCAACAGGTCGAGCACCAGCACCCGGTGTCCCTTGGGGAGACGCGGCAGGACGTCCTGCCACAGGTGGGACGACGTGAATGACCCGTGCACGAGCACGATGGGATGCCCCACGCCGCGCTGGCCGAAGGCATAGCAGTACAACCGGACCCCATCGAGGTCCACGAACTCGCCGCGCACTCAGGTGCGCCGGCGCCGAGGGTTGGCCGCGTTCGCCATTGCCCTCAACGCTAATGCGGAGTCGGGATGCCGGAAATGACAGCGGGGCACCGGCGTGATGCCGATGCCCCGTGCTCGCTACCCGTGAGCGGTGCGCTGCGGCTCAGACGCCGCCGCGACGCCCCTGCGGCATGTTCTTGAGGTTCTCCTCGAACTTGGCCTTGTCGGCGTCGCTCGTGAGGATGCCCTTGAGCGCCTCGTTACGGTCGGCGTTCATCTTCTGCATCTGCTCGCGCATGGACGCCATGTCCCCGCCGCCCGAACGGGCCGCCTGCATGGCTTCCATCTGCTTCTGCATGCCCTGCATGATGAGGGTATCGGCCTTGGCCGACTGGGCCGCCGAGAGGGTGATGCCCTGGAAGAGCATCTCCTTCTGACGGGCGATTCGCTGCTCGGGGGACATCTGCATGCCGCCCATGCCGCCGCCCTGGGCGAAGGCCGGCGTGGCGATCGCGAGGGCCGCCACGGCGGCGATGACTCGAAGCGAGTTCTTCATGATTGGGATCGGTGGGTGGGGTGAAGCCGGCACACGACGCCTTTGCGACGTGTCCGACGCCTCCAGATATAGACGTATCCCCCGCCGAAACCGTTAAGGAACGCCTCGCCCCTCTGGCGGACCCCGGATCGGGGCGTACAATACCGGCATCGTGACCATTCCTCCCTCGATTCCACCGTTGGCGGACTTCGATACCGCACTGGTCCCCGGCGAGTTCACCGTGTCGCGGCCGGTGTTCGTGCCGCCACCGCCGCCACCGCCCCCGGTGCTCATTCCCGTGACCTGGCTGCTCGATCACGGCGCACCGGCTGTCCAATTGCGGGTGCTGCATGAGGTCGCCGGCCTCCGAGTGCCGGAACCGGGGCTGGCGCGCTTGCCGTATGCCAGCCGCGCTGGCTGGCAACTGCTGGGCATGCAGGACCGTGACGGCACCTGGGCGGCCGGCATGCTGAGTGTCCCCAGCGGCTCGCAGCTCGTGGGGGTGGGGACCATCCCCGCCTTCCGGCGCCTGCTCGAGCTCGGGTGGGACCTCGAGGCGCCCGGGATGCTCGCCACCCGGCGGCTGTTGTTCCGGTTGCTGGCCGAAGACAACGACCCCACGCTGTTGGCCGAACTCCGCCCCGACGGTGACGACGAGGATCTCGTGCGCCGCGGGCGGTTGCTGCTGCGCGAGGCCGCGGCATGCGCACTGGCGCAGGCGGGCTTTGAGAGCGACCCCCGGTTGCGGGGGGCGGCCCGTCGGCTCATCGATCGGGTTGATGCGTTTCTCCGTTCGCCGCTCGCGGCGAAGCCGTGGATGCGGATCGGCAATCAGCACGTGTTGCCGGTCGAGGTGGCCGCGCCGTCGTTTCATCTGCTGGTGATGCTGGCCCACATGCCGCAGTTCCGCAGCGAGCATGCCGTGTTCATGGATCGCCTGTACGAGTGGATCACCCAGCCCTGGCCACGGCAGGCCCCGGTGCAGCAGGTCGGGGCGCATCTCGTGGAGCAGTCTCATCTGGTGCTCGGCGACTTCCTCAGCACCCGTAGCGCACTCGACGGCGACATGCCCAGCGCGGTGGGCTGGCTGGAAACAATGGCCCGACTCGGCTTCCTCGGGCGTCACGAAGGGTGGGTCAAGCTGTTGGATCGCACTCTCGACGATCGCGGCCGGCGCGGCATCTGGACGCCGCCACGCTCCATGAGCATGCCCGATCAGGTGCCGCCCTGGGCCTGGCCGGGGCTCCCCCTGCACGACAGCGCCCCAGAGCCCGGCGCCCATGACGCGGAGGCGCTGTCGGCCGACGTGACGTTCCGGCTGGCCCTCATCGCGAAGCTGGCGGGGCGCTCCCTCGAGTTCAGCTGACCCGCGCGGGTGGGACGGCCGATCGCGGTTCGTCCCACCGTTCGTCGCGAGGGGTGTTATGTTTCTTGGCTATACATGACAGTCATCGATCCTGATACGCTTGTCGGCGATGTAACCTTCGCCGATCTGGGGCTGGCAGCGCCCCTGTTGGACGCCCTGCGGGAAGCCGGGTACGAGCGCCCGACCCCCATTCAGCGCGAAGCCATTCCGCTCGCCCTGACGGGGCGGGACCTCATCGGGCTGGCGCAGACGGGCACCGGCAAGACCGCCAGCTTCACGCTGCCCATGGTGCATCGCCTGCTGGGCGGTCCGCGCCGTACCCGCGTGCTCGTGCTCACCCCCACCCGCGAGCTGTGCCTGCAGGTGGAGGAGAGCGTGCGGAAATACTCCAAGCACGCGCCGGTGGACTGTATTCCGGTGTACGGCGGCGTGGGCTACGAGCCGCAGGAGCGCGCGCTCCGCAACGGCGTGGATGTGGTCGTGGCCACCCCTGGCCGTCTGCTCGATCATCTCGAGAAGCGGAACGTGGACTTCACGTACCTCGAGACGCTCGTGCTCGACGAAGCCGACCGCATGCTCGACATGGGCTTCGCGCCGCAGATCAACCGCATCGTCGAACAGATTCCGCGCTATCGCCAGACGCTACTCTTCTCCGCCACCATGCCCCCCGAAGTGGAGGCACTCGGCCGCAAGTACCTGCGCAAGCCGGTGGTGGTGCAGGTGGGTCGCCGGTCCGGTGCGGCAAAGACGGTGACGCACGCGGTGTACCCGGTGCCCCGGCATCGGAAGAACGACCTACTGGTGCACCTGCTCAAGGCCGACGAGCACGACTCGGTGCTGGTGTTCACGCGCACCAAGAGTGGCGCCGACCGCGTGGTGCGCGATCTGTCGCAGGCGGGCATTCAGGCGGGCGCGATGCACGCCGACAAGTCGCAGCGTGAGCGCATGGCCGCCTTGGAAGATTTCAAGAGCGGCAAGCTGCGGGTGCTGGTGGCTACCGATATCGCCCAGCGTGGGCTCGACATCAGCGGCATCACGCACGTGATCAACTTCGACGTGCCGCAGCAGCCGGAAGACTACGTGCACCGTATCGGTCGTACCGGCCGTGCGGCGAGCACCGGGGACGCGTACACGTTCATGAGCGCGGAAGAGATCGGCATGGTGCGCACCATCGAACGCGTGATCGGGCAGGAGATCCCGCGAGTGTCGGTACCGGGGTTCGACTTCGGTACGTAACCGCGTCGAGTGCCGGCGGTCCGACATCGGATCACCGCCATTCGACGCGCCCAAGTCGCGACACCATGATCGTGTCCGCGCGCGCGCCTCTGGAGAGCACGAGGCGCAGGTTGGCGCCGCCGAGTCCGAGCCCGTCTGGGGCGTAGGCCATGGAGTCCCGGGTAGCCGCCACGTGCACGCCCCGCTCGGCGAAATCGGCGGTGGCCAGGGTATCGGGGCCGGCGTGCACGATGACCCGTCCGCCGGCGCCGTCGAGGTGCACGGCCGTGCGTTCGCCGGCCGACAGGGCGTGATCACGCGCCAGGGCGAAGAGCGCGGTGGATTCGCGCGCGGCGGTTTCCACGGCGGCGGCCTCGAGCAGGGGCGCGCCGCCCGCCAGAGTCAGGGTGGCGAGGATGCCGAGGATGGTGAGAACGAGGAGTTGTTCGAGGGAAGTGGAGCCGGGGCGGAGCATGGGGGCGAGGGGGAGGGGCGGAGGGAGGCGCAGCGGACGTCGACACGGCGCTCGTCGAACCGGTTCCAGGATGCACCCGGATCATCCTCCGTCCGTTACCGAAAACCGCCGGATTGTGCCATTTCGGCGCATTTCCCCCTTCTCCCCTATTCACGCCCCGTGGGTACATTGGGGCTCACCCCATCACCCACGTTATTTTCAGAAACATGCGGATTGCCATTTCCACCGGCGGCGGTGACGCCCCGGGCCTGAACGCCGTTATCCGGGCCGCCGTCCTGTCGGCGCGCACCCGTGGCTGGGACGTCCTGGGTATCAAGCGTGGTTTTGCCGGGCTGCTGGGCGAAGACGAGATCGTGCCGCTCACGGTGGACAGTGTCCGCGGCATCGCGAGTCAGGGTGGTACCATCATCAAGACCACCAATCGCGGCAGCCCGTTCTCTTACCCCATCCAGCAGCCGGATGGGAGCTGGCAGCACGTCGACCGCTCCGACGAGCTGGTCGAGAACGCCCGCAACCTGGGGATCGAGGCCATCATCTCCATCGGCGGCGACGGCTCGTTGAAAATCGCACAACAGCTGCAGGCCAAGGGCGTGCGGGTGGTGAGTGTGCCCAAGACCATCGACAACGACGTGGCCGGGACGATCACCACGTTCGGCTTCGACACCGCCGTGAACACGGCGATGGAAGCGATCGACAAGCTGCACACCACGGCCGAGTCGCACGACCGCGTGATGGTGCTGGAAGTGATGGGGCGCGAGGCCGGCTTCATCGCGCTGCACGCCGGGGTGGCGGGCACGGCCGATGTGATCCTCATCCCCGAAATCGAGTGGGAACTCGACAAGGTGTGCGAGAAGATCATGGAGCGCGATGCGAGCGGAAAGCGCTTCAGCATCGTCGTGGTGGCGGAAGGCTCGAAGCCCAAGGGGGGGAACGAGTCCATCATCGGGGCGTCGCTGCCGGGGCAGGACCGCCGTCTGGGCGGCGTTGCCGAACGCCTGGCCTACGACATCCAGCAGCAGACCGGTAAGGAAACGCGCTCGATGGTGCTCGGGCACCTGCAGCGCGGGGGATCGCCCACGGGGTACGACCGTCTGCTCGCCACGCGCTTCGGTGCCGCGGCCGTGCAGGCCGTGGCCGACAAGAAGTGGGGGCACATGGTGGCGCTGCAGTCCCCACACATTGTGCCGATCCCGATCGAGGAAGTGTTGCGTGAGACGAAGCGCGTAGACCCGAAGCACGATGTCGTGCAGACGGCGCGCATGATCGGCATCAGCTTTGGGGACTGATCGAGACTCGAGGCGGGGAGACGCGAGAGAGGCGAGACTGAGCGGCGAGGTTTCAGAGGGAGAAGTGTGCTCGGATAGAAGTGAGAGGTCAGCGGTCTCGAGGTGAGAAGCGAGTAGGCCCCTCACTTCTCACTTCGAGAGTCCTCGCGCTCACTTCTATCCGGGCTCGGTTCGCACGCTGGCGCCTCGATTCTTTCTCTCAAGTCCCGGGGCGCAGATATCAGCGGGGACACCCCCTGTCCCCCCGCCTGGACACGTTCGCGCCCTTGCGGATCCTCCCCCTGTCCCTAGGGTACCGTACTACCGATACTTAGGACGACCCGGCCGTGGATGGACGGGGATGGCATGCCCCCTGCCCCTGACGACGGCAGGCGGTCGGATGCGGTCCACCCTGGATACGCGCCGGCCACTGCTGGAGGATGTGCCCGTGACGTTACTCCCGAATTCCATGGCGTCGCGCTCGCCGCGACCGCGCATCACCGCTCCGTGGCGCCTCTTCCTGGCGGTCGCGGTGCTCGCGTTGGTGGCCCCGGTTGGTCAGGCCTTCGGGCAGGCCCGCGACAAGGAGAAGGACCGCGACAGCGACAAAGCCGGCGTACCCCGCGAGTACCTGCCACCGGCGGGGATGTGCCGCGTGTGGGTTGAAGGCGTGCCGCCGCAGCAGCAGCCGGCCCCAACCGATTGTGCCTCGGCCGTGCGCAACCGTCCTGCCAACGGTCGGGTCATCTACGGGGAGGACAAGGCGAAGGGGAAGAAGGTCGACGACCTCCCCGTCAAGAGCCTGCGCAGCACCGACAAGAAGGGGCCGCCGCTCGTGCCGCCCGACCTTTCGCAGGTCGATACCCGCGCGCGCGACGCGTGGGAGGCCAAGAAGATTACCGACGAGCAGCTCCATGGCGACCGGCCGGCGACCAGCGCGCCGGCTTCTTCGTATCCGAGTGGTCTGCCGTCACATCCAGGGCCAATGGGGTCATCTGGCGGGTACGTGACCCAGGGCGGAGTGGTGGTGCCGGGGGCGGTCAACGATCCGCGCTACTTCAATCAGACCGCGCCGCCGCCGGGCTATGGCAGCTCCACCTGTCTCGACCGGGACGGCGATGGCTGGTGCGATGATCTCCGCTACGGACCGCCGGTGTGCACCGATCGCGACAAGGACGGCCGGTGCGATGACCTCCCGGAATTCGCGTCGCGCGCGTATCCGCAGGTGCTGCCGAGCATGCGCAGCGCCCTCGACGTCGTGCAGGGACGGCCGAGCACCGAGATCATGCAGTGGCTCGGCACCAACGAGTTCATCGTGCGGATCCCCGATCAGGGGCGCGGCGGGGTCCCGTGGCGGGCGCTCTTCCTCGACGGCAACAGCGAGCTGCTGCAGGTATGGACCGATATGAACCGCGATGGCCGGGCCGATCGGGTGGAAGTGTTCAAGAACGGGCAGCGGGTGAAGCTCATCCAGCGCTGAGTGGTCCTGGCGCGACCCACGCAGCAATCCGGGGTAGATTGCAGACGTGAGACAGACCACCGACCGCTATCTGCCGCCCGACCGCGAGACCTTCCTCGCGTCGAAGCCCGCCACCGGCCGCATCATCGTCATCGCGCCCACGCGCGCGGCGTGTGAGACGATCGAGCTCGCCGTAGGGCTGCACATCGAGACGTTCCTCGAGCGCACGCGCGGCGATGACCTGCGGCGCCTCGCGGCGAGCGGCGAGGGCTTCGGCATCGTGGCCGGCACGGGCACCGGCAAGACACTCGCCATTCGCCCCATCGCCGAAACGATCCTCGGCACCACGGACATCCGTGTCGGCGTGGTGAACCGCGAGCGCGAAGCCACACCGGAAACGCCCACGTGGAACGTGGTGATCATCACCACCGGTATTGCGCGTCGCTGGTTCCAGGATGGCGACATCCATCCCACCGACACGCTCATCGTCGACGAGATTCACCAGACGAGCGCTGAGCTCGAGCTGTGTCTCGCGCTGGGCAAGCGCGTGGGATGCCGCTTCATCTGGCTGTCGGCCACGGTCGATCCTTCGTTCTACTCGCGCTATCTCGACAGCGCCGACGTGCTCCAGGTGACGGCGTTCGACGCCACGAAGGCCGCGAAAGTGGAAGTGGAGCGCAAGCAGCCGCTCACCTTCCTCGACGAGCGCTTCCTGCAGAAGCTCGCGCGCAGTGAACGCGGCGTGGCGATCTTTCTTCCCACGCGTGCGAGTGTGGAGGAAGCGGCTGAATGGGTGCGACATCGCTTCCCTCGCATCACGGCGGCGCATTATCACGGCGGTGAGCCCATCCGCGTGATTCGCCCGTTCCTCGAGGGCGCGGTACCCAAGCCGTTCTTCATCGCCATGACGGCGGCGGGGCAGAGTGCGCTCAATGTGCCGGGGCTCGATACGGTCATCATCGACGACACGCGCTTCACCAATCTCATCGATCGCGGGCGCAACGTGCTCACGCGCGTGCACCTCGGCGCCAACGAAATCCTGCAGATGGCGGGACGCGTGCACGGGCGCGTGGAAGGCGGCCGCGTGTACATCCTGAGCGATCGCGATATCCGCTTCGAGGCACTGCGCCCGACCGAACCCGAGTTTCAGCTTGCCGGCGACAGTGAACGCGTGGCGCTCACCTGCGCCGATCTCGGGGTGCGCGCCGATTCGCTCGACCTGCCGGTGCCGCTCGATCGTGCGTCGTATCGCAAGGCGCTCACGTTGCTCGAGGAGCGCGGCCTGGTGGAGAACGGTCGCCTCACCGCCTACGGGCGTGCCGTGGAGGCGTTGCCGGTAGAGCGTGCGTGGGGCGAGTTGATCGTGAACGGCGACGACGACCTGCTGCCGGCGCTCGCCGTGATGAGTGGCGTGGAGAGTCTCCATCGCATGACGCGCGAAGGGCGTGATCTCGAGGGGCTCGTCGTACGCGGCAGCGATCATCTCACGGCGTACAACCTGTATGCGGAAGGATTCCGCGTGGCCGGGTATATCGGTGAGGTGTATGGGCTGCCGCGGCATCTGTTCGAGGCCGAGCGCATCGCGCACTGGGCCGAGCAGCGCGGCGTATTGGTGAAGGCGCTGGAGGATGCCGCGCTGGCGATGGCCAGCGTGTATCGCAGCGTGGGTATGCCCTTGCCGCAGACGCTGCCCATCGCGGGCGCGGCCATGCATCGGCGTTTTGGCGAATTGCTGGCTCGCTACATGCCCTTCGATCTCGTGATCGAGGAAGAGACCGTCGACGGACACGAGGCGCGGGTGTCCAAGACGAGTGTGTGCGGGTCGTGGGGCGCGGTGGCGGGTTCGCTGCGCTACTTCGCCGATCGCCACGGTATTCCGCGCGCGGCCATCGAGGGCACGCAGCTGTCGATGGATCTTGTGCGTCAGCATGCGCATCGCCACGAGCCCGAGCTTGCCCTCGATGCCGATCGCAAGCACTCGCCGGTGCTGCTGCGTCGTCGCGTGACCTATTACGGGTTCGAGCTTTCGCGCGAGAGCGAGCCACTGCCGGTGTTTCCGCCGGAGTATGCCAAGGGGGCGCGTCATCTGTTGGCGGAAGCGGCGGCGCGCAGTGAACTCCGCCACAGCGCGGTGCGGCGCAATCAGCCCATCGTGGAAGAGGTACGTGAAGTGTGGCGACGCCTCGGCGGGATCACACCGCGGCTCGGGCAGGCAGAGCTCACGGCGTGGTACGAGGCGCGCATGGGGCAGGCCACGAGTTGGGAAGAGATCCGCGCATTGCCCATGCTGCTCGACCGTCGCGACTGGGTAAGCGACGCGCAGCTGGCCGCGGCGCGTGCGCTGCCGGGCGCGGTGGAGATCCGCGATCGTACGGTGAGCATCGACTACGACGTGGAAGAACACGATGGCGGGAGCGTGCCCGTGGCGCGGCTGCGGTTACCCGAGAAGGTGGCGCGCACGATGGTGACAGAAGAGTTGCCAACGCTCGATCGTGCGCTGCGCTTCGTGGTACCGCGAGGCCAGCGCGGCTCCGTACGCGCCGACGATCTGCTGGAACTGCAGGACAAGCTCGATCTGCCGTTCACCGATGAGGAGCGCGCGGCGCACGATGCGCGGAAGCGGGGCGCCGCCGAAGGTGGGAGACGCGGAGAGCGTCGCGGCGAGGGGAATCGCGGTGAGTGGAGCCGCGGAGGGAAGCCGGGCGGTGGGTACCGCAAGGGTGGAGGGGGGCGGCATCCGGGGAGAAAGCGGCGGTAACTGCGGGGGGTGACTGCGCCTGAACTGCAGACGGCAGACGGCAGGAACTACAGCACGCAGTTGGGGAGAAATTAGGAAAGCGGCGGTCTGCGCTTCGCGCGCCGCCGATGTCCCCACCGCAAAGGAAATCGGGCGCCCCGCGAAGCGGTGGCGCCCGTTTTGTTCTACCACACTCCTCCGTGACTGCGTGCTGTGGTTCCTGCCGTCTGCCGTCTGCTGGTCAGCGCCGTTACGGCCCGCCGTTACGGCCCGCCGTTACGGCCCGCCGTTACCTCCCGCCTTTCCCCGTGCCGCCGCCTCAAGTTGGCAGCGTCGCCTCGTACGTCTCGGTGCGTTCGATCCGAAAGCCGCGCTGCTGGTAGTTCGGCAACGCCGCCGGGCCGTCGAGCGTGCACGTGTGCAACCACACACGATTGGCACCGTCGGCAAACGCGAGGCGCACGGCTTCGGTCAGCAACCACCCGCCGATGCCCCGGCCGAAGACGGTGCGATCGATGCCGAGGTAGACGATCTCCGTCGCTCCATCCTGGTGGCGTTCGAGTTCGAGAAATCCGGCGGTCGTAGACACGCCGCCATCGGGATCAACGACGAGCCGGTAGACCTGTACCTCGGCGCGGGCGAGGTGCTGCTGGACACGCTCGTCTTCCCAGGCGTCCCGGTCGTGCCAGTGCCATGGGGCACCGATCTGGGCGTACAAGGCGCGCCAGTGGTCGACGGGGCAGGGATCGAGTCGCTCGAGGCGCACGGCCAGTGCGGGCGCCGATGACGGTTGGAGGTCGGCGAGGCTCGGGAGGCTGAGGTAGGTCCGCACAACCTCGACGAGGCGGGGCGCCATGTTCGGCGGGGATTCTTCGTTAGGACCGATCGGTCCTAATTTGATGGATTCCACGGAAGGATGCACCGCTCGGCGGAAAATGGATGGGCTGGCCTAAGTGACTGTGATATAATGTGTTGATTCTCAGAAAAAGTCACTCTTGCGCATAGGACCGTATGGTCCTATCATATGCCCACGATGTCAGACAGACGCACGCAGATCCTCGACGCCGCCGCCACGCTCATTTCCGAGCGCGGGTTCACGTCCACCTCGGTGGATGACGTGATCAAGGGGGCGAAGCTGAGTGGCAAGAGCCACTTCTATCACTACTTCAAGTCCAAGGAGGAATTGGGCTACGAGGTACTGAATCGGCAGTTCGAGCGGTTTGCCGAGCGTGGTCTGGCGATCCTGCGTGAACCGATGATCGATCCGCTGGAGCGTTTGAATCTGTTCATCGACGCCGTGGTCGCCCTGCAGTCGGAGAGTGGTGGCCGTCGGGGGTCTCCGTTCGGCAACCTGGCCGCCGAGCTGGCCGATGCGCACGAGGGGTTCCGAGTGCGTATCGAGGCGGTGTTCGAGCGATGGGCCAGTCAGATCCGCTCGTTGCTCTGGGAAGCGCGCCCGCAGCTGCACGACGATGTGGATGCGGTGCGCCTGTCGCGGTTCATCATCGCGGCACTCGAGGGTGCCGTGCTCATGACGCGAGTAAAACGTGATCTCTCGGTGCTCGAGGGGATCGCGGCCGATCTCAAACGCTTCATCGCCATGCATGTCCGCGACGGCGCGGTCCTGCAGAACAGCCGGAATCTCGAGTAGGCCTCCGGCAGCCTCAAACGGGTATGGATCGAGAACACAAGAAGGGACATGTCGGTCTCTTCGGTGACAGGATGACGCGATGGTCGCGAGTGCGACCCCTTGGAGACGGATCATGGTGAGCATGGACGACACAGTGATGGAGCAGACGACGATGCGCGACGACGCGAAGACGGCCCAACGGGCCGAGGCGGCGTCGTTGGCCGATCGTGCTGCCCGCCGTGCGCAGTTCGAGCGCGAAGCGCTGGTGCACCTGGATGCGCTGTATTCCTTCGCGCTCAAACTCGCCCGGTCACGCGACGACGCCGAGGACCTCGTGTCGGACACACTCCTGCGCGCCCTCGAGCGCTGGGAGCAGTACCACCTCGGGACGAACATCCGCGCCTGGCTCTTCACGATCCTCTACCATGTCTTCGTAAGCCGCAAGCGCCGCATCGATGCGCGCGAAGTGCAGCAGCCCGAGGATACCGAGGGATGGGCGCTCTTCGAGGCAGTCGGCGAGGCCGATCCCGAGAGCAAGTTCTACGACTCGTTCCTCGATGAAGAGATCACGCGTGCCATCCGCTCGCTCCCCGAGGAGTATCGCTCGGCCGTCGTTCTGAGTGATCTGCAGGGGCTGCGCTACGCCGAAATCGCGAACGTGCTCGGCGTACCGGAAGGCACGGTGAAGTCGCGGCTCTTCCGCGGTCGCCGCCTGCTGCAGCGCAAGCTGGCCAACTACGCCGTCGAGATGGGCTATCTCAAGGAGTCGGTCGTGCGCGCCGTCATGAGCCCGTCGGTGACCACGCTGATGAGCGCGTAACCGTCGGGCGCTCAGTCCGCGAGTTCTCTCGCCCCGCTCGCCAGCGCCGCGAGCGCGCGCTCTACCGTTCCACTCCATTGCCGCAACTGCTCGCGTAGATCGGCGAGCTCCTGCCGGGCCACGTGCGCTTGGGCCGCGGCGTCGTCGTGCAACACGGTCAGCTCCATGACGCGCTCCTGCATCACCGTGAGCTGCGCCACGGCGTGATCCCGCTCGTACTCCGTGTGCTCGATCAGCTCCTGCGCGCCCGCGCGCGTGTGCGTGAGCAAGGTGCACATGGCCCGCCAGGCGTCTCGCTCGAGCGTGAGCTGCCGGCGCGTGGCGGTGTCTTCGGCGAGGCGCTCGCGCAGGCGCATGAGCCGCTGCACCAGTGTGCCATTCCCGTCGACGGCCGTCCCCGGGCCGAGCATCGCGAGCGCGGCCTGGAGTTCGCGATCGAGTTCGGAAGAGCGCCGCAGCTGCTCGTCGCGCGCGGTCCGTGTCTCGTCGAGGGTGGCCAGCGCTTCGCGCAGCGCGCGCAGTTCCACGGCGATGCGTCGCACGCCCCGCGCATCGCCCTCAGCTACCAGCCACCGGAG
>NZ_JBIJAW010000173.1:0-6941 GCF_044345575.1 Gemmatimonas sp.
CCGAACCTCATACACCTTCGGCCACAACTTTCCCGTCACGTGGATCTTGTCGGTGGCCACGTCGTAGGCGATGCCGTTCAGCACGTCTTCCTTGCCGGTGCGATCGAGCTTCGGCAGAATGCCGGTGAGGTCGATCCAGCCCTTCACCTCACCTGTGGCCGGGTCGATGCGCGCGATCGAATCCTTCTGCCACACGTTGGCCCAGATCTCCCCCTTCACCCACTCGAGCTCGTTGAGCTGCGGCACCGTGTTCCCCTGATCCTTCACCTCCACCGCCTTCATGGCGGCGAACGTCTTGGGATCGCGGTAGATGAGCACGTTGCTGCCATTGCTCATGATGATCGACGTGCCGTCGGTGGTGAGCCCCCATCCTTCGCCGTCGTACTTGAACTCGCCCGTACGCTTGAAGGTCTTCCAGTCGTACGTGAACGCCTTACCGCTCTGCCAGGTGATCTGGTAGAGCGTGTTGCCAAGAATCACGATCCCTTCGCCGAAGTGCGGCTCCTCGAGATCCTGCTGACGCACCACCTTGCCTGACGCGAGCGTCACTTCGCGGATGTTCGATGTGCCCACCTGGCCAGTGCTTTCGAACAGCCGCCCCTCGTGCCACAGCAGCCCCTGCGTGAAGGCCGCCGTATCGTGCGGATACTCGGCCACCACCTCGACCGTGTAGGTCGGCGTTCTGGAGGCGGCTGGTGCGGCCGCGGTCGTACTATCTGCATTCACCGCCGGCTGCGGGTCGCCATCACTGCAGGCACCGAACGCGCCGGTGGTGCCCACGAACGCGAGCGTGGAAAGCGCAATCATCGCGGCAGAAGCGCGCGAGCGACCACGGGATGGCGAAACGTGCGACATGACGGTCACGGAAGATGGTGGGAATGTCAGTGCTGCTCGACCCACTCGCGGAGATCGCGCAGCAGCGCGACGAGATCGGCGAGCTGGTGATTCGCGTTGAGGCCGCTCGGACTCGGCAACGCCCACAGGCGACTCGCCGCGAGCCGTTCATCCTGCAGCCCGAGCTGCGCCTTGGGTCGACCGAACGCCGAACGGTACGCACCAATGCCGAGGAAGGCCACCACGCGCGGGGTATGGTGCTGCACGAGCCGGGTAAGACGCTTGCCGCCTTCGACGTACTCGTCGGGCGTGAGCTCCGACGCGGCCGCCGTGGTACGCGGCACCATGTTGGTGATCCCGTACCCCAGCGGCAGCAGGTCGTGTTCCTCCCACGGCTTGAACAGCCGCGGGGTGAACCCGGCACCGTGCAGAGCCGGCCAGAATCGATTGCCGGGCCGGCCGAAATGATGACCGAGCGCCGCCGTGTAGAGCCCCGGGTTGATGCCGCAGAACAGCACCTTGAGATTCGGCGCCACGAGATCGGGCACTGTCTTGTGCACGGCCGCCTCGAGGTCGGCCTTGGTAGGCTTCGGCGGTACCACTGTCGTCTCGCCCGCGGTCATCGTGGCGCCATCACGGCGTGGCAGCGCCCTTCTTGAGGGCGGCCAGCGTGGTGAGCGCCTCGAGCGGCGTCATGCTGTCGGTGTCGAGCGCGCTCACGGCAGCCTTGAGACGCGAGGCGGCTTCGTCTACCGGCGGTGCCGGCTCGGCGAAGAAGCCCAACTGGTCAGCGTTGAGCTGATGCTTGAGCCGCGGACCACGACGCTTGGTGCTCACCGGCGCCTGCATACCGTCGGCGGTGAGACGCGCCGCCATCTGCTCGCCTTCGCCTTCGAGCAGCGCCAGCACTTCCTTGGCACGCGCGATGACCGGTGAGGGCAGCCCCGCGAGGCGCCCGACTTCAATGCCGTAACTGCGATCGGCGCCGCCGGGAATGAGCCGGTGCAGGAACAGCACCTGATCGCCCACTTCACGCACGGCCACCGTGAAGTTGCGCACGCCCGCCAGCTCGTTCGCCAGCTGCGTGAGTTCGTGATAGTGCGTGGCGAACACCGTCTTGCACCCGATGGCATCGTGCAGATGCTCGCTCACGCTCCAGGCAATGCTCACGCCGTCGTACGTACTGGTACCGCGCCCGATTTCATCGAGCAGCACCAGGGAGCGTCGCGTCGCGGTATGCAGAATGGCACTCGTCTCGCTCATCTCCACCATGAACGTGGACTGGCCGCGTACGAGATTGTCGCTCGCGCCCACGCGCGTAAACAGGCGATCCACGATCGGGAGCCGCGCCTTGCGGGCGGGCACGTACGCCCCCACCTGCGCCAGCAGCTGAATGAGCCCCACCTGACGCAGAATGGTGCTCTTACCGGCCATGTTGGGGCCGGTGAGCACAATCAGCTGCGCGTCGTCGGTAAGCACGAGATCGTTCGGAATGAACTTCTCACGCGCCATCATGCGCTCCACGACGGGATGACGACCGGCCACGATCTCCATATCGAAATCATCGTGCAGCTCGGGGCGCACATACTGTTCGCGTTCAGCCGTGTCGGCGAAACTCGCCAGCACGTCGATCGTCGCCACGCGGCGCGCCACCTGCTGCCAGCGCGCAATCGCCGCACCGGCCTCGCGACGCAACGCCTCGAACAGTTCGCGCTCGCGTGTTTCGATGCGCTCCGCCGCGCTCAGCACCTTCTCCTCGTACTCCTTGAGCGCCGGCGTCACGTAGCGCTCGGCGCCCGTGAGCGTCTGCCGACGCTGATAATCGTCGGGAACGAGGTGCTTGTTGGCGTTCGAGATTTCGAGGAAATACCCGAACACCTTGTTGTAGCCCACCTTGAGGCTGCTGATGCCGGTGCGCGCGCGCTCCTGCTGCTGAATCGTGGCAATCGCGTCCTTGCCGCCGTCACGCAAGGCACGCAGTTCATCGAGATCGGGATCCACCCCGGGCGCGATGGTGTCTTCCTCGCCGATCATGAGCGGTGGGCGCGCCACCAGCATGTGCGTGAGCTTCGCCGCGCAATCGGCACCATCGTCCCAGTCGTGCAGCATGGCCGCGAGCTCACCGCCCGCTGAGCCGCCCTGGTTGGCGTGCGACAGCACGTCGCGTACCGCCTTCGCCACCTGTGGCAAACGCGCGAGCGAATCGCCGAGCGCGCGCATTTCGCGCGGTGTGGCCCGGCCGGCCGCGGCCTTGCTGGCGAGACGCTCCACATCGCGCACGCCATCGAGCGCGTCGCGCAGTGCGGTACGCCCCACGGGATCACGCACGAGTACGGTGACCGCGTCGAGGCGCCGCTCGATGAGGTCTCGTTCGAGCAGTGGCGCCAACAACCACTGGCGCAGCAGGCGCTGCCCCATGGGGGTGGTCGTGCGATCGAGCACGCTGAGTAGCGTCCCGGCCACGTCACCGCCGCGCAGCGACTCCACCAGTTCGAGATTGCGACGCGTCATTTCGTCGAGCGGCATCACACCGCCCGGCCGCTCCACGATGGGACGCGCGAGATGGGGCAGACCGCCAGGCTGCAGTTCGCGCAGGTAGCGCAGCAGCGCCCCCGCCGCACCCACGGCGGCGGCATCGTCGGTACCGAGCCCGAACCCTTCGAGACTGCTGATGGCGAACTGGCGCGTGAGCTCGTCGGCCGCGAGCTGCGCGTCGAACTCCCACCCTTCCCGCTCAGTGACCAGCGCGTTGTCCACCACACGCAGCGCCGCCTCGATTTCGGCGTGCGGCGACTCACCGGCCGGCTTGCGCACGAGCAGCAGTTCGCGCGGCGCCAATCGGGCCAGCACCGCCGGTGCGTCGGCGGTCGTCACCACGAACAGGCGAAGTTCACCGGTGGAGAGATCGGCCGCGGCCACGCCGATCTGCTCGCGCACGCGATCGGCGTCACGCATCGCCTGCTTGCCGATCGTGTCGCGCCCCATCGCCACCGCGCACACGTAGTTCGCGCGCGCGCCATCGAGCAAATCGTCGGCGAACACGGCACCGGGGGTGATCGTTTCGATCACCTCACGCTTCACGATCCCCTTGGCGAGCTTCGGGTCTTCCACCTGCTCACAGATCGCGACACGATACCCCTGCCCCACCAACCGGCGCAGATACTCCGCCGCCGCCTTTACCGGAATGCCGGCCAGCGGTACCTCGGCCGCCCCACCGTTGTTGCGCGACGTCAGCGTGAGTCCAATCGCACGCGAGGCCACTTCGGCGTCTTCGTAGAACATCTCGTAGAAGTCGCCCATGCGGAAAAACAGGATCGCATCCTGATGACGCGCCTTGATCTCCCGGTACTGCTGCATCAACGGCGTGGCGGACCCACCACTCACTTCGCGATCTCCGCGATGAAGCCCGCCTGGCCGACCTTCTTGAGCTTCGCCAGCTCGGCGTTGGCACCGGCACGCGTGGCAAAGTACCCGACGCGTACCCGGAACGGCTTCTCACTGCCGTCGATGCGCGCCTCGATGCCACGTGCACTCAACCGCTCCACAAAATCCGCCGCCTCGTCACGCGTATCGAACGCGGCGACCTGCACACTGAAGCGGGCCCCCTTCGGCACCTCCGCCACCCGGGCGGCAGCCGCCGGCTTCGCCCCGACGGCGTTCGCGCCAGTGCCTTTCGCGCCAGTGGCTTTCGCCGGCGCCACGGTATCCGCCATCACCTGCGCGATGAGCTTGCGGTCGATGGTGGCGCACTGCCGGCCCATCTCTTCGGCCTGCAGCCGGAGTTCGCCGTCCGGCACACCGATAGCCGAGGCGTCGGCGAGCGACACGCAGGCGCGCGGCATGTCGCGCTGTGCCGCATAGCTCTTCGCGATCCACAGCTGGCTGCGGGCCCGCGTTGACGGAGCCGGGAACTCGCGCACCACACGCGCGAAGTACGTGCGCGCATCGGCGGGATGGCCGCGCAGCATCTCGAGTTCCCCCAGGCGCAACAGCGCATCGCTGGCGCGCGGCGCGAGTGGCACGTCGATCACGAGCCGCTTCCAGTCGCGTTCGGCATCGCCAAGTCGCTCGGCCAGCGTGGCGCGCCAGAACAGCGCCTCGGCGAGGTCATTGCTCCCCGACGGCGAAGCCGCCACGAGCGAGTCCAGCACGGTGCGGGCGTTGTCGCCGTTGCCGGCATCCACCGCCGCGCGTGCACGGGCGATCGCACGGTCCATGGCCGGAGAGACGGTCGTCGTCTGGGCGGTGAGCGCCGTCGGCAGGGCCAACCCGAGCGCGAGCGTCGCGGTGCCCCACCACATCGTGAGTCGTGTCATCATGCCTCGTTACGCCGCTCGCCGCGCCCGTGTGGCGCACAGCGCCAGCACGAGACTGGTGAGCAACTGTTCTTCGTTGGACACGCGCGTGTCCTTGAGTGCCATGTCGGCTTCCAGCAGCAGCGTGAGCGCGCGTTCGCACGCGTCGGCGCTCCAGCTGTCCGTCGCCTTGGTCCAGGCGGACGCCGCTTCGCCCCAGGGGCGCCCGGGATAGCCACCCGTTTCCTTGAGAAACGCGAAGTACTCCTGCGGCAGTCGCGGCGTGGGAATACCGGCGTCACGACGTGCGCGACCGAAACGCAAGGCAAACGCCTGCGTGGCGAGCATCATCACCACCTGCACGGCGGTCACCTTGGGCTGCCCCAACACGTGCCCCACCAGATTCACGGCCGTGTTCGCATCGTGGCGCGCGACGGCATCGAGCAGGTCGGTCACGGTTTCGCCACGCCGCACGCCGACCACCGCCGATACGGCGTCGACATCGATGAGCGCGCGCGTCCCCTCACTGGCGGTACCGGCCGCCTCGTGCGCACCCAGCACATAGCTGGCACATTTGTCGAGTTCGGCCGCAAGCAGATGCAGGTCGTTCCCCACCGCCTGCTGCAGCAGCTGGGCCGCGTCGTCGGCGATATCCACCTGCAGCGCCGTGCCGGCGTGATGCGCGATCCACTTGCGCACGCGCTCAGGCGTAAGCGGCGCGAAATCGAGGGAGACACTCGCATCGGCGAGCGCGCTGTCGGCCTTCGTGCCCGCCGGACTCACGAGCAGCAGGAGCGTGTCGTTCGCCGGACGCTGCAGGTATTTGTCCAGCTGCGCGCGGGGCGCCTTCTTGAGCCCGGTCACGTCGCGCAGCACGACGGCCCGTCGTTCGGCGAGCATCGGCGGTGTGGTGAGCAGGCTCGCCACCGCTTCGGCGTCGAGATCACCACCACGACGCTGTTCGAGATTGAAGTCGCGCGTGGACGGATCGATCGCCGCCTGCAGCAGATCGCGAATGGCCGCGTCCTTCAGGTAGTCGTCATCACCGTGCAGGTAGTACACGGGCGCGAACTGCCGCGCCTGAATCGCGGCCTGGACGACTCGGAGGGGGGAGGCTTCCTTCGCGGTGGGCGCGGCGGACTTCGGGGGCATGGGCACAAAATAACAGGGGCCGGTGAGCCCCTGTTCGTCTTTTCGTGGCGAATTTTCGCGGCGACGCGTCGCTCAGCGCATCTCGGCGAAGCGGTACTGCGCATTCACGAACCCCACCGGCGCCTCGTCGACCATCATCGTGGCCGGCCACGCCGGGGCGCCGGTGGCCATGGCCTGCTTGAGCGCGGGATTGAGGTACGGGGCCCCCGAGACCGGCGCCGGGGGCATGGCCATCACTGGCTGCATGGCAATGGTGGGCGCCGTGTCACGGCGAAGCGCCTGGATCGCGAGGGCCCCGATGACCGCACTCGCTGCCATGGCGAGCATGGTGCGCGATGGCGAGACGAACCGGTTGTGCGCCACCGGCGGCATCACGGAGCCGCCCAGCGAACCTGCGAGGGCGGCGCTGCGCTCGGCCCGACACTCGGCCAGCCGGGCCTGCAGCTTCGACTGGAACGCGGTGCTCGGTTCAAGCCCGGGGAGCGCGGGTCGCACGTTGTGCACCACCATGAGCGACCGCCGGACCAGCGTGTCGTGGGCCGCACACCCATCACAGTCGAGCACGTGACGCTGCGCAGCGGCCATCAGGTGGCCCGGCAGCGTATCGTCGAGATACGCGAGGTGGTGTTTGCGAAAGTGCGTGCAGTCCATCGGTGCGAT
>NZ_JBIJAW010000021.1:0-21750 GCF_044345575.1 Gemmatimonas sp.
TGGAACCAGGGGAAGATGACCTGGAACGCGCGCGGCGTATGGCGGAAGAGCGGCGTGTCGGCCACGCACCCGGGGTAGAGGGTGTTGAACACGATGCCGGTCTGCTCGTGATACCGCCGATGTAGCTCACGCCCCGTAATCATGTTGCACAGCTTCGAGTCCTTGTACGCCTTGCCCGGCTTGAACTCCTTGCCGTTGATCATCGCGATCGGCGCCGTGAAGCCAGCCTCGAGTCCCTCGAGATTGCCGATGTCGGCCGGCGCGGGAATGGGGATCTTGCCGCCGAACTCCTCGTAGTTGGCGGTGACCGTACCAAGGATGATCAGCCGGCGTGACGGATGCGTGCTCTGCTCGAGATCGCGGAGCAGGAGGTTGGCGAGCAGGAAATGGCCGAAGTGGTTCGTGGCCACGCTGATCTCGTACCCTTCGGGGCTGCGTGCCGGTTCGGTGAGCCGGGGGAGATACACCGCCGCGTTGCACACGAGCGCGTCGAGCGGGCGTCCCAGCGCGCGAAAGGCGTCGACGAAGGCCCGTATACTCGCCTGCGAGCCCAGATCGATGTGCAGGATGCTCCGACGCTCAGGCGCGATACCCAGCGCGTCGGCCGCGGCCGTGGCCTTGGGTAGATCTCGGCACGCCATCACCACGTGCCAGCCGCGCTTGGCCAGCGCCGCCGCGCCGTAGAGACCCACGCCCGAGGAGGCGCCGGTGATGATGCAGGTAGGGGTGGTACTCACGGGGACTCTCAAGTGGTCGGAGTCATCCAAACGACCGGGATCTCCGCAGTGTTTCGATCGCTCCCAGGGGGGAGCATGGCCGTCGATGAAGCGCGCGGAATATTGCCATTTCCGGTTGGGCTCGCCAGTTGAAGGCATACCCCTGACTGCCGTTAACGGATGGGGTCGCCGCTTGCCCATGCTCGGGAGGGGGCGCATTCTGGGGACATGCAGTCAACGCAAGACGTGAGTGTCCCCATGGTGCGCCCGCGCGACGACGAACTCGATCTGTTCGGGGTGACCCACACCGGTCGAGTCCGCACGAGTAATCAGGATCAGTTTCTGCTGTGTACCGTGCACCCACAGGTGGTCGTGCATGGTACGAGCCTTGCCGACGCCTCGGCGATCACGCTGCGCGGTGAACGCGTGGCCACCATCATGCTGGTGGCCGATGGGGTTGGCGGCAGCGCCGACGGCAGTGAGGCGAGCCGCCTCGCCACCATCGCGGTCACCGAATACTTCGCGTCGGCCATGAAGTGCTGGCACACTGCCGGGTCGGCGTCGGAGCATGAGTTCACTTCGGCGTTGCGCGAGGCCGCCATCGAGGCGCACCGGCGGGTGAAAGAGCAGAGTGCGGTGCAGCTCGATGGCCGCAACATGGCCACCACGCTCTCCGTGGGCATCGTCGTGTGGCCGCTGCTGTATGTGATTCAGGTGGGCGACAGCCGTCTCTATCACTTCCAGGATGGGGTGCTGCAGCAGATCACGCGCGACCAGACGCTCGCGCAGGAGATGGTCGACCGCGGCGCCCTCACGCCGGAACGGGCGCAGCACTCACCGCTCAGTCATGTGCTCTCGAGTGCCATCGGTGCGGACGACGCGGAGCCCGTGATCTCGCGTGTGGACGTGAGCAAACGCGGGTGTATCACGCTCGTGTGCAGCGACGGGCTCACCAAGCATGTGAGTGACGAGGAGATCGCGGCCGAATGCGCGCGCATGACGGGGAGCGAGCAGCTGTGCCGCACGTTGCTGGATCTCGCACTCGAGCGCGGTGGCAGCGACAACATCACGATCGTGTGCGGGCGGGCCTTACCGTAGCGGAAGCTGTGAGGCGGCTAAGGAAACGCGTCCACACCGAGTTCGCAGAGTAATCGAGAGGGCACGGAGAACCACTTTCCTGAAAGTGCTGTTCTCCGTGCCCTCATGTTTCTCCGTGAGCTCCGTGTGGACGCGTTTCAGTCCGAGGCCGCGCTCAGGTGATAACCGTCGGCTCCGCCCGCCCCGTCCGCTCCACGATCTGCGCCAAACCCAGCGCCACATCCACCAATGAGCGCAGCGCGTCGGCGGTCTCCATCCCCAGCCGCTCCGGTGCCGTCTCGCGACTCTCGATATACACGCGGATCGTCGCGCCTTCCGTGCCCGTGCCCGACAACCGGAACACGATGCGCGCGCCGTCCGTAAACAGCACCCGGATACCCTGCCGAGCACTCGTGCTACCGTCCACCGGGTCGGTATAGGCGAAATCATCAGCTGCCTGCACCGTGCGCCCGTCGAGCACCTGCCCGGGGAGCGCATCGAGCTGCGCACGCAGATGCGCCATCACCCCATTCGCCGCATCGCTCGGCACGGCTTCGTAGTCGTAGCGCGTGTAGTAATTGCGGCCGTAGGTGGCCCAGTGTTCGCGCACGATCGCTTCCACGCTCTCGCCACGCACGGCCACGATATTGAGCCAGAAGAGTACGGCCCAGAGTCCGTCTTTTTCACGCACGTGATTGCTGCCGGTGCCGAAGCTTTCTTCGCCGCACAGCGTGATGCGCCCCGCGTCGAGCAGGTTGCCGAAGAACTTCCACCCGGTGGGGGTCTCGAAGCACGGAATCCCCAACCTCGCCGCTACCGCATCGACGGCGGCACTCGTGGGCATGCTGCGCGCCACCCCCGTCAAGCCGCTGTGGTACCCCGGCACCAGCGTCGCATTGGCGGCGAGCACCGCGAGACTGTCGCTCGGCGTGACGAAGAAGCGTTGGCCGAGGATCATGTTGCGATCGCCGTCGCCATCGCTCGCGGCGCCGAAGTCGAGCGCGTGCGCGCCGAACATCTCCTCCACCAGGTCGTGCGCGTACGTGAGATTGGGGTCGGGATGCCCTCCGCCGAAATCGGGGAGCGGCACCGCATTGATCACCGTCCCAGCCGGCGCGCCGAGTCGACGCTCGAGAATCTCCACCGCATACGGGCCCGTGATCGCGTGCATGCTGTCCATCCGCATGCGGAATCCTCCCGCGAACAGCGCACGGATCGCGGGAAAGTCGAAGAGCGTGGCCATGAGATCGGCGTAGGCCGATACCGGATCCACGATCTCGAGCATGAGTCCGCCGAGCTCCTGTCGACCAATCACATCGAGATCGAACGCGGGCAGCTCGGCGATGCGATAACTCGAGAGTGACGCGGCACGCGCAGCGACGGCATTGGTGAACGACTCCGGCGCTGGCCCTCCGTTGGCGGTGTTGTACTTGATGCCGAAATCACCGTCGGGGCCACCGGGGTTGTGGCTTGCCGACAGGATGATGCCACCGGCCGCGCCCTGCCGGATGAGATGCGAGGCCGCGGGCGTGGAGAGCAGGCCGCCGCGCCCCACGATCACGTGCGTGATGCCATTACCCGCCGCCATGCGGACGATCGTACCGATGGCCTCGCGGTTGAGGAACCGGCCGTCGCCACCGATCACCAGCGACGCACCGGCCGGGATGGCGGCCTCGTCGAGCAGCGCCTGTACGAAGTTCTCGAGATAGTGCGGCTGCTGAAACACCGGCGTGCGCTTCCGTAAACCCGACGTCCCCGGTCGCTGGTCAGCGAACGGGGACGTGGTGACAACACTTACACCCACTTGAGATCCACCTTGCTCAGCGGCAGCTGCCGCACCCGTTTACCGGTGGCCTGGTGAATGGCGCCCATGAGCGCCGGGATGAGCGGTGGCATGGCCGGCTCACCGATGCCGGTGGGTGAGAAGTTGGTCTTCTTCCAGTGCACTTCCACCGCCGGCGGCGCCTGCTTGATGCGCAGCAGCGGGAAGTTCGCGGCCGATCCGCTGGCCGTTGTGGCTGGCGAGAAGTTCTGCTGATCGGCCTTGCCGCCGGTGAAGGTGATCTCCTGCCCGTACGCCTGACCCATGGCGTCGAGCACCGCCCCCTGCACCTGCTGCTCGGCGTGATTGGGGTTGATGATCTCGCTCCCCACATCACCCACGGCCCACACCTTGTCCACCTTCACTTCGCCCGCCTTGCTCACCGTGGCCTGCACGACTTCGGCGAAGTAGCCGCGGTGGCTGAAGTAGAACGCCACGCCCATGCCCGTGCCCTTGGGGAGACTGCTGCGCTTGTTCCACCCCGACACGTCGCGCGCCATCTCGAGAATGCCGATCACGCGCTGCGCATCCATGAGTCCCGCCTGCTGCTGCGGCGTGAGCGGCTGCGCGGCCGGGATCTCGTTCTTCAGCATGTCGATGCGGAACTGGAGGGGATCCTTCCCCGCCGCCTCCGCGCACTCGTCGACGAACCCCTGGAAGGCGAATGACAGCGCGTTGGAGCGCGGTGCGCGCAGCGCGCCGGTGGGCACGCCGAGCGGCATCACCGACACGTCCATCTTGAGATTCGGCACGAAGCGCGCCGGGTACTCACCCGGACCGATGTCGGCACTCGGTGCGAAGCGCTCGCCCTCGCCGAACGTGGCCATGTGATTGCGGAAGGCCACCAGCTTGCCGTTGGCGTCGATGCCCGCGGTGAACTTGTGGAAGCCGCCGGGCCGGTACTGGTCGTGCTGCATGTCATCTTCGCGCGTCCAGATGAGCTTCACCGGCACCTTCGCTTCGCGCGCGATGAACGCCGTCTCGGCGAGCGGTTCGTTGTACAGGCGGCGCCCGAAACCACCGCCGGCGCGCATCATGTGCATCACCACCTGGTCTTCCTTGAGCCCGAGCGTCTGGGCGACCAGCGCGCGTCCCCCCTGCGGGGTCTGCGAGGTGGTCCACATCTCGCACGTGCCGTCGGCGTTCATGCGCGCCGTGCAGTTCTGCGGCTCGAGCGTGGCGTGGTTGATGAACGGATAGCTGTACTCCGCCTCGATCACCTTCTTGGCGCCCTTGATGGCGGCGTCGAAATCACCGTCGGCGCGAATGGTGCGGTGCGGGGCGGCCGCGAAGAATTCCTTGGCCTTGGCGGCGAAGGCCGCGCTCGACTGCTGCGACGTGGGGTGCTCGGCCCACTCCACCACGAGCTTCTTGCGGGCCTGCTGCACCATCCACCAGTTCTTGCCCACGATGGCCACACCGGCCTTGAGGCCGGCGAGGTTGTTGGTGCCCTCGACGACGAAGGCGTGCGTCACACCGGGCTGCTGCTTGATCACGTCGAGGTTGGCGCTCTTCACCTTCGCCGCGTACACGGGCGACTTCACGAAGGTGGCGTAGTGCATCCCCGGGACGGTTACGTCGAGGCCGAAGATCGGCTTGCCCGTGAGAATGTCCTTCACGTTCACCGTCTTCTTGCGCGTGCCGATGATGGTGAAGTTCTTCGGATCCTTGAGCGGCACCGTGTCGAGCACCGGCGCCGGCATCGTGGCGGCCGTCGCGGCGAGCGCTCCGTACGTGGCCGTTTTGCCGCTCGCCTTGTGGCTGACCACACCCTTCGACGTGGTGAGCTCGGCGACCGGCACGTTCCACTCCTTCGCGGCCGCGGCGAGAATCATCTGCCGACCGGCGGCACCCACGCGGCGCTGCGGAATCCAGTTGGTGGGCGTGGCGGTGGAACCGCCGGCCACCTGCGCCGGATACTTGGTGGGATCGAAGTCGGCCTGCTCGATGCGCACGTTCGCCCAATCCACGTCGAGCTCTTCGGCGATCAGCATGGGGAGCATCGTCTTGATGCCCTGGCCGATTTCCGGGTTCTTCGCGGTGATGGTGACGATGTTGTCGGCGGTGAGGCGGATGAACGCACTCAGCGATGCATCGGCGGCCGGGGCACCCGCACCAAGGCGCGTGATGGCTTCGAGGGGCTCGGCGTAGCTGGCGAGCAGGATGCCGCCGCCGGCGAGCGCGGTGACCTTGAGGAAATCGCGGCGGCTCGTGTGCACGCCGTTCTCCGAATTAGGGGAGGTGGCCATGATCAGTTCTCCTCCTCGTGCTTGCCGCTGCTCGAGCCCATCGCCGCGCCACCTGCCTTGATCTCTGCCGCCCGATGCACGGCCGCGCGGATGCGGAGGTACGTCGCGCAACGGCAGAGATTCGTGTTGAGGGCCGTGTCGATGTCGGTGTCGGTGGGCTTGGCGGTTTTCGCGAGCAGCGACGCGGCGGCCATCATCTGGCCGGCCTGGCAGTAGCCGCACTGCGGTACGTCGAGCTCCTCCCACGCCTGCTGCACCGCGTGCGCACCCTTGGGGTCGAGCCCCTCGATGGTCGTGATCTCAGCGCCCGCCGCGCGGGAGACCGGCAGCGTGCAGGTGCGTTGTGCCACACCGTTGACGTGCACCGTGCAGGCACCGCAGCGATTGGCGCCGCACCCGAATTTGGTGCCCTTGAGATCGAGTTCGTCGCGCAGCACCCAGAGCAGGGGCATGTCCGCGGGGACGTCCACCGTGCGGGTGGCGCCGTTGACCTTGAGCGTGATCGGCATGAGACCGGAGGTCGGAGGAAGGAGGGCCTAACCCGTGAAATTTCGCCCGGTGGGACGGGGGAGTCCAGAGAGAATGGCTGAGTGCACCACCGATAGCTGAAAGCCGAAAGCTGAAAGCTCCCCCGCGGTTGGCGAGAGGGTCGTTTCCGCCGGGGGAGTCTTCAGCTGTCAGCCGTCAGCTCTCAGTGCGTCGTCCGCCTACCACGCAATCCCGTGATCTTCCCCATGATTCGAACTGCCGCCCCACATGGTGCGGTGCTTGCGGTCGAACCAGATGGCGTTGATGGGACCGGAGGTGCGCTCCAAGGGGCGGAGCGTGTAGCCCATCGCCCGTAGGGCGGCACGGTTGGCCTCCGGCATGCTCGTCGCGATTTCCATCAGTCCCGGCTGCGTCTCGTGGAAGCCGAAGGAATTGCGCAGCTGGTACGAGTTGATGTTCGGGGCTTCCACGGCCTGCTGCACTGTCATCCCGAACTCCACCATGTTCAGGAAGAACTGCAGCAGGTTCTGGTCCTGCGTGTCACCGCCCTGCACGGCGAAGGCGAGGAACGGTTCGCCGTTCTTGAGCGCCATGGTGGGCGTGAGTGTCACACGCGGGCGCTTCCCCGGTTCGATCACATTGAACGGTCCGTCCTCCGGGCGCGTCACGAAGCTCTGGCCGCGCTGCGACAGCCCGATACCAGTGCGTCCCGCAATCACCGCCGGTACCCACCCGCCGCTGGGCGTGATGGAGACGACCCACCCGGAGCTATCGGCCGCCTCGATGCTCGTGGTGCCACCATGGAAGCTCTCACGAAGCTGCACCGTGAACGGATCGTCGAGCGTGGTGTCGGTGCGCACCAGACGATCCTGCTGGCCGCTCTGCTTCGTAGTGTCGCGCGGCAGGAACTTGCGGTTGTCCCACTGCGCGAGATACTGCGCGAACGGATTACTACCGCCCTGATAGGGATACGGATCACCCGGCTTGATGGTCGGATCGTTCTTCGTCCAGTCGATACTGTTGTAGCGCGCCTTCGCGTACGCCTTGCTCATCAGCCCCTGCATGGGCTCCTCCGGCGCGAACGCCGGATCGCCGTAGTAGAAGTCGCGATCGGCAAAGGCGAGGTTCATCGCCTGATACACCGTGTGCACGTACTTCGGCGAGTTGTACTCCATCGCCTTGAGGTCGGCGTTCTCGAGGATGTTGAGCGCCTGCAGCATCACCGGGCCTTGCTGCCACTGCTGCAGCTTGCACACGTCGATGCCCTTGTAGTTCGTGCACATCGGTTCTTCGATCTTCACCTTCCAATTCGCCAGATCGGCCATGGTGAAGAGGCCACCGTCCTCACGCATACCGCGCACGAGTTCGGCGGCGATATCGCCTTTGTAGAAGCGATCGTACGCGGCCATGATCGCCTGCTTGCGAGTCTTGCCCGCCTTGAGCGCAGCCTGCTCGGTGGCGACGAGCTTGCGGAAGGTGGCCGCGAGATCCTTCTGCACGAAGATCTCTCCGGGCTCCGGCGCTTCGCGCTCACCGCCAAGGTGCGGCAGCATGATCGCCGGCGCGTACTTCCACTGCTTGATCCACGACTTCTGCCGCTCGATGGTGTTGGCGAGCTGCGCCTCGATGGCGAATCCGTCGGCCATCTGAATGGCCGGCCCCAGCACGTCCTTGAGCGACAGCCGGCCATACTCCGCCAGCATCACCATCAGTCCGCCAGGTGTACCGGGGGTCACTGCCGCCAGCGGACCGAACTCCGGCGGGTTCGCATAGCCCTTGCTCCGATAGTAGTCGGCCGTGGCGCCAGTCGGTGCGACGCCGAGCGCGTTGATGCCGATGACCTTCTTGAGCTTGGGATGGTAGATGAGTGCCTGCGTCTCACCGCCACAGTGCAGGGTGTCCCACATGGTACAGGTAGCCGCGAGCATGGCCGCCGCCGCATCGACGGCATTGCCCCCCTTCTGAAACATCATGGCCCCGGCGGTCGCACCGAGCGGCTTGCCGGTGATCGCCATCCAGTGCTTGCCGTGGAGCGGCGGCTTCTGCGTCTGCGACCGGCGAGGATCCACGGGGCCCACCGGCTGTCCGGTGGCTGCCCGCTGCGCCTGCAGCTGTGGCGTAATCGCCGCGGCCAGGAAGGCCGCCGTCGTGAGGAGTTTGGCTGTAGGCGAAAGCATGGAGGGGAACGCCGTGATTGGGGCTGGGGTTGGAACCGCGTAACTTCACTATGCGTCGGCAGGGCGCCTCCGGCCAGCGCCGGACTTTACGGTGTGAACCATCGTGTCGTGGAGAATGCATGCGTCGAATTCTGGGTCTACTCGCCCTCGTGGGATGCTCGTCGTCGCCGGCGGCCGCACCGTCGGACGACGGCGCCCCCTCTACGCCACCGTCGCAGGTCCTGGCAGATCGCTCCCCCACGCCCCCCAACACGCGCGGCGTGGTGACCGCGGAAACCGTGACCGGCGGGTTGGTGAATCCGTGGGCCATCGAGTTTCTCCCCGACGGCCGCGCCCTCGTGACCGAGCGGCCGGGACGCTTGCGGGTGTTGTCGCCGAGTGGCCAACTGTCGGCGCCCGTCACGGGCGTCCCCACCGTATTCGCCCAAGGGCAGGGCGGGTTGCTCGACGTCGCCATCGACCCGCAGTTCGCGCAGAACCAGCGCATCTACCTCTCGTATGCCGAGTCGGGGAGCGGTGGCGCTGGTACGGCGGTGGCGCGGGCGCGCTTCACCGGCACGGCGCTCGAAGACGTGCAGGTGATCTACCGCCAGGAGCCCAAGCTGAATGGCGGAGGCCACTATGGGGCACGGCTCGTGTTCGATCGCACCGGTCTGCTGTACGTCACTCTGGGTGACCGCATGAATTGGCGCGACCGGGCGCAGGATCTGTCCATGGGGCAGGGGAAGATCGTCCGCATCACCACGTCGGGGGCGGCACCGGCCGACAATCCGTTCACCTCCGTCGCCAACGCGCAGGCCATCTGGTCGTATGGTCATCGCAATGTCCAGTCGGCGGCGTTGCATCCCGAAACCGGTCAGCTCTGGACGGTGGAGCACGGCGCGCGCGGTGGCGACGAGCTCAATCGGCCCGAGCGCGGCAAGAACTACGGGTGGCCGATCATCACGTATGGCGTGGACTATTCGGGCGCCCGCATCGGCGAGGGCACGTCGAAGGCTGGGCTGGAGCAGCCCGTGTACTACTGGGATCCCGTCATCGCACCGTCGGGCATGGCGTTCTACACGGCCAACGCGATTCCCGGATGGCGCGGGAGCATTCTCGTGGGGTCCCTCTCACCGGGGGCGCTCGTACGTCTCGAGCTCGCCAACGGGCGCGTGACGCGAGAGGTCCGCTATCTGGGCGAGCTCGGCGAGCGCATTCGCGATGTGGCGGTGGGCCCTGATGGTTTCGTCTACGTCGTGACCGACAGCGGTAACGGACGGGTGCTGCGCGTCAAGCCCGTGATGGGGTAAGCCCTACCGGGGGCGCCCCAGCCACCATGCGGTGGCGGCCAACAGCAGAACGGCCACGGCGGCAAATGTCGTTCGCCATCTGCTCGCGTCGGGCTTCGCGGGCGTCACGGTATCGACGCTGGGGGGTGTGGCACGTCGCGGCGGCACAGCCGCGAGCAGCGCGTCGATCGTGTTGATGACTACGGAGGCCGAGTGCGGTCGCTGCAGAGGATCCTTCTCCAGGCAGCGCATCAATACATCGGCGAGCGGGCCGGGCAGTTCGGCTCGCACTTCCCGTATCGGCCTGGGCGAATCCGCCAGCTGCGCTGCCATCGTGGCGCGCAGCGATGGGCGGACGAACGGGGGCGCCCCGGTGAGGATCTCATAGGCCACGCACGCAAACGCGTACAGGTCGGCCTTGTGGTCCACCACGCGCGCGTTGCTCACCTGTTCGGGTGGCATGTAGGCTGGGGTCCCCAGCGTCATGCTCACGGTGGTTACGCGACGTCCGCTGCTCACCGCCGCCTCGCTGGCGTCGTCCAGCGCCTTCGCGACACCGAAGTCGGCGATCATGGCCACGCCGTCGCTGAGCAGAATGTTTTCCGGCTTGATGTCGCGGTGAATGACCCCCTTCGCATGCGCATAGGCGAGCGCCGCGGCGAGTTCACGCAGCAGGCGGACCGCGTCGAGCAGGGGGAGCGTGCCGCGCTTGAGCAGGTGCTCACGCAGGGACTCGCCCTCCACGTACGGCATGCTGTACCAGCGCAACGCGCCGGACGGGTGATCAGCGTAGGCCTCGGGATCGCTCGCGGTCAGCAGTGGCACGAGGTGCGGGTGCTGGAGCCGCGCCGCGATCAGCATTTCGCGATGAAAGCGGACGCCATCGACCCCGTCGGTGAGCTCTGTTGGCAGCACCTTGATGACCACGGGGCGCTTCAACGCGACCTCGGTTGCAAGGAACACACGCGCCGATCCGCCGCCACCCAACTCACGGGTGATGACGTACCGGTCGACCAGCGCGCGCTGCAGCCGCTCGCGGACCAGTGCCGAGGAGGAGGGACCTGAGCTCACGCCGCAATCTATGCACCGTGCGACGGCACCATACATTCGGGTATGGAACTTGGCATTTATACCTTCGGCGAAACCGATCCGCGCCGCGTGAATGATCCGGCGGTAGCCGGGCAACGGCTGCGTCACCTCCTCGAAGAAATCGAATTGGCCGATCAGGTCGGCCTCGATGTGTACGGGGTGGGCGAGCATCATCGCCCTGACTACACGGTGTCCGCTCCCGCCGTCGTGCTGGCGGCGGCCGCGGCGCGTACCTCTCGCATCAAGCTCACGAGTGCGGTCACCGTGCTGAGTTCGGACGACCCGGTGCGGGTGTTCCAGGATTTCGCCACGCTCGACCTGCTTTCGAACGGCCGGGCCGAGATCACGGCGGGCCGCGGCAGCTTCATCGAGTCGTATCCGCTGTTCGGACAGGATCTCGACGACTACAACGAGCTGTTCACCGAAAAGCTTGCGCTGTTGCTGGCGCTCCGCGAGAACGAACGCATCACGTGGAACGGGAAGCACCGCCCCTCGATCGACAATCGCGGGGTGTATCCGCGCCCGTTGCAGCAGCCGCTCCCCGTGTGGATCGCCGTGGGCGGCACACCGCAGTCGGTGGTGCGCGCCGGTACGCTCGGCTTGCCGCTCGCCATTGCCATCATCGGCGGGATGCCTGAGCGATTCCAGCCATTCGTGCAGCTCTATCGGGAGGCCGCACAACAGGCGGGCCATGACCCGAGCACACTCAAGGTGAGCATCAATTCGCACGGGTTCATTGCTGACAGCACGGAGCACGCGGTCAACCTCGCCTTCGGCCCGTACATCGACACGATGGGGCGCATCGGCCGTGAGCGCGGATGGCCCATGCCGACGCGCCAGCAGTTCGATTTCGAGCGGTCACCACGCGGTGCCATGCTGCTGGGGAGCCCGCAGGAAGTCATCGACAAGATCCTGTTCGAGCACGAACTGTTCGGCATGGACCGCATGCTCATTCAGTTCTCCGTGGGGCCGATGCCGCACAAGGACGTGCTGCGCTGCATCGAACTCTACGGCACCGTGGTGGCGCCGGCGGTGCGGAAGGCGCTGGCCTGAGCGCCTACCGCCGCCGCGAACTCCAGTGGATCGCCGCGATGCGCCACTGTCCGTCGACGCGCCGCGCCACGATCAGCTCGGCGCCGAGGGTGTCGACGGCGCGGTCGCCGAAGGTCCCCTTGGTTGCCGAGGTCGCCACGCTGTACGCCACGTCCCCCACGACCGTCACGCCGCGCGGTTGGCGTGCGGCCTTGATGGCCCGCGCAAACGCGATGTCGGCAGGCAGGTGATGCGACCGGTAGTCGGCGAGTGAATCCACCGTGCCACTCTCCACGATGGCGACATCAGGGGAGAGCAGGGCGAGCGCTGCGCTACTGTCGCCTCGTTCGAGCGCCTGGTGGAAGCCGCTCACCAGCGTGGCGACTTGCGACGAGTCGCTCGGCCCCGTGGGCATCTGGTGCCCCGCGTGCGCATCGGCGGTCGTCGCGCCACCGCTGCCGAACCCCGTCATGGCGCCAGTCTCCGCATCATGCTGCATCACCGCGCCGTAGGTCACGGTGGGCGTCGGAAGCGTGGACAGGAATCCCACCGCGGGGCCACCCATGTTCTCGATGCCCATGTGCTCCGACATCACACGCCACGCCGGAACGCTCATCACCTCGGTCGTATCGTCGCGATAGCGCCGCGCGGCGAGCATGATCTCCGCGCGCTTGCGGTCGCGCGGCACCGACGGATTGGTGAGAATGTCGCTCACCACATCGTGCATGCTGTGCAGGTTGTCGAAGATGATGGCGGCTTCGGGGTATCGCGCGGCGAATTTCGGCGCCACCGGCACGGTCATGGGCATCTGATGCGGCAATGAGCGTGGGACGTCCTGCAGCATCTGGAAGAACCGCGCGACCGTGGCGCGCATGAGCGCCTGCTTCTCCGTGCGCGAGGTACCCACCATGAGCGGTTCGTAGAGCCCCATCTGCAACCAGTGGTATCCCCAGATCAGGCCGTTGAACTTCGGATACTTCTTCCGGAAGGCGAGTGAAAACGGCTGCTCCTGCATCAGCTTCATCGACTTCGGCTTGCTGCTGAAGGCAAGGTCGGGGCGCGACCGGTAGTAGCGGATGAGTCGCGCTACTTCGACGTCGCGCTGCGCCCACGAGAGACGCTCGTCGGCCAGCACATCGTAGAGCTGCCGATGCAGCAGATGCGCCCAGTCGAACATCACCTTCGCTTCCGGGGCGAGCTGCGCGTACTTGGGCTCAATCGCGCCTTCCTCGAGCGGAATGCGCGGTGGCTTGATGAGCACCTTCTGCGTGAGGTCGTTGTAGCGATCCACTTCGAGGCGCGACGCGGGCGCATCCGGAAAACGCCACAGCGTCTCGTACAGAATCGCGTGACCGTAGTCGAACGCGTTGAACAGGCGGTCGGCGTGCTGGTAGTGCGTGCGGAACGTCCAGTTGTGCGACGCCTGCAAGTAGAACTGCTCGTAGGTCGTGCTCCACTGGGCCGCGAGCGGAGAGATCGGCGCCATGGTGACGGTCAGGACCGCGCCCAGCATGGCGAGTCGACGCGTGAAACGGGCGGAGGAAGTCGTGTGCATGTGTCGGCTCCGGGTCAGCGGCGTGGCGCCCAGGGGAATCCAATCGCGACGGCGGCACCGGTCGTGAGGAACCAGCCCTGCTCGTCCCCCTTGAGTCGGTATCCACCACCGGCGTCGAAGGCGACGCGCGGGCTCAGCTGGATGCGTGATCCGCCGGCCACGTCGAAGCGTTGCGCGGCGCCGGCCTGCAATGGCTCGCTGGTCACGACTTCCATCGTGAACAGCATCGCCTTGAGCGGCAGCGTCTTGTCGACGGCGATCCCCGCCATCCAGCGCGAGAACTCCGCGTTGGCCGGGGGCACAATACCGGTGGTGCCGCCGGTGGCCTTGTCATCGGCGAAGGTCATCTGGCCGTTCACGTGAAAGCGGGCCCAGGCAAACGTCTTCGTGGCGATCGCCTTGACCGTGGGAATCGAGGTGGACGGCCCCAGCGGCCCGGCGGGTATCACCACGTCCGCGGCGAGGGCCAGCGCGGGGAGCCGCGTTTCGGCGTTGAGGTTGTACAACGCCGACATCTCGATACCAGCAAGCGCGGTCGTACGGACACCGCGTCCCCCTTCGGTGTGAACCATCGGGAAGCCGATCTCGACCTGCGTGCGCGGCAAGAGGCCGAGTGCGATCTCGGGCTCGACGCCCCAGCGATAGGTACCGCCGCGCTCCCGCTCGAGGCGGAGCGGCGCCAGCTGCACTTCGATCGCGCGCCGCTCGATGGCGTATGCATCTTCGACGCGGATGGGACGACCAGCGTCCGTGTTGAAATAGTCGGTCTGCGCCAGCGCAGACGACGCGGCGAAATGCCCGAGCATCAGCACGGGCACCACGCGCGACAGGGTCGCGAACATGATGTGGAGATTCGAGTTGGATGCGCGCGCCGACGGGATGCGGCGCGGTGGCGCTCAGGAGCGCGGAGCTACGGAGTCCAACTCAGCCGCGCGGAGGGGGCGGCTCGGGTGTCTGATGCATCGAGCTCAGCGCGAGCCCGTCATGTATGATGCGCTCGGTGCTCACCTGCACCTCGCGGCTCGCGAGCATCGGGACCGGCACGATGATGGCGGTGGCCGCGCAGGCCATGGCCATCGGGCAACTCGTCGGATGCGACGTGTGGTGCGGGGTGTCCGGCGACGAGTCGCTCATCGGCGCGTGGTGCCCGCTGTGGTGCTCACTGTGGGCCTCACTGTGGGACGCCGGCATGGCCGCAACCGTGTGGGCGGCGTGATCCGTGGGGGCAGCAATCGACACGTCGCATACCGCGCTGGCCGCCAGCAGGATGACCTGCAGCAGATGCACGCCCACCAAAGCAATGGCGGCACGACGGAAGCGGGTGGCCCAACGGTTCATGCGGGCAACCTAATCAGCGCGCATATCGGGGCAACTCGCCCGCTGCGCGCGCCGAACTCCGCCGTTGAGACGGCATCCTTGAGGACCTCGATCTTCCGGATGTCGCGAGGATTGAGTCCGATCAATCCGCCCGAGCCGCCCCCGGTTCGTGGGAAAGATATAGTTAGCTTGACAATTAACGGCTAAACGATTATAATGGAAGATGAGCGTCTTCAGCGATGACCTGTTCCGCCGAGCGCCCGTGCCTGAGCTCGCCCTCCCGGGCACCTACGGGGAAGCGCCGCCGGCGCATCGGTTTTCCCGTGACCTGCGACTCGGGCCGGTGCAACTGCAGGTGAGCCACCTCGATTGCTCGCTCGAGTGGTACCAGATGGTGCTTGGGCTGCGCGAGCTCGCGTGCGAGGGCGACACGGTGCACCTGGGGGTGCCCGGCGCGTCGGAGCCACTCGTCAGTCTCGAGTATCGACCGGGGACGACACCAGTGCGGCCGGGCTCGCGGCTTGGTCTCTACCACTTCGCGATTCTGCTCCCCGATCGCCCCGCCCTCGGACGATTCGTCCAGCACCTGTCCGACATCGGCGCACGGGTCGGCGCGAGCGACCACCTCGTGAGTGAAGCCCTGTACCTGCAGGATCCGGACGGGATTGGCATCGAGGTGTATCGCGACCGCCCCCGTGAGGAGTGGAGGCGTGACGGGCGCGAACTCATGATGGCCACCGACCCCCTCGATTTCCCCGCCGTCGTCGCGTCGGCGCAGGGAGCCACCTGGGACGGGATGCCCGCTGGTACGGTGATGGGGCACCTCCATCTGTATGTGGGAGATATTGCCCGCGCGTCTGACTTCTACAGCAAGGCCCTGGGCTTCGATCGCATGGTATGGCGATACCCCGGCGCGCTCTTCCTCGGCGCTGGCGGCTATCACCATCACCTCGGCACCAATACCTGGGCGCAAGGGGCGCCGAGCCCATCGGAGCGCGATGCCAAACTGCTCGCGTGGACCATCGTCACGCCGGATGCCGAGCAGACGCTCGCGTCAGTGAGCGAAGCGGGATTCGTGGTGGATGGTGACCTACTGCGCGATCCGTGGGGCACGGCGGTCCGGGTGCGCGCGGCGTCGCTGGTCTGCACCGCGTTCGCGGAAGCGCGGAAGCGCGGAAGCGCGGAGGCGCGGAGGCGTGGAGGCGCGGAGGAAGCGGTGCTCGCGGAGTGGACTTGATACCGGGAGGGGGTATATTGCAAAGATACCCCCACACCCTATCAAGGACACACACATGCAGAAGACGACGTTCGAAATCTCCGGGATGTCCTGCGGCCACTGCGTGAAGGCCGTAGACAAGGCCCTGCAGCAGATCGCCGGCGTCACGGTGGAGAGTGTCGCCATCGGGTCGGCGACTGTGGCCTTCGACGACACGCAGACCGATGCCGGCCGTATCGCCCAGGCGATCGACGACGCGGGCTACCCCGTCGTCGCCACCACGTAAGACGATCCGGCGACACGTACCCGCAGCACACGGGTCAAGCCTCCGATGAACACGCCCGCCGATTCGTCGCGCCAGACGGTGCGCATCCCCGTCACGGGGATGACATGCGCCGCCTGCTCCTCGCGCGTGCAGCGCATGCTTCAGAAGGCGCCCGGGGTGAGCGACGCGGCGGTAAACCTCATGATGAAGAGCGCCACGGTCACCTTCGACCCGGGCGCCACCTCGGCCGACCAGCTGATCGAGGTCATCCGCGACACCGGCTACGGCGCCGCACTCGCCGATGCCGATCAATCGGCCTTCGAGGAGCAGCAGGCGCGCGATCGCGCCCAAGCGGACGAGTATCACGACCTCCGCACCAAGGCGCTCGTCAGCGGCATTATTGGCGCGTTTGCGATGCTGGTGAGCATGCCGCTCATGAGCCAGCTCGCTGCAGGTCATGCGCACGGCGTGGTGGCCGATCCGTTCATGCGGTGGAGCATGACCGCGCTCGACCCGCTCCTGCGCGCCACGCTTCCCGGTCTGTACGACGTGCCGGCCAGCGTGCTCACCTACACGCTGCTGGCGGTCACACTGCTCGTGATGGTGTGGGCCGGCCGCCACTTCTATAAGCGGGCGTGGGCCGCACTGCGGCACGGCGCCGCTGACATGAACACGCTGGTGAGTGTGGGGACGCTCGCCGCCTTCGTGTACTCGCTGGTCGCCACCCTCGCGCCGACGTTCTTCATCTCGCGCGGCGTGATGCCCGATGTGTACTACGAAGCCGTCATCATCATCATCGCGCTCATCCTCACCGGCAACATGTTCGAGGCCCGCGCGAAGATGCGCACCTCGGCGGCGCTGCGCGCGCTGGTGGACCTCCAGCCCAAGACGGCCCGCGTGCTGCGCTTCGACCAGGAAGTCGACGCGCCGGTGGACACGGTGGAGCCCGACGAGGTCATTATCGTGCGGCCCGGCGAACGGATTCCCACCGACGGTGAGGTGGTGCAGGGAGAAAGCGCGGTGGACGAAAGCATGCTCACCGGCGAGTCGCTGCCCGTGAGCAAGCACGTGGGCGATCGGGTCATCGGCGGCACGATCAACCGCACCGGCGCTTTCCGCTATCGCGCCACGACACTGGGGGCCAGCAGTGTGCTGTCGCAGATCGTGCAGCTCATGCGTGACGCGCAGGGGAGCCGCGCGCCCATTCAGCGGCTCGCCGATCGCATCAGCGCGGTGTTCGTACCGGCGGTGATGCTGATCGCCGTCATCACCTTCGGCGTGTGGTACGTGGCGGTGAACGAGGCGCCGCTGGTGCGGGCCTTTGCTGCGGCCGTGGCGGTGCTCATCATTGCCTGTCCCTGTGCCATGGGGCTCGCGGTGCCCACCGCCGTCATGGTGGCGAGTGGCAAGGGCGCCGAGATGGGGGTGCTCATCAAGGGGGGCGAAGCGCTGCAGCGCGCTGGTGATATCACGACGGTGGTGCTCGACAAGACTGGCACGGTGACCGAGGGAAAACCGGTGGTGACGGACCTTGTTGTGGCCACCGACGCAGCACTCACGGCAGACGAACTCCTCCGATTGGTCGCCTCGCTCGAGAAGTCGAGCGAGCATCCGTTGGCGGATGCCATCGTACGGGAAGCCGTCGCGCGCCATCTCACGCTCGTCGACCCCGGCACGTTTCAGTCGGTGACGGGACGCGGGGCGCAGGGAACGGTGGGCGACCACGCCGTGGTGGTGGGCAACGCCGCATTCCTGCACGAGTGGGGTGTGAGTTCGAGCGAACTCGATACGCAGGCCACGACGCTCGCGTCGCAGGGGCGCACCCCTATGTTCGTCGCCATCGACGGCGCACTGGCCGGCCTCATCGCCGTGGCCGATCCCATTCGCGAAAGTTCCCGGGCGGCCATTGCGCAACTACACGCCATGGGGCTCGCCGTGGTGATGCTCACCGGAGACAACGAGCGAACCGCCACGGCAATCGGTCGTGACGCCGGTATCGATCGTGTGGTGGCGGGCGTGCTTCCGGATGGCAAGGTGGCCGAAGTACAGCGACTCCAGCGCGAAGGGGCGGTGGTGGCCATGGTGGGCGACGGCATCAACGATGCGCCGGCGCTCGCGCAGGCCGACGTGGGGATGGCGATCGGCAGCGGCACTGACGTCGCCGTAGAAGCAGGCGACGTGGTGTTGATGCGCGGCGATCTCATGGGGGTGGTGCGGGCCATCGCGCTATCGCGCCGAACCATGCGCACCATGAAGCAGAATCTCTTCTGGGCGTTCGTGTACAACGTGATCGGCATCCCCATTGCCGCGGGAGTGCTCTATCCCGCGTTCGGCCTGCAACTCAGTCCCATTCTCGCCAGCGCCGCCATGGCGTTCAGTTCGGTAAGCGTGGTGACGAATTCCCTCCGCCTCCGGCGCGCGCGCTTCGCCTGACCCGTGACCTTCCGATAACCATGCCTTCGACCAGGACGCGAACCACGAAGTTGCCCGCCGCTGCGCCAACAACACAGGCCGTCGGGTGTGGCTGCGCTGTGCCGCCCCAGGCGTCCGCGACGAACGGGCGCAAGGCGGTGGCGGTGGACGCCGGGGCCAAGGAGCGCAACCGCAAGCGGCTACGGCGCATCGAGGGGCAGGTGCGCGGGTTGCAGAAAATGGTGGAGGACGACCGCTACTGCGCCGACATCCTCACGCAGATCGCCAGTGTGCACGAGGCGCTGCGCAGCGTGGGGCGCGAGCTGATGCGCAATCATCTCAAGCACTGCGCGTCGGCGGCGATTCAGCAGGGGCCGACCGAAGCCGAAGCCATGTACGACGAGCTCGTGAAGATGATGTACCGTCACTCGCGCTGAACGGCCTCGTCGTATCTACTCGCGGGCGGCGAACAGATCGATTTGCGGCGGTTGGGTGGGCAGGCCCAGATGCTGCAGGGCCGCCACCGTCCAGCCGGATCGATCCTGCGGATCGAGATGGTGCACCGTGACCCCGAGATCACTTACGAGGTCGTCGATGATTCCATCGATCTGCTGCTGAAACGTGAGGCTCACCGCACGCTTGCCGTCGAAGGCGGGCGCCCCGGTCACCGGCACCTTGAACAGCGCGTGATAGCCCCGCACCCAATGCCGCACGAGCGGCTCCAGCTCCGGCTGGCGGCCACTTCGCGCCACCAGGTACGCGTAGTTGTCGAGCACCGACCGGTCGCACACCACCACCTCGTACTGCGACGACGCCTCGATCTCCTCGGCGATCTGCGTGTGCAGAATCCACGACTGGGAGTCGAGGGTGGTTTCTTCGTTGATCGGCAGGGGGCAGCGACGTGCCACTTCCTTGACAATGTCCACGCCGAGATCGAGACGCTTGAGTTGCGCCGCCAGGTCGAAACACAGGGTGGTCTTGCCCACGCCGTGCGTGCCGACGAACGCCACCTTCAAGCGGTGGCGCGCAAATGCATCGAGCGGAAGGAGCACCGAGGACGCAGACATGGATCCATCGTAATGCCGCGGCCCGCGCGGGCCTATCCCTTGCGATTTTCATCCGAACGCTACCTCGTTCGCCCATGTCCATCAGTCTCCGGCGCGATCGCGCGTATGTGAACGGCCAGTGGGTGACCGCCCCAGACGAACGGGTGTTTGCGGTGCACAGTCCCGCCACCGGTGAGTTGATTGGGAGTGTTCCCGATCTGGGTCCCGGCGAGACCCGCGACGCCATCGAAAGCGCTGAGCGCGCCTGGCCGGCGTGGCGTGCTCGCACCGCCAAGGAGCGGAGCGCCGTGCTGCGCCGGTGGTTCGAGCTCATCATGGAGCATCGCACCGAGCTCGCCGCCCTGATGTCGCGCGAAAGCGGCAAGGTGATCACCGAGAGCCTCGGTGAAATCGCCTACGGTGCCGCGTTCGTGGAGTGGTTCGCCGAGGAGGCGAAGCGCGCGTACGGCGACGTGATTCCGCCGTATTCGTCCGATCGGCGCCTCGTGGTGATCAAGCAGGGGGTCGGCGTGGCGGCCGCCATCACGCCGTGGAACTTCCCGCTCGCGATGATCACACGCAAAGTGGCGCCGGCGCTCGCGGCCGGGTGCCCGGTGGTCATCAAGCCGGCCTCGGAGACGCCGCTCACGGCGCTCGCGCTCGCGGCGCTCGCCGAAGCTGCGGGATTTCCTGCCGGCGTGTACAACACGGTGACCACATCGGACAACGAGGGGGTGGGCAGTGAACTCTGCGCAAACCCGGCGGTGCGCAAACTCAGCTTCACCGGTTCCACGGCGGTGGGGCGGCAATTGATGGCGCAGTGTGCGCCCACGCTCAAGAAGCTGTCGCTCGAACTTGGGGGCAACGCGCCATTCATCGTCTTCGAGGACGCTGATCTCGACGCCGCCGTGCGCGGTGCGGTGCAGTCCAAGTACCGGCACAATGGGCAGACGTGCGTCTGCGTGAATCGCCTGCTCGTGCACCGGTCGGTGTATTCCGCCTTCCTCGAGCGATTTGCCGCCGCCGTCGCCGACCTGCGCACCGGCGATGTCCTCGACCCGCAGGTCCAGGTGGGGCCGCTCATCAGCGAGAAGGCCCTCGCCAAGGTCCAGGCGTTCGTGGAGGATGCCGTGGCGCATGGGGCGCGCGTGGTACAGGGGGGCACGCGCATCGGTGGCCTCTTCTACGCGCCCACCGTTCTTGCCGATGCCACTCCGGCCATGCGCATTGCGCATGACGAGGTGTTTGGGCCCATCGCGCCGGTGTTCGTCTTCGATACGGAAGCCGAGGCCATCGCGATGGCGAACGCCACCGAGTACGGGTTGGCGGCGTACTTCTTCAGTCGTGATGTGGGGCGCTGCTGGCGCGTGGCCGAAGCACTCGAGTACGGCATGGTGGGGATCAACGAGGGGCTCATCTCCACCGAACTCGCGCCCTTCGGGGGCGTCAAGCAGTCCGGTTTGGAACGCGAGGGGTCGCGCTACGGACTCGAAGCGTACCTGGAGACCAAGTATCTCTGCTTCGGTGGGGTGTAGTGCACATGCGTTTCGATGCCGCCAGCCGGCACCTGTCCCTCGATCCGCGTGATCCGGCGTTCTATCGGGATCCCTCTGCAAGCTACGCGGCGGTGCTGGCCCAGTCGCCGGTGGCGTATTGGGAGGAGCTGGGCTGCTGGTGCTTCTTCGGCTACGACGAGGTGAACCGCCTGCTGCGCGACCGGCGCTTCGGGCGCGAGATTCTGCATGTGGCCACGCGGGAGGAACTGGGGCTGCCCGCACCGCGCCCGCACACGCGGCACTTCGACGAGGTGGATGCGCATTCGATGCTGGAGCGCGAACCGCCCGTGCACACGCGGTTGCGGGCCCTCGTCAGTCGTGCCTTCGTCTCGCGGCGGGTGGAAGCGCTGCGGCCGATCATCGAAGGCTTGGCGCACGAGCTTGTCGATGCGTTCCCGCGCGAGCCCTTCGATCTCCTCACGCACTACGCGACGCCCATTCCCGTGCGCATCATCGCTCGC
>NZ_JBIJAW010000174.1:0-6902 GCF_044345575.1 Gemmatimonas sp.
GACGGTTGGTGCCGCGGGCCTGCCGCAGCGCCAGATCGATGGCGTCGAGCAGGTCGGCCCGCACCATGCTCACCTCGTCCACGATGAGCAGCTCCAGTTTTCGCGCGACCTGCATCCACGGGCCGCGGCGGATATCGCCGTCGCCGAGGGGCTTGATGGGGAAGCGGAAGAAGCTGTGAATCGTCTGCCCGCCGGCGTTGAGCGCCGCCAATCCCGTGGGGGCCAGTACGGCGGCACGGCCGGCATACAGTCTGGCCAGCTCCCGCAGTGCCGTGCTCTTGCCGGTGCCCGCCCGTCCTGTCACGAAGAGGGGGCGCGCCGACGACCGACCCACGTGGGCTACCAGCGCGGCGAAATCCTCGCCGACCGGCTGCTCGCGCACCACGCGCGCCCGCGGCGTGACCTGCAGCACGCGCGCGGGGCGCGCCGGCTCGGGTGTGTCTACCGCCTGGATCGCGCGCCACGCGCTGTAGGCCGCGAGCGCCCCCACGCGCACCTCGTGCTCGTGCACCCGCAACAGCTGCGGTCGCACCGCGTCCCGCACGAACTTGCGCACTTCTCCGCGCTCGACGCTGAAGAACTGCACGAATCCCTCGCCGGGATGCTGCGGATCGAACACCAGCACGTCACCATCGCGCTGGAAGCGGTAGACACGGATGGACTCGGACACCCCGCAACGTAAACGGGCGCCCAATCGCGATGGTCGCCGGCTCGGCGTTTGGAGACTGTCAGCCCCCATCGCCAGATTTCCGGTATGACGATGATGTCCGTAATCACGGCCGAGGCGCCCGAGGCGCTGCTGGCTCGAATGGAACAGGATCTGGCGTCGGCACCGCTGCTGCCGCTCGAAGACGAATACATTGTGGTGCAATCGCTCGGTATGGATCGCTGGGTGCGCCAGCAGTTCGCGCGTCGTCAGGGATGCGCGGCCTCGATGGAGCTGCCCTTCCCGGCCGCCTTCTGCCGGAAACTGGCCTCCACGCTGCAGCGCGATCGGCGCTTCGCCACCGGTGACGGTATCAGCATCGATCCGCGCTTCGAGGAGCAGGCCCTCGTGTGGCGCCTCTTCGCCCTGCTGCAAGACGACGCGTTCCTCGCGCACCCCCACTACGAGCCGCTCCGCGCCTTCCTGCACAACGCCGGCGATGCCAAGTGCTTCGGCCTGGCGCGTCGTATCGCCGCACGCTTCGACGAGTACCGCCTCTATCGCCCGGAGATGCTCATCACCTGGGAGGAGCACGGCGCGGCACTCGGGGCGAGTGTGCATGAAACGTGGCAGGCGTCGCTCTGGCAAACCCTGCTCGGGAACGAGCGTCCCGCGCACTTCGCCCGTTGGTTCATCAGCACCATCACTCAGTTGGAAACGGTCGCCGATGCGCCGGCGGGGCTGCCGTCGCGTGTATCGGTGTTCGGGGTGTCCACGCTGCCACCGCTGTTCGTGCGTCTCCTGCGCGCCGTCGCGCGCTTCGTACCGGTGCGCTGCTACGTGCTCATGCCGCAGGCGGATGGCTGGCAGCCCGCCGCGGCGCGGCATCCGCTGTTCGAGTCCTTCGGGGCCTCGTCGCGTGAACTGGTGGGGCAACTGCTCGATGCCACACCGGCGCCACCGGTAGAGCATATCGTCGCGGCGCGCTCGCACGCGCCCGCCACCCTGCTGCAGCATCTGCAGCAGGGATTGGCGACCGGGCAGACTACACCGTTCACGGTGGCGCCGCACGATCGCTCGATCACCGTGCAGGTGTGTCACTCGCCGCTGCGTGAACTCGAGGTGCTCCGCGATCAGTTGCTCGACGCGTTTGCGCACGACCCCACGTTGCGCCCGCACGATGTGCTGGTGATGGCCCCGGATGTGGAACAGTATGCGCCCATGGCCGAGGCGATCTTCGGGCAGTCGCGGCTGCGCGGGACCGGCACCGCGGACGACGAACGCCCCACTATTCCCTATCGCATCGCCGATCGCACGCTGTCGCGGGAGAGCGCACCGGCCGCGGCGCTCGCGGCGTTGTTGCAACTGGTGCACTCACGGATCGGCGCCAGCGAGGTGCTGGAGCTGCTCTCGCAGCCCATGGTGCGGCGGGCGGCGGGCATCGCGCCGGGTCAGCTGGATCAGATCACTCAGTGGGTCGAAGATGCCGCCATTCGCTGGGGGCACGATGCTACAACGCGCGCGTCGTGGCAGGGGGCGCCGGCCTTCGCCGAGAACAGCTGGCGTACGGGCCTCGACCGTCTGCTCGCCGGCTATGCCACCGGTCGCGTCGATGCACTGGTCAACGGGGTGCGGCCGCTGGCCGGCGACCTCGTGGGCGATACCACGTTGCTCGGCGCCTTCGTGCAGTGGGTAGAGACGTTGATGACGTGGGTCGCCACGCTGCGTGGTGAGTACCTGTTGTCGCAGTGGACGACGCACCTGCTGCAGACGCTCGAGTGGCTCGTGCGCGCCGAGGACGCCGACGAACGCGCATCCATCGATCGTGTGCGCCGCGATCTGGAACGGTTGGCGGCACCGACGGGCGCTGAGACCGGTGACCAGCCGGTGTCGTTCGACGTGGTACGCGACTGGGTGCTCGATGCCCTGGCCGATGACGATCATGGGAGTGGCTTCCTCACGGGTGGCTTGACCCTCTGCGCCATGAAGCCCATGCGCGCCATTCCGCATCGCCTCATCGTGATGTTGGGACTGGATGACCGTGCCTATCCGCGGCGGTTGCGCCGTGCGGCGTTCGATCTCATCGGGGCGCATCCCATTCCCGGCGATCGCGATCCGCGCGCCGACGACCGGCAGCTGGTGCTGGACACGCTCATGAGCGCCGGCGACCGTCTGCTGCTGTCGTACGTGGGACGGTCACAGGCCAACAATCGGGAAATCGCGCCGTCGATCGTCATCACGGAGTTGCTCGATACCATCGACCGCCTCTATCCGGCGTTGCCGTCGCCCAGTGTACAGCTACGGGTGGAGCACCCGTTGCAGCCCTTCAGTCCCGCGTACTTCACCAGCGCGACCACGCGCGATCCGCGGCTGTTCAGCTTCGAGGCCCGTCTCGCCCGCAGCGTGGCGGGGAGCGTGCAACGCGAATCGCCGCCGCCGTTCTTCGACGGGACCGTACCCGAGGTCGCCTTGTGGCGCGATCTGCGCCCGGGGCGTATCGTGCCCGCCACTCCGCCGCTCGAGATCAGCATCGACGACCTCACGGATGCGTGGCTCAATCCGTCCAAGGTGTACTGCCGTCGCGTGCTGCAGCTCACCGTGGCGGGCGATAAACCTCACGTGGGCGATGTGGAGCCCATGCAGGTCGATGGGCGTCTGCGCACCATCGTGCAGGATCGCATGCTGCAGCGCGCGCTCCAGGGACACCGTGATGTAGCACGTGAACGGGCGTTGGAGGTCGCCGCCGGCCAGCTACCCGTGGCAGCCCTCGGCACCGGCTGGTACGATGCGCTGCGGCAGGACGCGGCCTCCATGCTCGCCTCGCTTGAGGGCGTCACGTTCGACGAACCGTTGGCGGTGGAGGTCGAGGGCCTCGACTGGGTGGTGCGCGGTCATCTGGCGCTGCAGCGTCCGGGTGAGCAGTGGCGGGTCCGCGCCGCTAACCTCCACACTCGCGACAAGGTGCGCGCGTGGGTTGCCCATGTCGTGCGATGTGCCGCCGGTGAGCCAGTCACGACGCGCGTCATCGCGCGCGATGGCGATTTGGTCATTCCACCCATCGTCGACGCCCCGGTGCTGCTCGATATGCTGGTGCAGGGCGTCCGCGCGGCCTGGACGGCGCCGCTCCCCTATTTCGTCGACGCCGCCGTGGTGTACCGCAAGAAGGTCACCAAGGGCGACGAGTCGGCCATCGATGCGGCCTTCCACGAGTATCACCGAAAGAAGGATGACTTTCGTCAGGGTGGTGACAGCTGCGATCCCTATGTGCAGCTCCTCTGGCGAGGGCGTGAGCCGGTCATCGAGCATAGCGCGCAGTTCGCGGCGATTGCCGATGCGTTCTGGGCCCGTTTCGACGAGGTGACGGCGTCATGACGGTCGTGCATCGTCCGCACTTCGCCGTGGAGGCGAGCCCGTTCGTTTCGGGCACCATGCTGGTGGAAGCGAGTGCCGGTACCGGCAAGACGTTCAGTATCGCGATGAGCGTGATCCGGTTGCTGCTCGAGCGCACGCCCGACGGGACGCCACTCGTCGACGGGGTGGGGAACATCCTCGTGGTGACCTTCACCACGGCCGCTACCGACGAACTCATCGGGCGTATCCGTGCGTTGCTGCGTCAGGCGCATGCGGTGTACGAGGGCCGCCCCTCCGACGTCAAACAGGACACGGAGCAACTCCTGCTCAAGGTCGCCGGTCGCTACGACCGCGCGTGGGTGCAAGCGCGTGTGGCGCGGGCGCTCGCCGAAGTGGATACGCTGGCGGTGTACACCATTCACGGTTTCTGCAAGCGCATCCTCGACGAGTTCGCCCTCGAGAGCGGCACGGCCTTCGGGGCGTCGCTCCTCGAGAGCGACGAAGAGATGTTGCAGCGTGCCCTCGAGCACTGGTGGCGCGCACGCTTCTACACCAATGAGGCGCTGGCCACGTTCGCGGTGGCGTCGGCGTGGTCTCCCGACAGTTTTGCCAAGGCTTACGGACTGTGGCGACGGTTCCCCATCGTGCGCGTCTCGCCCGACGTGTCACTGGACAAGGCGCTCGGCGAGTTGCAGCACGCCATTGATGCCCTCTCGGCGGTGTATCGCGAAGACGCGTTCCGGCAGTACGTCGGCGCCATGGACTGGAACAGCAAGTCGCCCTGTCTGGCCGGTGAGCCGCTGGAGCGGACGGTACGCACCATCGCCGCCGCGCTCGGCGGTGACTTGAGCGCAGCCAAGACGGTGGGCGCTGAACTCAGCGCAGCGGCCCTGCACGATGTCGCAACAAAAAAATCCGGCAAGCAGAAGGAGCAGGCGGCAGCGCTCGCGACCTGGCCTGTCGCCATGGCGGCCACAGCGGTGGGCGAGGCGGTGACGCGTCTGGCACAGGCCATTCGCGTGGACTGCTTTCATCAGGTACGCGACTGGATCGACGAGGAGAAGCGGCGCACGAATCTGCTGGCCTTCGACGATCTACTGGAGTCGTTGCACACCGTGCTCGTGGCACAGGGCCCGGATGGACTGCTTGCACGGGCCATCCGTCAGCAGTTTCACGCCGCCCTCATCGACGAGTTCCAGGACACCGACCGCTTTCAGTTCGACATCTTCTCCACGGCGTTCCGTGGACGCCCGCTCTTTCTCATCGGCGATCCCAAACAGGCGATCTATGCCTTCCGTGGCGCCGACGTCCATGCCTATCTCGCCGCGGTGCACACGGCCGACCCCCAGTTCACGCTGGCCACCAACTATCGCAGCACCGAGGAGATGGTGCGCGCCGTGAATGCCGTGTTCCAGCGACGCGGTCACGCGTTCGTGGAAGACGCCATCGGCTTCGAGGCAGCGACCGCCACGCCCAAGGGAGGGGCTGCTGCGCCGATCGAGGGAACGCACGCCTTGCACTGGATGCTCGTGCCCCCCGAGGACAAACGGGGGAAGCGTACGCTCACCGGTATCCGCACTGCCCGCCAACTGCTCTTTGCGGCCACCGTGCGGCATATCGCCGCGCAGGTCGAGGCGGGGTGGAAGCCCGGTGATATCGCCGTGCTCGTACGCAGCAAGTTCGAGGGCGTGGAGATCGCCGATCTGCTGCGTGCGCACCGCATCCCGGCCGTGGTGTCGGGGCTCGGCAATGTCATGCAGTCCGAGGAACTGCTCGAGCTGCAGGTGGTGCTCGAGGCCATTGCCACGCCGCGCTACGAGCCGGGCGTGCGTGCCGCGGTGGCTACCCACCTGTGGGGCGGCGACGCTGCTCAGGTGTGGCAGCTCTCGCAGGCAGGAAGCGAAGCGCAGTGGGATGCGCTGCTCTCGCAATTCAGCACGCTGCGCGAGCTCTGGGTGAGGTACGGGTTTCTGCAGGTAGTGCAGGAGCTCATGCGCCGGCAACAGGTGACCGAGCGATTCCTTGCCTTTGACGACGGCGAGCGTCGGCTCACCAACCTGCGCCACCTCATTGAATTGCTACACGCCGCGGCCATGGCGAGTGCGCTGAACATCGAGGGTGTGTTGCGCTGGATCCGCACCAACCGGGCAGAGACCGAGCGTGAGTACGATGTGCGCGAGCTACGCCTCGAAACGGATGCACAAGCGGTGCAGATCTACACCATTCACAAGAGCAAGGGGCTCCAGTTCGACCTGGTGTACTGCCCCACGCTCTTCAGCGGCCGCCCCGTGGAGGCGAAGGGCCCACTCCTCGTGCACGAGGACGGCGACGTGGTGTTCGATCACCATGAGCCGGTGACGCCCGAACGCGTGCGGCAGGCCGAAGTGGAGCGACTCGCCGAAGACTGCCGGTTGGCGTACGTCGCGCTTACGCGGGCGAAGTATCGCACCTATGTGGGCTGGGGTGCCGTCGGTACGACGGGGAGCAGTGCGCAGGGCGCCGCCCGTTCGGCACTCGCCTACCTGCTGGCAGAGCACCCCACACTCGATGCGGCACCAGTCGAGGAGCGGGCGGAGCTGGTCGCCAAACACTTCGACGCGGACTGCGATCGCTTCGAGGCGACCGTGCGATCATTGGTCGCGGAGAGCGACGGCCGCATGATGGTCGAGATGGTCGACAGCGCGCTCATCGATGTGGTGGTACGCGCGCCGGCGGAGTCCGCGGCGCCGTCGTACGAAGCCCGAACGCTGCCCCCGGAACCACCGCTGCGCACGCGCTTCGATACGTACGTGATGAGCAGCTTCTCGCATCTTTCCGCGGGCAGTCATGCGGTGACTGCCGAGGTGGTGCGTGATGTGGACGACGTACGCGTGCCGGTCGTGCCGGTGGACGATCTCCCACCCAG
>NZ_JBIJAW010000175.1:0-6901 GCF_044345575.1 Gemmatimonas sp.
CTCAGCGGCCTCGGCGAACACCGGCGGCAGCGTATCCACACCGAATGGCGCGATAATGCGCGCGAAGGTGCCGCGGAGGAGTGCGAGAACGAACTGGATGACGACGAACACGCCGATTGCGGCCATCGTACCAGCCGCGCGCGCCGTGAGCATCAGCGCGGCGGCCGTGAGCATCCAGACCGTCCACTGCACAGCCACGCCACGGAGCCACGTAGCCAACCAGAACGGTGCGTTATCCTTGCGGCGCACGACCCACGCGCCGCCCAGCAGGTCGAAGAGGAAGAACAGCCCGAAGGAAAAAGCGAAAAAGAGCCCCACGGCGAACAGGGAACGCCCCACCGACTGCTCGGGGGTGGTGGCGAAACCGACCGACGGGATATCGAAGGCGAGCAGGGCGGTGGCGGCCAGCACGGCCGTCCCCACACCGGAAATGCCGAGGTAGAGGCGTGAACGGGCGTAGGTGAGGGTACCGACCCCCTGTCCGCCGCGCCGGGAAAGCGAAGGTGATGTCATGACGGCGTAACGCCACGGCACCGACGGATGGTTTCGGGCGGTCTTCCCCTCGCGCTCGACGCGCCGGGGCGTAGGCTATGGGAATGGACCGTCGCCTCTTCGTTTCCGACCTGACGCGCTACGCTGCGCTGTGCGCCGTAGTGCCCAACATCTGGCGCGTGACCTCGCGCCCCCACTTTGCCGACGACCCGTTCTCGCTGGGCGTAGCGTCGGGCGACCCGACCGCCACCGGCGGCGTGTTGTGGACGCGGCTCGCGCCCCGCCCCTTCGAGCCGGACGGCGGCATGAACGGGCTGCGCGTCACCGTGGATTGGGAGGTGGCCGACGACGACAGCTTCACGAAGGTGGTGAAGAAGGGACGCGCCACCGCGGCACCTGAGCTGGCCTTCAGCGTCCATATCGACGTGACGGGGCTGCAGCCGGACCGCTGGTACGTCTACCGGTTCCGCACGGGTGATGCGGTGAGTCCGGTGGGACGGTTCCGAACCGCGCCGGCCGACGGAGCCATGACGCCGCTCAACTTCGCCTTCGCGAGCTGCCAGCACTGGGAGCAGGGGCTGTTCACCGCCTACGAACACATGGCGCGCGAATCGCTCGACCTCGTGGCGCACTTGGGCGACTACATCTACGAGTATGCGGGCAACAGCCGGGGCATCCGCATGCACCACGGCCTCGAGGTGCGCACCGTCGACGACTATCGCCGTCGCTACGCCCAGTACAAGACCGACCCGGCGTTGCAGGCCGCCCATCGGCTGTGCCCGTGGGTCGTCACGTGGGACGATCACGAGGTGGACAACAACTACGCCGGTCTCATTGGCGAGAACGGCATGGAAAGCACGGAGCAGATGCGCACCCGCCGGGCCGCCGCGTATCAGGCCTGGTGGGAGCACCAGCCGGTGCGCGTACCGCGCGCGCAGAGCTGGGCCGATCTCTCCATCACGCGCAGCATCAACTGGGGAGCGCTCGCGCGCTTCTGGGTGCTCGACACGCGGCAGTACCGCGACGATCAGGCGTGCGGCGACGGTACCCAGCTCATGTGCGACGAGGCGCGTGATCCCCGCCGCGGCCTGCTCGGCGCACCGCAGGAGAAGTGGCTGACGGACGGTCTGGGTGCCTCACGCGCGCACTGGCAGGTGTTGGCCAACCAGGTGATGGTGGGCCCCTACGACGCGGCCGACGGTGATGACGTGCGCACCAGTATGGATCAGTGGAGCGGCTACCCGGTCGCGCGCGACCGGCTGCTCAATGAAATCAGCAAACGCGCTGCCAACCGGACGGTGGTGCTCACCGGCGATATTCACAGCAACTGGGTCAACGAACTGCGCAGCGACTTCACGCGTCCAGACCGCCCGGTGGTCGCGGCGGAGTTCGTGGGCACCAGCATCGCGTCCGGCGGGAACGGCGGTGAAGTGCCTGCTGCACGCCTCGACGGCATGAAGCGCGAGAACCCGCACCTCAAGTGGTTCGAAAACCGACGTGGCTACGTGACCTGCAAGGTCGATGACAAGGCATGGCACACCGACTATCGCTCGGTGCCGTTCGTCGACAAGCCGGGTGCCCCCATCGTCACGGCGAGCCGCTGGCGCGTGGAGCACGGCAAGCCGGGCATCACGGCCGTGTAAGTATCGGGCGTCGGCGCCTATCGGGGCGCCGGCGCGCCACCGTGGTCGAGCATCACCTGCGTGAACTCCCGCGTGTGCATGCGACCGCCACCGCGCAGATGCTGGATGACGTCGTCGGCTTGATCGTCGTCCACACCGGCCGAACGCAGGCTGTGGTATGCCATGCCGAACGCGAGCTCGCGTTCGCCCATGAGCGCCTTGCTCACGCCGAGTTGCTCGAAGAGCTCCTGCTCCGTATCGGCGTGCGTGCGCACGATGATGTCGATCTCGGGATTGCGCGCGCGCGCCAGCTCGATGATGTGCCGCGCATGGTACGGATCGGGCGAGGCGATCACGAGCATCCGCGCAAACTCGGGACGCGCATGCTCCAGGATACCCGGCCGGGTGGCATCACCGTACACCGCCGTCACCCCAAGCGTGCGTATCGCTTCGACGACGCGACGGTCCTGATCGATGGCGATGAAAGGGAAGCCTACGCGCTGCAACGCCTCGCCGATGGTCCGTCCCACGCGACCGTACCCGATGAGAATCGCGTGATTCGCCGGCGTCGCCATCCAGAGATCGGTCGTGACGAGGCGGGGCGCCTTCTGCCGCTCCAGGCGATCGATGAGCTTCGGGTAGCGGGTGAGCCACGTATCGAGCTTCCCGACAGCCCAGAACACGAACGGGTTGAGCACGATCGTGCACAACGCCCCGGCCAGGATGAGACTGCGCCCTTCCTCGGGAAACACCCCGAGGGAGACGCCGAGCGCCGCCAGAATGAACGAGAACTCACCGATCTGCGCGAGGCTGGCCCCAAGTCGCAGTGAAGCGCCGAGCGGATGCCGCAACAGCACCATCAGGATGGCCGACACGAGGCCGTTGCCAACGATGATCGCCCCAACGGTCTCCACGACCCTGAACGGCTGCTGGAGCAGCACCTCCGGATCGATAAGCATGCCCGCCGACACGAAGAAGAGCACGGCGAACGCGTCCTGCATGGGCAGCGCGTCCGCACCGGCGCGATAGCTGAGATCGGACTCGCTGATCACCACGCCGGCCACGAAGGCACCGAGCGCGAATGACACCCCGAAGAGTGCCGAGGCGCCCACGGCCACGCCGAGGGACACGGCGAGCACCGACAGCGTGAACAGCTCACGCGATCCCGTGCGGGCCACGTGCGTGAGCAACCACGGCACCGCGCGACGGCCCACGGCCCCCATGAGGAGGATGAACGCGGCGACCTTGAGCACGGTGATGGCGACCGACCGTGCGAGAACGGCCGTGTCACCGTGACCACCGGCACCAAGGGCCTCGAGCACCGTGGGGAGCAGTACGAGCGCCACCACCACGGCGAGGTCTTCCACCACCAACCACCCGACCGCGACCCGACCATCGACGGAATCGAGCAGCCCGCGGTCTTCCAGCACGCGGAGCACCACGACCGTCGACGACACACACAACGCGAGAGCGAAAACCACCGCACCGCCGACCGCCCATCCCCATGACAGCGCCAGCGCCAGGCCGATGCCGAACGACGCGACCATCTGCAGCAGCGCCCCGGGTAGCGCGATGCGACGCACCTTGAGCAGGTCGCCGGGAGAGAAGTGCAACCCCACACCGAACATCAGCAGAATCACGCCGATTTCGGCGAGCTGTCCGGCCAGCGACACATCCGCCACGAATGCCGGCGAATGTGGGCCGAGCGCCGTCCCGGCGAGCAGATACCCGACGAGCGGCGGCATGCGCAGCTTCGTCGCCATGAAGCCGAACACGAACGCCACGCCGAAGGCGCCAGCCAGCGTGACGAGGAGAGCGGTCTCGGGGTGCATGCCGCAAAGCTACTCGCTACGCCCGTGCTGCCAACCCTGGCGCACGCGCTGCCTGTCCGCACCCGCAGGTGCTATTCAGCCAGCAGCGCGAGGAGCGCGAAGGTGGCCAACCAGTGCTCGCCCATGTAGTCGCCCGCGACATGCGGCAAACTCGCCTCGAGATGTGCCATGGCCGCACGCTCGGCCGTCGCGACCCGGGCATCGTCCGCGGGCAAGGCACGCGCGATACTGCGCCAGCACCAGGCGCGCGACAGGTTGAGTCCGTCGAGGTGCGCGATCTTGCCATCGGTCCGGTCGCTCACGAACGCCGGCGTAAACAACGTGCCAGGCTGCTGGTCGGCGATCCGTGGCAGGAAGGCATCGAGCCACGCGTGAAAGGCTGGCCCATCGAGGACGACGCGCATGCACTCCGCTTCCATGAGTGCCGACGAAAGAAAATCGTCACCACTCGGCTCCCACGCCTGACAATCGCGGTCGGCCAGATACCAGCGTCGTGCCGCGTCACGCAAAGCGGCCGCGAGCGTGGTGTCTCCGGTGCCGTCGGCATACTCCAGCGCCAAGCGCACGGCGAAGGCCGTGTTGAAGTGCGTACCGACGCGGATGGGATACGTAGCGTTCGGCAGGAACGCGAGAAAGCGCCCCACGAAGACATCGGTGAGTGGCTGCAACTCGGCGGCCCATGTACGGCCGCCTGGTGTGTCATGCCGATTGAGTTCGGCCTGCAGCATCAGCAGCCAGGCCCAGCCGTACGGCCGCTCGAAACCGCGGCGCGACGGATGCGCGGCATAGGCCACTTCCACCGACATGCGCTCAGCGGTGAACTGCTCGTCGAAGAGCCGGCGAATCGCCTCGGCCTCGGGCAGGGCCGGATGCCGGCGCAGCAGCGTGGCCATCAGCCAATAGCCGTGCACGCACGAATGCCAGTCGAAGCTGCCGTAGAACACCGGATGCAGCTGCGACGGGGACTGCAGGTCGTCGCTGCTCAGCAATACGTGGTCGAGCTTGTTGGGATACTCGCGCCGCACGTGCGAGAGCGCGAGCCGGGCGAACTGGCTGTCGAGAGACACGGTGAATGGGAGACGCGGAAAGTTCAGCGGAACGCGAAGATGGACATGAGCACGATGTTCACCGCGAGCAGCATGAGCGCGGTGGGCACCTGCGCGCGAATCACGCCGTAGCGATCCGTGAGCTCGAGCAGCGCGGCGGGCACGATGTTGAAGTTGGCCGCCATCGGCGTCATGAGGGTCCCGCAGAAGCCGGACAGCATGCCGATCGCGGTGACGATGACCACATCGCCCCCGTACTGCTGTACGACGAGCGGCAACCCGATGCCGGCCGTCATGACGGGGAACGCGGCGAAGGCATTGCCCATGATCATCGTGAACAGCGCCATACCTACCGCGTACGCCACCACTGCCGCGACTGGTGATCCCAGAGGGAGATACGTCGTGGCGAGCGTACTTACGACCTTCCCCACTCCCGCGGTGGCGAAGACGGCGCCAAGGGCAGCGAGTGACTGCGGCAGGACGGCGGCCCACCCCACACTGTCCATCAGCCGGCGCGCCTCCACGATGGGAGCGCTGACCGGCGGGCGCAGCAGCGCCATACCCGTAAGCAATCCGAGCACCGTGCCGATCCCGAGCGCGATTTGCGTCACCTGCTTCGGGTCAACGAGCGGGACACCGCCGATCGTGAGATCCTTGAGCAGCACACTGCCCGCGAAGGTCGCAAAGGGCACCACCAGCACCGGAATAAAGAGGCGGTTGCGATGGCGCAGGGCCGACGCCAGCCGGTCGGCGGCCGAAGTGGTTTCGCGCGTACCCTGCCCCAATCCAGCCGCCGCCGTGCCCACCATGACGAGCACGAGCATCCCGTTCACGAGATCGCTGAGATACGAGCCCGCGAAAAACAGCAGCGCGTACACCCCCCAGAACAGCGTGTTGCGCCAGCGTCGCGGGTTGCTCGCGTCACGAGCATTCACCACGGCGATGCCACCGGTGAGCAGCCCCATGAGCACGTAAATCGCTTCGAGCTTGATCATGGGGTGTGCTCCGTCGCCTGCGTCGCCTCGGCGGCCACCTGCCGCGCAATCTGCCGGTCGAACAGCCACAGCCGCGCGCCGTGCAGCGCGAACGCCGCCAACGCGGTGGGGATAGCCCAGCGCGCGAGCTGTAGCGGCTCCACGATGATGCCGTTCTGCTCGAGGAAGCCGCGAATGAGCAGGATGGACCCGATCGCCACAAAGACATCTTCCCCGAAGAACATCCCCACGTTGTCGACGCCGGCGGCCATGGCCTTGATGCGCTCGCGCGTGGTGTCCGGAAGATCACCATGCGTGTTTTCCGCCGCGCCTTCGGCCATGGGCGCGACGAGTGGGCGTACCATCTGGGCGTGGCCACCAAGCGACACGAGGCCAAGCGCCGCGGTGATCTGGCGCAACGCCAGATACACCAGCAGCACGCGGCCGGCCGTTGCCGCCTGAATGCGACTGATCACCTCACGCGAGCGCTCCTTGAGCCCCGAGCGCTCGGCCAACCCGATCACCGGCAGCGCCAGCCAGACGATGGCGATGTAACGACTGTCGACGAACGCCTTGCCGAACGCCGCGACAACGTCGGGGAGCGACTGGCCACTGGCCAGACCGGTGGCGACGCCCGCGAGCGTAACCACGAGCAGCGCATTGAGGCGCAGCGCGAAGCCAACAATAACGATGAGAATCCCGATCAGCGGAAGCATGGGCCACAATAGCTAGCGCGCGCTTCGCGCGCGAGAACGGCGTAAAGGCGCGCTTCGCGCGAAAACGGCGCAAAGAGTAACGGGTTGCCACCCAACAGCAGGGCGCGCAAAGATTATGCTTGCGCTTTACCGTCGGGCGGCAACTCTTTACTACTTCCGCAGTTCCCGCGCGAAGCGCGCCCCCCCCCCCCCCCCCCGTACGCATGTTACGTCGCCACT
>NZ_JBIJAW010000022.1:0-21544 GCF_044345575.1 Gemmatimonas sp.
CCGACCTTCGGCCACGGTACGCCACGTATGCTGCTCGACTGTGAGTTGCGCCGCGTGGGATACCAGAAGCTGTCGTTCACGCGCACGGGCCCCGAGGAATACGTCGCCATCTATGAAGCGCCCGCGCTGGTGGCGCGCCCCACCCCGGCCGCCGTGTCAGCGTCGCTGCGGGCATCACCGTGCCGGCCGTGAGCCGGCCCGAATCGGCCGACGGGCTCACGGTCGCCCCGGGCGTGTACATCCCCGCGTCCGAGTTGCAGGTGTCGGCGATCTCCGGTGGCGGCCCCGGCGGGCAGCATGTGAACAAGAGCGCCACACGCGTGGCGGTGCAGTGGAACGTGCGGACCACGCGCGCGCTTCGCGATGATCAGCGCGAGCGCGTTCTGCTCAAGCTGGCGTCACGCCTCGACAGCGAGGGGGTGATTCGGATCGTGGGCGGCGAGTTCCGCAGCCAGCAGCAAAATCGCCGGGCGGCCTTCGAGCGGCTGCAGCAGCTCGTGGCGCGGGCCCTCGTGGTGCCCCGCCCCCGGAAGGCCACCCGGCCGACCTTCGGTTCCGTTCAGGAACGCCTCTCCGACAAACGCCAGCGGAGCCAGACCAAGCAGCAGCGACGCCGACCGCTCGACGACTGATCAGAAGGCGATGACGTTTACGCCGAGGTAGTAGGTGATGAAGTCGGCACGACCGCGAACCGGCACGACCGGCGTATTGGCATCGTAGGCCTGCCGCACGCGATCAGCGGTGAGGTAGCGTGCATCGTCGTGGCGCAGGAAGCGCGCCCCGAGATCGAGTCGCACCGGATTCGTGCCCCGGTGCAGCAGGACATAGCTGCCCACCGCCCCACCATACGCCCACACCGCATCGCTGGAATTGGTGGTACTGGCGAACGGCGTGTTGGTGTTCTGCGAGCCCTCCACTGTGCTTTCCGTCCAGAACACGGAGAAACCGCCGAGCGCCGTCGCGTAGGGGGTGAACGTCCCGGTGGGGCCAAGCAGCTGCGGCCCCGCCACCACGGAGACGATGTTGCTCGTCGTACGAAGATCGAGTTGGATGAGCCCGCCGGTCCCCGAGAGGGGAATACGACGGCGGCTATTGGCGTAGGACACGAGCGAGAGGTCGCCGCGGAAGTTGAGCAGCTTGTTGCGGTCGAGCGCCCCCATGACGTAGGCGCCGACCCCGAACCCGTTGTTGGTGTTGGCGGCAAAGTCGCCCTTGGGTTCAGTAACCTGCAGGTGGAAGCCGAGCGAGCCCTTGCCGGAGGGTGGACGGCTGGCGCCATCCCGCGAGTCCTGAGCGTGAACCGGCAGGGGGCCCATCATGGCACCCAGCACGGCCACCGCGACGGCGGTGGCCCGAAGAGAGAAAGAAACGGTAGACATACGACGCTATACGCCGGTCGCGCCCAGATGTGTCATCACCATTCCCCTAGTTGGGAAACCGTTGGATTCTCAGCGCTGAACCTTGAATCCCGACCAATGCCATCACCATTCTTAGAGGCTATGGTCGATCGTCTCCCACGCCGCGCGCTCCTCGTCCTGGCGCTCCTCCTCGGAGCGCTGGGTTCGGCGTGGCGTCCCATGGCCGCCCAGCCCATGCACGCACGGCAGGATGCGGCCGAGCTTCGGATCGCGATGGCGGTGCTGGAGCGTGGGCACGGTGTGTGGTGCCCGTCGCACCTGACCGACTGGACGCCCTCCGGTCATCGGTCCCCCTCGTGGCATCGTGGCACCGGTCGCCGCGCCCCCCGCTCGGCCGGGTTTTCGCCGATCGCTACGCCGGCGGGGAGCATACCCGCCATCGATCCGTTCGTCCGTCAGCAGGTGGCGCCATTCGCCCTCGCCTCGCTACGGGTGCAGAATACGGATCGTTCCGCGGTCTCACCGCGCGCACCGCCTTCCGTCTACTGACGAACCGCTGGTTTACCCTCCCGTGTTCACGCCTCGCGCGAACACGGGGCGGTCTGCATGTGTGCGTCCGCGCGCATGCCCTGCCCTTCCTCAGTCTTTTGAATCGCGAGCATGTCGGCACAGGCAACCCGAGTCAACCAACTCATCTCCGAATCGCTCGGTCTCGACGTCGAGCAGTCGCGCTGGCGTACGCTGACGCGGCAGATCTCCCCCAACTCTCCGGTGGCCGTTCGCGTGCGCTCGATCGCTGGCGCCGTGGACGTGGGCTATCTCGATCGCACCCTGCGCGCCGACGACGTGCGCGCCGCGATTCGCGACAAGGAGCTCCCGCTCGTCCTGATCGACCGGGACGGGCGCGACGTCATCATCCTGCGACGCGACCCGCAGGACGAGGTGATGGCGATCGTCGTGCAGAGCGACGGTTCCGACTCCCGTATTGAAGGCGAGGGGGCGGCTCTGGCTGAACTGGTCCTGCGTCGGTTGGGGCACAGCGGCAACATCCCGGCGCTCGCGCCCATGGCGCTGCGCTCGGCGATGGCCGTCCACGGCGATTCAGCCCCGCACAGCCCGCTCGAAGGGGCGGCGGCGCACGGTGAGGCCGAGCATCTCACGCCCATCGATCGCACCTTCGCGCTGCTGGCCCGCGAAAAGCGGGAAATTCTCACGGTATTCTTTTACGCCACACTCGCCGGCGGATTGAGTCTCATCCTGCCGCTCGCTGTGGGCGGTATCGTGCAGCTGGTGCAGGGTCGCCTGTTCCTGCAGCCGGTGATCGTGCTCATCTCCTTCGTCATTCTGGGCACCGTCGTTGCTGGCGTGCTCCAGATCGGAATTCTGCGGGTCGTCGAGCGCATCCAGCAACGCATCTTCGCACGCATGGCGCTCGAATTCGCGTTCCGCGTACCACGCTTCAAGTATGCGTCGTCGCTCGAACAGAACCTGCCCGAGCAGATGAACCGCCTGTTCGAAGCCGTGGCGATTCAGAAGGGGTTACAGAAGCTGCTCATCGATGTGCCCACGGCGCTGCTGACGGTGCTGTTCGGGCTCATTTTGCTCACGGTGTACAGCCCGTGGTTCTCGCTGTTCGCCGTGGTGGTCGTATTCCTCCTGTATCAGATCATCCGCTGGACCGGCCCGGAGGGGTTGGCCACGTCGATCGTGGAGTCGAAGTACAAGTACAAGGCCGTGCACTGGCTCGAGGAGATCGCCCGCGCGTTCCACGCCTTCAAGTACGCCGGCGATTCCACGCTCCCGGTGGAGCGCATGGACGATGTCATCACCGGCTACATCAAATACCGCAAGAAGCATTTCGCGGTGCTGGTGAAGCAGACGATCGCCCTCATCGGCTTCAAGACGTTCATCACGGCGGCGGTGCTGATCATCGGCGCCACGCTGGTGCAGACGAACCGCCTGCTGCTGGGGCAGTTCGTCGCCGCCGAAGTGGTGATCGTGACCGTGCTTGTCGGCGTGGAGAAGCTCATCACGAGTCTTGCCACCGTGTACGACGTGCTCACCTCGGTGGACAAGGCCGGGCACGTGGCGGATCTGCCGCTCGAGACACGCGGTGGCCTGGCCCCGGTGTTCACCCCCGGCACCGGCATGGCCATCGAAACGCGTGACCTTCGGTACCGGTACCCGGGGGCGCCAGGCGCCACCGTTTCCGGGGTCTCACTGCGCATCAATCCCGGTGAGCGTGTGGCCCTCATGGGCATCGACGGTTCGGGGCGAAGCACGCTGCTCAAGCTGTTGGGAGGGCTCGTCGACGACTACGACGGCACCATCCGCTTCGACGGCGTCACGCTGCGTGACCTCGATCGCCCGGCGCTGCGTGCGCGTATCGGTCAGATGTTGTCATGGACAGACCTCTTCGATGGCACCGTCGAGGAGAATGTGAGTGTGGGTCGCGCACACATCACGCCGCACGACGTGCGCGAGGCGCTCGACGATCTGCATCTCACGGACGAAATCCAGAATCTGCCGCAGGGTATCCAGACCGAACTCACCAATGGCGCCCGCAACCTCCCGGCCCACCTGTTCAACAAGTTGCTGGTGGCCCAGGGCATCGTGGGACGTCCGCGTCTGGTGGTCCTCGACGATTTCTTCCAGAACCTCGAAGCCTCGTCGCGTTCGTTGATCGTTCGTCTACTCACCGACCGCGAACGGCCGTGGACCGTAGTCGCGGTGTCGCACGACCCTCAGCTGCTCGTGGCCTTCGATCGTGTGCTCGTGGTGCATGAGGGACAAGTAGTGCGCGACGGCAGTTTCGCCTCGCTGCGCAACGACCCGCTGTGCCGCAGTCTACTGCACGACTCCCAGAACGATTCCCCTGCTGCTTCCGGAGACTGACCCATGGCCGCCTCCGATATCGATATCGAACGTGAACTCAAGGCCTTGCCGCTCGAAACCACGGTCCTGCTGAACAAGGCCGACAGCGGGCGCGTGGTTTCGCGCTGGCTGCTCGGGCTGCTCATCACGCTGGTACTCGTGATGTTCCTCCCGTGGCAGCAGAACGTCCAGGGCAACGGCGCCGTCACGGCGCTCAGCCCCGCCGACCGCCCGCAGCAGCTGCAGACCCGCATCGACGGGCGCATCGAAACGTGGTTCGTGTCCGAAGGCCAGTACGTGAAGAAGGGCGACCCGATCGTCCGCATTTCGGAAATCAAGGAAGACTATCTCAATCCCAACGTGTTGCCGCTCACCCGCCAGCAGCAGGAGGCGAAGGAGAGCGCGATCGGCGAGAAGCTGAATAAGGCGGCAGCCCTGGCGGAGCAGGTGGGCCAGCTCGAGCAGCAGCGGGAGTTCAAGCTGCAGCAGACGCAGAACAAGGTGCTGCAGTATCAGGCGGAGGTGCGTCAGGCCACGCTGGAAGACTCGGTGGCGCGTGATCAGCTGCGTCGTCGCGAACGCCTGTTCCGTGACTCGCTCGGCCTGGTTTCGGTAAACGACCTGCAGACCTTCCAGATTCGTGTGCAGTCGGCTGCAGCGAAGCTGGTGGAGAAGCAGCAGATGCTCGCGATCACGCAAACCGACCTCGCGAGCATCCCCGCGGAATACGGTGAGAAGATCGCGAAATCCCGCTCGGATCGTGCGGCCACGCTGGCCGAGGTGAGCGAGGGGCGTTCAGATGTGGCCAAGCTCAAAGACAAGGTTGGTTCGCTCACGCTGCGCAATTCGTTCTACGTGATCGAGGCGCCGCAAGATGGCTACGTGGTGCGTGCCACCCGCGCCGGTCAGGGCGAAATCGTGAAGGCCGGCGAACCGATCGTGACGGTGCAACCGGCGCGTCCCCGCAAGGCGGTGGAACTCTACGTGAAGCCCATGGACGTGGCCCTGCTCAAGCCCGGCCGTCATGTGCGCGTGTTCTTCGACGGGTGGCCGGCCCTGCAGATCTCGGGCTGGCCGCAGGTCGCCGTGGGGACCTTCGGCGCGCAGGTCGTAGTCATCGATCAGTTCCCGAGCAGCGATGGACGATTCCGTGTGCTGCTCGTGCCCGACACCACGCACGACGAACCGTGGCCGGCGCAGCTGCGTCTCGGCACGGGTGTGGAAGGGTGGGCGATGCTGGACAACGTGACGGTGGGCTGGGAACTCTGGCGTCAGCTGAACGGCTTCCCGCTTTCCATCAAGCCCAATGATGCGTTGCCGGGTGATGCCGTGGCCGGCGACAAGAGCAAGGGTGGGGGAGCCAAGAAGTGATGGTGCGCTTTTGCATCGCCGCCCTGCTGTTGTCGGGTGCGGTGACTCGCGCTGGCGCGCAGGCGATTCCCGTCGCGGACACCGGGCGCGTGCGCACGAGCGCGTTGGTGGGCCTCGAGGTGGACACGTCGGGTACCCCGTTCACGTTCCCCGGCTTCGTAGACGCGGTACTCGCCCATCATCCCGTCGCGCAGCAAGCGCAGCTCGTGGCGAGGCAGGCGCGCGCGGAATTGCGGCAGGCCTGGGGGGCGTTCGACCCCAAGCTCGTCGCGGCGTGGGATCAGAAGCGGTTCGGCGGCAGCGACTATTTCCGCTACTTCGATGCGGAAATGAAGATTCCGCTGCCGATCGGTGCCGACGTCACGCTCGCGTATGATCGGACCATGGGGCGCTATGCCAACCCCGATCGGCGCACCGCTGGCGGGGGGACGTTCTCGGCCGGCATTTCCCTGCCACTGGGACAGCGCATCGTCACCGACGAGCGGCGGACAGCGCTGCGTCAGGCGCAGGCGGCGCGCGATGCCGGTGAAGCGGAGCGCGTGGGGATTCTCAACAAGCTCCTCTTCTCGGCGGCCAAGGATTACGGCGCGTGGTACGAAACCTGGCGTCGGCGCGCCATCGCGCAGGAAGGCGAAGCGCTGGCCGACTTCCGTTTGCGTGCGGTCCGGCAGCGCGTGACGAACGGCGAGAGCGCCCCGATCGACACGATCGAGGCACTCCTCGAACTGCAGCGGCGTCAGGTCACGCGGTACGAAACCGAAGCGTCGTTCTACGTCGCCACGCTCAACCTCACGGCCTATCTGTGGGACGACGCCGGACGCCCGTTGGCCATTCCCGGCGACGCGAAGCCTGTACTCGATGGCATGGGGCGCGTGGGCATCGACTCGTTGCGCCTCGACGCCCTGCTCTCGCTCGCCACGCGCCGCAATCCCGACCTACTCAAGGTTCAGGCCAAGGTGCAGCAGGCTGAGGCTGATCGTCTCCTCGCCACGCAGGGGTTGATCCCGCTGGCCGAGGCCAAGGTGGCCGGACTGGCGGAGCGCGGTGGTGACGCGTCGTTCTTCAATCAGGACCGGCTGAGCGACAACTACAAAGCCGCGCTCACGGTGAGCACACCGCTCCTGTTTCTGAAGGAATCGGGGAAGTTCAACGCCACCGGCGCCAAGCTCGAATTCCAGCAGTTCGAGCGCGATCGGCTGCGGCGGGATGTTGAATTCGACGCCCGGGCCGCCATCTTCGACCTCGCCAACCTGCAGCGCCTGCTCCAGCGGCAGCAGGCGAACGTGCGCAATGCCCGGCTGCTGCGGGACGCCGAGCAGATCCGTTTCGAGAACGGTGAAAGCACCCTGCTCATTCTCAACCTGCGTGAACGGCTCGTCCTCGACGAAGCCGTGAAGCTTGCCGCCCTCGAAGGCAAGGTGGCGGCGGCGCGCGGGGCGCTCGTGCTCGCCACCGGTGACCGAACGCTTCTCACCGATTCGCGCTAGATTCTCCGTATGACTGAACGGATGTGGGACGACGAAGGCGAGCTTGCGGACGACCTCGATGAGGAGCTTGAGGACGACCGCGACGAGGACGCGGACGACGAGGCCGAGGAGGATTCGTCCGACGACGAGTTCGACGACGACTCGCTACTCGACGACGAATTCTCCGACGGCGATGGCGTGGCCGATCTCTCGGGGAGGGTCTCGTGTCCGTATTGCGGCGAGTCGGTAGAGATCACGCTCGACCCAGGAGGCGGCGCCAATCAGCAGTACATCGAGGATTGCCAGGTGTGCTGCCGCCCGTGGGTCGTATCGGTCAGCTACGACGAGGATGGCACCGCGCACGTGTTCGTCGATGCCAGCGACGATCACGACGAGCACGATGACTGAGACGCGGGCGCCGTCTCCGGAGCAGGTGCGCACGCTGCTGGCCGATGCGTTGCGTCGGCCGGCCCAGGAGGGCGCCCGTCTGATGGCGCTGCACTGGCTGCACCAGCTGGCCGCGGCGCGCTCGGCGTGGGGAGGGTTGGCAGACGGTGCGAACGCGCCGGTCTCGCCCGAGCAGGGTGGTTCTCCCGCGGCCAACGCCACGACCGACGTTCTGCACAAGGCCCGCGTGGCACTCCGTCGCTTACGTGCCACGAACCGCGAGAACGAGCGGGTGCTCGACGCGGTGGTCGATCGCCGAATCGCGCGCGCCTTGCGGGCACTGGGACAGGCCACCAACGCGATTCGCGACACGGATGTCCAGCGCGCCTGGCTCGAGACGGAGGAAGAGCGCCTGCCGGCGGCAGCGCGCGACGAGGCGCAGCGATTGCGCGCGTGGCTCGACGCTCGCGCCCCGAAGTCGCTGGCGCCAGTGGAAGCGGCCTTTCGGGCGCACTTCGACGGCATCGAGGAGCGACTGTTCACGCGGCTCGGCAGCTACCAGCTCCTGAGACGCGTGGGCATCGACAGTGCCCCCGCGCCGTTCGCGCGTCATCTCGCCACGCGAATCGGCCGGGCGGCGAATCGGCTGCGTCGTGATATCGAACGCGTGGAAGACGCGGACTCGCAGGACGCGATGCACGAGGTGCGCATTCGCCTCAAGCGCCAGCGAGCGCTCATCGCGCCGTTCGCCAAGACCCGGCCCGCCATCGGGGCGTGGTTCGACCTCGCCACGCGCGGACAGGATTTGCTGGGGGCCCTGCGCGATGCGGACCTGTTGGCCCAGCGGGCGCGGAAGCTCGGCTTTCACGCACTCGAACGTGCACTGCGCGACATCGTGCTGGCGCACTATGTGGTGTTTCGTCAGGACTGGTGCGAACGGATCGACGATGTGCTGCGGACGCTCGAGGCCGCGGCCATCGCCCTGCGCGCCGAAGCCGCCCCCCTTTCGGCGAACGGCCTGCCGATGGAGATCGAGCGCAAGTATCTGTTGCGCGCCTGTCCTCCGGCGGCACACACGGTGGCGCCCATCCGGATCGAGCAGGGCTGGATCGCCGGTCAGGCGCTCAAGGAGCGACTGCGCCGGCGCACCGCGCCTGATGGCTCGGTCACCTGCTGGCGCACGGTGAAGCTCGGGCCGGCCGAAGCGCGGGTGGAGGTGGAGGAGACCTGTTCGCCGGAGCTGTTCGCGTCGCTCTGGGCGCTGACGCAGGCGGCGCGCGTGCGCAAGGATCGCTACGTCGTGCCGCACGGCGCGCACACGTGGGAGATCGATGTGTTTCTCGATCGGGAGCTGGTGCTCGCCGAGGTGGAGCTGGGTGACGTGAATGAGGCGGTCACTTTGCCACCGTGGCTCGCGCCGTATCTCGAGCGCGATGTGACGGGTGAGCCGGCGTATTTCAATGCGGTGCTCGCGCGTCCGGAGTCGTGAGGGATCATGCTCATTTCTCTGGCGCCGTTGCGTGATCGTCGTGATCGGGTGATGGGGTACGCCCTCAGCGCCTATCCGGAAGACACGCGCGGTGCGCCGCTCGACCCGGACGAGGAAGCGCGGCTCACGCTCGCGCAGGTCCCGCAGGTGAGTCGCATGGTCGGGCGCAGCCTCGTGGTGCCGGTCATGCCGGCCCTCGTGCGCGAAGGCGCGCTCGCCCGCTACGCGTCGCTCGACGCCGTGTGGCTGGTGGCCACCGAATCGCTGGAGGATCCCGCGACCCGCCGGGCGGTCGACCGGCTCATCGGCGCCGGATTTCATTTCGCGCTGCAGGGCTTCCCCGAGGGGGATCCGCTCCCGCCCTCGGTGGCGGGGAGCACCGTGGTGCTGGATGGGGCGCGTACCTCATCGAGCCTCCTGGAAGCGCGTGTGAAGGCGCTGCTCGAGGTCGGCCTGCGCCCCTTGGTACGCGGGGTCGACGATCGCGTCACGCGGCAACGCGTGTTGGCGGCCGGCGTGCCCATGTATACGGGCCGGCAGCTCGCCCGCGGCGCGTCGGTGGCCGCCGACCGCACGACGGAGGACAGTGTGCTGCGGGCCATCGGCATGCTGGCGGCCTTCAGCGACGGGCGTCCGCCCGACGCGGCCTTCGATACGTTCGTGCGTGACGATCCGCATGTCGCCGCCTCGCTGCTCAAGGCGATGTCGTCGGCCGCGCTGGGCGTGCGCGGCCCGCGCAGTGTCTCGCACGCGCTCAATGTGCTCGGTCGCGATGCGATTCTCGAGCGACTGGTCGCCGTGACCGCGCGCCTCATCGGCGACGCGGCGCAAGATCAGGAGCTCGCCTTTACTGCGTTGCGTCGTGCCCGGTTGTGTGAACGGGTGGGGACCGCGCTCGACACGGCGCCGCATCCGCGCGCCCGCGTCGTGGCCGGCCTGCTGTCCACCTTGGAGTTTGCGTTGGCCATGCCGGCTCCCGTCATCGCGCAGCGCCTGCAGCTACCGCCCGCGCTGCGCGATGCGCTCGACGGCCGCGACCGACCGCTGGGCCAACTGCTCGATGTCGTGGACGCCATCGAGTACGGCTGGTGGGAGGATCTCACCGTGCGGTGCCGGCAATTGAGCATCCGTCCGCGTGTCGTGGCCGACGCCTGGCTGGAGACGTGGCGCAGTTCGCGCGACGAACTCGGTCTCTCGCGCCCCGACTATCTCTGATTCGTACGTACGCGATGCCGCTACCGGGTATCGCAGGAGTCTCCATGGCTGAAACCGCTCGCGAGTACCTGATTCACCGTTTCCGCGGCGATGCGCAGTCGCTGCGAGAACGGATGATCTCCCTGCAACGCGGCGCGAAGATCCCCGGCCCCGATGCGGCCACCTCGGCCCGCATGGCCGACGCCTGCGACGCGGTGGTGCAGGCGCTCGAGGCGATCGGCGCCCACGACGACATCCGGCACGAACTGGCCGCGCTGGCGGCGCTGATTCCGCACCTCGAGGAACGCGCGAAGGCGAGTGGGCAGCTGCCGCCGGTGCGGGCCGTGTACGCCGGTGCCGCGACGCGCATCCGTGAGGTGGAGGCGGCGGAGGCGAAGGCGCAGACGGGCGAGGTCGATGACGATCTGGATGTCGACGATGACATCGACGATGACATCGACGATGACGTCGATGATGACGACGACGCTGATGCATGACGGACAGGAGCAACCCGGCAAGGTCCGCCTCGACAAGTGGCTGTGGGCGGCGCGGTTCTTCAAGACGCGCGCGCTCGCGGCCGAGGCGATCGATGGCGGCAAGGTCGACGTGAACGGCGACCGGGCCAAGCGCGCCAAGCAGGTGCAGCACGGCGATGAAGTGCGCCTGCGCCAGGGGCCGGTGGAGTGGATCGTCATCGTGCAGGACGTCGCCGAGCGCCGTGGATCGGCCGAGATCGCCCGCGGGCTGTACCAGGAAACGGACGAAGGGCGGCGAAAGCGCGAGATTGTGACGGAACAGCTGAGATCCATGCCCACCGCGTTCTCCTACGGTGACAGTAAGCCGGGCAAACGGGACCGCCGCGCGCTGCGTCGATTGAAAGGCGAAGGCGAGTGGTGAGGCGGCGCCAGCGTTAGACTTCATGAAAGTCATTTTACAGACAGCGTAGACGGCGCGTTTGGCGTTAGAATGGCACTGCCATTCGGATTCCGGTCCCGAGGCCGCCCCTAGGCCGGCCCTCGGCACCCGCAGTACGCCGTCGCCATTCCTCTCCCTGGTTTCCCGCATGCAGATCCTCGTCATCGAAGACGATCGGTTGGTCGCCGATCTGATGCGTCAGGTACTCATGGACGAAGGCTACGCCGTCGACATTGCGCCCGTCGCCGAAGACGGGCGGCGGATGGCCATGGCGAATACCTACGACGCCATTGTGCTCGACCTCGAGCTGCCCGACCGCAACGGTCTGGCCGTGCTGCAGGATCTCCGACGGGAAGGCCGGACGACACCGATCGTCGTCGCTACGGCGCACGATACCGCCGCCGATGTCGTGCGGGCTCTCGATGCCGGTGCCGACGACTACCTGCAGAAGCCGTTCGCCAACGAAGTCCTGGCCGCCCGCGTGCGCGCCGCCATCCGCCGCGGCGGTGCCCGTTCGATGGAAAAGGTGCAGGTCGGTGACCTTACGCTGCATCGCGTGAATCACGACGTGCATTGCCAGGGCAAGCCGGTCACGCTCACCGCGCGGCAGTACGCGCTGCTCGAGTTCCTCGCCATGCGCGCCGGTGAAACGGTGACGCGCCCGATCCTGCTCGAACATGTGTGGCATCTGCAGTTCGACCCCGGGTCGAACGTGGTGGACGTGCACGTGGCCCAGTTGCGCAAGCGCCTGCGCGAGTCGGGGAGCGTCGTGGACATCCGCACGGTGCGCGGCGAAGGCTACGCCCTCGACGTGGGCTGATCGCGCGCAACCCGTGGCCGCGACGTGTTGCCGCGACGCGTCACGCCCCTCGCTACATCAACGCCAGCGCCCGGCGCACGACGCTCTCCGTCGATTCGCCGGGCGTCGTCGTGAGGACCCCCTGCGACGTGATGGTCGCGCCGGCACTCACATGATCGTCGGCGGCAGCCCCCACCACGACGACCCGCACGAGGCCGTCGGCGAGGCACTTGGCCAGCTCTGCCGGGCGCGATGCCGAACGCACCGCCACGCTGTGCGCCCGGAGGGCCTGCTCGACGGCGAGGCGCCAGGCGCGATCGCCGCTGTATACGGCGATCATGCCGTCTCCCGTCGCCGCGACCGCATCACGCCGAGGGTGGCGCGACCGCCGCGATGGCGGAGATCTCCACGAGAATCCCACGCAACTGCGCGCCCACCACGGCCCGAGTCGGGAACGGCGGCGAAAACACGGTGCGATAGATCGCGTCGAACGTCCCCCAATCGTTCTCGTCGGCGAGATACACGGTGACGCTCACGACATCGCGCAGCGACGCCCCTCCGGCGCGCAGAATGCGCTCGAGGTTCGCCAGCGTCACCCGCGTCTGTTCCTCGACCGTGGTGCCCACGATGGTACCGGTGGCAGGGTCGCGCGGCGTTTGTCCCGAGACGAACAGCAGCTGCGGATTATTTGCGGTGCGCACGCCGGGAGAGTAGGCTCCCGCAGGCGGCGGCAGATCGGGCAGCGTCACCGGGGTCCACTGGCGTGGTGATTCGATCGCGTCGGACTCAGACATTTACGGCTCGTGGAGGAGTGGCGGTGGCAACGTATCTCGAGCAACTCGAGACACCGGTTCCGGTAGTCGATCTCGACCGGCTTGCCCACAATCTGGACCGAATGGCGGCGTACGCCACCCTGCACGGTCTTCGTTTGCGCCCGCATGTCAAAACGCACAAGTCGCCGCGCATCGCCGCCGAGCAGCTGCGCCTCGGCGCGATCGGTCTCACCTGTGCCACCTTGCGTGAGGCCGAGGTCATGGCGGACGTGTGCGACGACATCCTCGTGGCCTATCCGCCGGTGGGGGCCGCCCGTCTCGAGCGCCTCGCGCGCCTTCCGGGCCATGTGCAGATCGCCGTGGCCGGCGATGACCCGCAGGCGCTCGATGCATTGTCGGTGGCCGCGCGACTCGGCCATCGGCACATCGACGTCATGGTCGAGGCCGACCTCGGCATGCACCGCGTCGGCGTGTCGTCACCCGAAAAGGCGGTGGCCATGGCGCGGCAGATCGATCGCTCCTCGGCCCTGCGTTTCGCGGGGCTCCAGTTTTATCCGGGGCACATCCGCGCCCACGTCAACGAGCAGGATGCAGGACTGGCCCAACTCGGTCGCGATCTCGGGGCATACATCGACGCGCTCACCGACGCCGGACTCCCGCCGCGTATCGTGAGCGGCGGATCGACGCCGGCGGCGTGGCGCATGCACGAGGTGCCCGGCGTGAACGAAGTGCGCCCGGGGACGTACGTGTACAACGATCGCACCACCGCCCAGATCGGCGCCTGCGACTGGGAGGACTGCGCCCTCACCGTGCTCGCGACCGTCGTGAGCGTGAGCGTGAAGGGCCAGGCCGTGGTGGATGCCGGCACGAAAGCACTGGGGCGCGAACCGCTGCGCGCCGAAGGCGATGGGTACGGCGCGCTGCTCGACCACCCCGAGGTGATCGTGTCCCGCATGTCGGAGGAACACGGCATTCTCGACCTGTCGAAATCCTCGTGGCGCCCGCGACTCGGTGACCAGGTGCGCATCGTGCCCAACCATGTCTGCATCGTGGTGCATCTGTTCGACGAACTCTTCGGCGTGCGTGGCCATGCGGTGGAAAGCCGCTGGCCCGTGGAGGCTCGTGGGCGCGCCTCCAACCGCGAAATCGAGCGCGCGCCGTTGGGGCCGCGGGCGGTGTAGCCGCCGAGGCTACACTTTCCCGGCCTTCGCGACCGGCGCATACACGCCACCGGTGAGACGCAGCAGGTCGTCGGCGGCCAGTGCGATTTCGAGCCCGCGGCGGCCGGCGCTTACGTGAATGCGATCGTAGAGTACGGCGCTTTCGTCGAGCACCAGCGGCAGCGCCTTCTTCTGCGCGAGCGGGCTGATGCCCCCCACGATGTAGCCCGTGGCACGCTCGGCGGCCGGCTGCTCGGCCATCTTCGCCCGCCGCCCGCCCAAGGCGTCGGCGACCGCCTTGAGATCGAGCATGCCCGTCACCGGTACCACCGCGCAGGCGAGCCCCACGCCGTCCACATCGACGACCAGCGTCTTGAACACGGTGGCGGGATCGAGCCCCAGCGCGTCCGCCGCTTCCAGCCCGTACGACGCCGCGCGAGGATCGTGCTCGTAGGCGAGCACGTCGTGCGGCACAGCCGCTTTGCGGGCGAGAAGAATGGCGGGCGTCACCCCTCCATGTTGCACGAGGGCGATAGCTTTTCGCCATGACCACCGCGCGCCGAATTCTGCTCGTGGACGCCGACGCGTTCTTCGTGGCGGTGGCGCGTCAGGTGGATCCGGAGGGCGCCGGCAAGGCGGCGCTGCTCATCGTGGGCGGGCGACCGGGCTCGCGGGGCGTGGTGTGCAGCGCCTCGTACGAATGCCGCGCCTTCGGTGTGCGGTCGGCCATGCCGATCAGCCGGGCGCTCAAGCTGTGCCCCGAGGCGATGTGCGTCCCGGTCCCACGGGGGGCGTGCAGCAGCCGGAGCCGGGAGATCCAGGCGGTCCTCGCCCGGTTCGCCCCGGTCGTGCAGGCGTCGAGCATCGACGAGTGGTACTGCGATCTGGGGGGCACCGAGGCGCTCTACGGACATGAGCCGCTGGCGGCCACGGCCCATCGCATCCGGCAGGCGGTGTTCGAGGCCACCGGGCTCAACGTGTCCATCGGCGGGGGGACTTCCCGGCTGATCGCGAAGATGGCGGTGGAGGTGGCGAAGCCCAAGCCAGGCTCGGGCGCCGACGGGGTTCACTGCGTGCCGCCGGGCGGGGAGGCGGCTTTTCTGAGCCGGTTCCGTCTGGCCGACCTCCCGATGGTGGGGCCGCGGCTGGCCGAAAAGCTGGCGCGCATGGGGCTGGAGACAGTGCAGGACGCCCAGGCATGGCCCGCCGAAGCGCTCGTAAGCCGCCTGGGTGAGCGGGCCGGGACGTGGCTGGCCCGCCGGGTGCGCGGGGTGGACGACAGCATCGTGTCGCCGCGGGAGCGCCAGAAGCAGGTGAGCCGCGAGGACACCTTCGCCCGGGACCTCGACGATGACGAGGTGATCGAGCGTGAGCTGCTACGGCTTGCCGTCCGGGTAAGCGCCGACCTCCGCCGGCAGGCGCTCCGGGCGCGCACCGTGACCGTGAAAGTCAAGGACCGGGACTTCAAGAGCCGCACGGCGCAGCGCACGCTCGCGAGCTTCATCGAGTCGGAAAAGTCGGTGGTGAAGGCGGCGCGTCCGCTGCTGCGGCACCTGCGCGGCAAGCGGCCCGTCCCCATTCGGCTGCTGGGCATCGCCCTCTCCCACTTCGACGACGACCCCGACACCGCGCCCCTGCCCGCGGCCCAGCTCGGCCTGTTCGGGGCGGAGGCCGTTCCGGTGGCCGCACCGGCCACCGGCAGTGCGCCGGCGCCGGCAGACCCCGAGGAGTCACCGCGCGACCGGGCCCTGACCCGGGCACTCGATCGCATCCGGGATCGTTATGGAGCGGGGGCGATTCTCCCGGCCCGCCTGGTGGACCCGGAGCAGGACACGGGGCCAAGGGTGGAAGAATGACCCGGGCTCGACTAGGTTCCCCCCGGTCGCAGTGTTCCGCCGACAGCCATCACTACCTGCTCAGGGTGTTTTCATGAGTGCTCAGCAGTACGATCCGAACAAGTTGGGTTGGGGCGCGGCCCTGATCACGTGCATCTTCACGGCGGCGCTGGGCTTTGGCGCGTACACGATCCACAACAATACGTATCGTCACCCGCGCGACCCGATGAACCAGCAGGTGTACTACGAGCGCGACCAGGCGAAGCATGCCGCCGGTGGCGAGCATGGTGCCGCGGCTGGCGAGCACGGCAGCGGCGAGGCGCATGCGCCGGCCGCCTCGGAAGGAGAGCACAAGGCTGCGGAAGCGGCCGCTCCGGCCGGCGAAAAGCACTAAACGTCCCGCTCGACGGGTACGCGAAGGGGCGCCACGGTTATCGTGGCGCCCCTTTTTTGCGAGTACAAGCCCATAGATTTTATCAATGTGTTTAGACTAAACATTCGATTTGAATGTCAGCCCTGATTTGGTGAGACTATCGGTGTGACCACACGCGCCGTACGCGGCGCCGGCGTCCCCCTCCACGCACGCTCATGCTCGACATTCTCAAGGCGAATCTGCTCTCGCCCATTCCGCTGGCCTTCGCGCTCGGGATCTTCGCGCGGCTGGTGAAGAGCGAGTTCTCGCTCCCCAAGGACATCTACAGCGCCCTCTCCATCTACCTGCTGTTCGCGCTGGGGCTCAAGGGCGGCGTCGAACTCTCGCACGCCACTTTCGACGAGATCATCGCCCCGGCCGGCGTGACACTGCTGCTCGGGTGCATCACACCCATCAGCACCTTTGCGGCGATGCGCTACCTCGGCCGTTTCAGCGCGTCCGACGCGGCCGGTATGGCCGCGCACTACGGATCGGTGAGTGCGGTGACTTTTATCGCCGCACAGCAGTTCACACTGCGTGTGGGGGCGCCGGCCGAAGGGTTCATGCCCACGCTGCTCACCTTGCTCGAGAGCCCCGGCATTCACATTGCCCTTTTCATCGGTGCCATGCAGCGCAACCGGCAACTCATCGCGGCGGGAGGTAGTGCCGGCGAGCACGGCAAAATCACGGCCGTGCTGCACGAAGTCCTCACCGGGCGCACGATGATCCTGCTCGTGGGCGGCCTGGTGGTGGGCTACCTGATGGGCGAGAACGGGTGGAAGTCGGTGTCCCCCTTCTTCGACAGCGGGTTCAAGGGCGCGCTTACCCTCTTCCTGCTGGAAATGGGTGTGGTGGCAGGCGGCCGCCTCGGCGATCTCAAGAAGGTGGGACCGTTCCTGCTCGCGTTCGGTGTGGTGATGCCGCTGGTGCATGGCGCCCTTGGCGTCGCGCTTGGCTCGTGGGCGGGGCTGTCGGCGGGAGGCGCCACCGTCCTGGGTACGATGGCCGCGAGTGCGAGCTACATCGCCGCACCGCCCGCGGTGCGCCTCACGCTACCGGAAGCCAATCCCACGTACTCGCTCACGGCGGCGCTGGCGATCACCTTCCCGTTCAACATCCTCGCCGGCATCCCGATCTACTATCACCTCGCGCAGCGTTTCGCTGCCTAAGTTCCGAGTCATGCTTACCTATCCCTTCAAGCTGGTCACGATCATTGCGGAACCCGTGCTCGAACCGCGCATCACGCAGGAACTGCGCAAGCTGGGCGCGTCGGGATTCACGGTGGTCGAGGGGCGCGGCGAGGGATCACGCGCACTTCACGCCGCGGAGATTCCCGGCATCAACGTGCGGATCGAGACCATCGTCCCGCTCGAAGTGGCCGAGCGCATCGTGCAGCATGTGGCCAAGAGCTACTTCAACGACTACGAAGTGATCGTGTACCTCTCCGACGTTCAAGTGGTGCGTGGCGAGAAGTACAGTCCGGCGCCGAAGAGCGGTGGCCTCTGAGTTTTCCCATGCCCTCGCTCAACACGCTGAACTATCAGCACCTGCTGTACTTCTGGGTCGTGGCGCGCGAAGGGAGCATCGCGCGCGCCACTGAGGTCCTGCACCTCACGCAGCCCACCATCAGTACGCAACTCAAGTTGCTCGAGCGCGCACTCGATGCGTCGCTGTTCGAGAAGCGCGGACGCAATCTGGTGCTCACCGAAACCGGGCATCTCGTGTTTCACTATGCGGACGACATGTTCCGCACGGGGCGCGAACTCACCGAGGCGCTGGCCCGCGGCGATGTACGACTGCCGGCCAAGCTGGTGGTGGGGATCTCCGATTCACTCCCCAAGCTCACGACGTGGCGACTCCTCAAGCCGGCACTCGACGCCATCGACGGCTTGCGCCTCACGTGCCGCATCGACAAGACCGAGCGCCTGCTCGCCGACCTCGCCGTGCACGCGCTCGACGTGGTGCTCACCGACACCCCCGCATCGACGGCGCTGCCCATCACCCTGTTCACGCATCTGCTTGGCGAATGCGGCCTCACGGTGTTCGGGACGGAGGAACTGGCCAACCGCTACCGGCGCAAGTTCCCGGCGTCGCTCGATGGCGCCCCGTTCATCATGCCCACCTCGAACACCGCCATGCGCCGTTCACTCGATGCATGGTGTGTGGCGCGTGATGTGCGCCCCGACGTCGTCTGCGAGGCCGAAGACGTCGCGCTGCTGCAGGTGTTCGGGCAGGAGGGGATGGGACTGTTCGCCGCGCCCACCGTGGTAGAAGCGCAGATCCGCCGCGCCTATCATGTGCGGGTCGTGGGGCGCCTCCCGGACGTGCGCGAGCGCTTCTACGCCATCAGCGCTGAGAGAAAGCTCGCGCACCCGGCGGTCGTGGCGCTGACCGAGGTGGCGAGGACGAGATTGTTTGGGTGAGAGCGCGAGAACCGAAAGCTGACGACCGAAGACTGAAAACTCCTCCGAAAATCACGCGGTTTCCGGGGGAGTTTTCAGTCTTCGGTTCTCAGTCGTCAGCTCCCTGTGCCTGCCACCTACACCGGCACCGTAAACCAGAACTCCGCACCCTTGCCCACTTCGGACTCCACGCCGATGTCGCCGCCGTGGGCCTCGACGATTCCCTTGGCGATGTAGAGGCCGAGCCCCGAGCCCGCGCGAAGCAATCGCGGCGCCTGGAAGTACCGTTCGAACAGGCGCGGGACGTCATCGGGCGCGACCCCTGGCCCCGAGTCGCGCACGCTGATGCGCAGCATGTCCTCCTCGCGGGTCGCACTCAGCACGATTTCACCACCATGCGGGGTAAAGCGCACGGCGTTACCCAGCAGGTTCGACAGCACCTGCTGCAGCCGATGGCGATCGGCGAGCAACACGGGCAAGTCGTCATCGAAGCGCCGGACGAAACGCAGCGCCGCATCCTCCATGACGGGCTCGAACATGTCGGCGCATTCCTTGAGGATATCGCTCGCCGGCACACGCCGGCGCTCCACCCGCAGGCGCCCTGCCGAAATACGGGAGACGTCCTGCAGATCCTGAATGAGCCCGTCGGCCTGTCGCGCTGCCGCGCGCACGGCCTCCACCTCATCACGACCCATGTTCGCCGGCTCCTCCGGCATACTGGCCGTATCGGCTTCACGCTTGAGCACCGCGCCCGTGAGCATGACGATGGCGTTGACCGGGTTGCGCAGATCGTGCGACACGATGGCGAGCATCTCATCCCGCTCGCGGACGGCGCTGCGGGCCTGCTGATACAGTCGGGTATTTTCGAGCGCGAGTGCGGCGAGCCCCGCGAACTGATCCGCGACCTGCTGTTCCTCGAGCGAGTGCTTGGCGCCGGGCCGCGTACGTACGAGATGCAGCGCGCCGATGGCGCGGCCGCCGGCACGTAACGGCACCAGCAGGATGGCGCTCGCACCGAGCGACTCCGCCCGCGTGCGCGAGTCGGCATCATGGAAGTTGGCGTTGAGCCATACCGCGACATCCGTGATCCGCTGCGATTCGGATTCATGAGCCGCGCGCGCCCCACTCATTGCCGCGGGCTCGATTTCGAACGGTTCGGCGACGCGCGACACCAACGCAGCCGTGTCTTCGTGGCGATGCGGATCCATATGCGTCGCCGCCGCGCGACGCACTGCCCCATCGGGGGTGAGTAGCTCGAGCATGCTCCATTCGCCAAGCAGCGGTACCGGCAACTCGGCGATCGTCGCCATGGTGGATTCCACGTCGAGCGAAGCGGCGAGCACCCATCCGGCGGTGGCAAGCAACTTCTGGCGCTCTTCGCTTTTCACGCGCTCACCAACGTCACGCAGCGTTACCATGAAGGTGCGCTCGCCTTCCATGGTCACGCGCGCAATCGACGCTTCGGCGGGAAACTGATCCCCATTCTTGCGCAGTCCGGCAATGGGCCGCCGGTAGGCCATCGTGCGCGCATCCGTGTCGCCTTCGGCGAAGGTCCGCACGTGTCCGCGATGCACGGCCCGCGCACCCATCGGCAATAGTCGATCGAGCGGCTGGCCGAGCATCTCGACTTCGGTCCACTGAAAGATCTGCTCGGCGCCGCGATTGAAGCGCACGATGCGGAAGTTGTCATCGAGCGCGATAATCGCGTCGGACGCGATGTTGACGATCGCCGCGAGGGCAGCGTGGGAATGCGTGTCAGCCATACAGCGAAAACGTAATCATCGGATGCATTGTCAGCGATTCCACTCTTGACGCCATACGGCTGAGGCCGCATTGGAGCGGAATGGTCGAAGCGCTCGTTGCCGAGGGGGAGGTAGCCACGGGGAGCGCGCAGCACACCGTCTCGTCATACCATGTACTGGACATCATCTTTGCATATGCGAATATCTGGTGTGCCTTTCCCAATATCTCCCCTGCCCCTCGTTACGCTAGGCTTTCTGCTGGTGGGGTTTGCGACACCGTTGGTGGTGGCGGCTGACCCGTGGCGTGATCGTGTGTGGCTGGTCGGCCTGCTCGTCACCGGTCTTCCGGTGGCGTGGCGCACCTTGCGCGGCATGCTGCGCGGTGAGTTCGCGGCCGATGTGGTGGCGATGTTGGCGATCGTCGGCGCCCTGCTGCTGGGGCAGCCACTCGCCGGACTCGTGGTGGTGCTCATGCAGACCGGTGGGGAGGCACTCGACGCCTACGCGGTGGCCCGTGCGTCGAATGCCGTGGAGGCGCTGGAGGCCGACGCGCCGCGTCATGCGCACCAGGTGGTGGATGGACGCGTGATCGATATCGACGCCGCAGCCATCGAGCCGGGTGATGCGCTGCTGGTGCGCCCTGGCGAGCTCATCCCTGCCGACGGGGTCGTCGTAGATGGGAGTTCGCATGTGGACACGTCGCGGCTCACTGGAGAGCCGGTGCCGGTGCGGGTGGTGGCGGGTACGAAACTCTCGTCGGGGAGCATGAATCAGGACGGCGCCTTCACCATGCGCGCCGACCGGCGCTCGCAGGAGAGTCAGTACGCCTGCATCGTGGACCTGGTGCGGAGTGCCCAGGCGTCGAAGAGCCCGCTTCAGCGCACCGCCGACGTGTGGGCGGTGTGGTTCACGCCGCTCACCCTCGTGGCATGTCTGGTGGCGTGGCTCGTCTCGCACGAGTGGACGCGCGTTCTCGCCGTGCTCGTGGTCGCGACGCCGTGCCCGCTCATTCTCGCGGCGCCGGTCGCGATCATCGGTGGTATCAATCGCGCAGCGCGACGCGCCATCATCGTGCGACACGGCAGTGCGTTGGAGGGGCTGGCCAAGGTGGACACGGCGGTCTTCGACAAGACGGGCACGCTCACGGTAGGACGGCCGCAGGTGGCCAACGTGGTCGTGGGTACGTCGGCACCCCCGATCGAGTTGCTCGCGCGCGCAGCGGCGGTAGAACAAGGCTCCGGGCATCTGCTGGCGCGCGTGATCGTCGCGGAAGCCGAGCGGCGCGGCGCGAAACTGGGGCTGGCGTCGCAGCTGCAGGAGACGCCGGGGCGTGGCGTGACGGGTGAGGTGAACGGCGAGTGGGTGGC
>NZ_JBIJAW010000176.1:0-6843 GCF_044345575.1 Gemmatimonas sp.
CGGCACGCCCCGCTGCTCCGCCGTGGCGAGCAGGCGCGCCCCGCGCGCATCGACGCCAAGGGTATCGGTAGCGAGGAGCCCCGTGACCTCCAGCGAAGAGGCGAGCAGTGACTCGACCGTGCGCACCCCTTCGGCCACGAAGCGGTGCTGGCGCTCGCGGGCTTTGCGCCGCTGCAGGTCACGGGCGAGTGTGAGTAGCTTCACCGGATTCAGGGCAACTCGCGGGATTCGCGGGTACAAGGGAGGGAGTGCGCGCCCGGTCCCGGGCAGCACGGCTGGCGAAACGATAGCCGAACGACCGGCGCCGGGCGACTGGCCCCGGAGGCTTTGGAGAGAATATGGCGCGACAGGGGAAAGGCGGGAGCGTGATTCGGGGTACAGCGCGCGGCGTGGCCCGCCATTTGGGGCGCGGTCTCGCGGTGGGTGCGCTCATGGGATTGGCGTCCTGTGTGCCCGGCACCCAGCAGGAAGTGGACATGGGCAACCAGTATGCGCAACAGATCGAGCAGCAGTTGCCGATGGTGCGTGACCCGGAAGTCGTACGCTACATCAACGTGCTCGGCGACTCGATCGCGCGCGTGGTGGACGACCGCAGCCTCACCTGGCGTTTCAACGTGGTGGACCAGAGCGAGATCAACGCGTTCGCGGTGCCGGGCGGCCACATCTACGTGAACCGCGGTCTCATCGAGCGCACCACCAACATGTCCGAACTGGCCGGGGTGATCGGCCACGAGATCGCCCACGTGACGCAGCGCCACAGCATGAAGCAGATGGCCGCCGCGCAGCGGGCCAACGTCGGACTCAACGTGGGGTGCATTCTCGCCCCGTCGGTCTGTCAGGGCGTGGCCGGCACCGGCCTCTCGGTGCTCGCCCAGGCCGGGTTCGCCAAGTTCAGCCGCGACGACGAATCCGAGGCCGACCGCTTCGGCGTGCTGTACGTGACCCGCTCGGGGATCGACCCGCGCGGCATGCCGAGCATGTTCCGCATTCTGCTTCGCGAGCGCGAGCGCAATCCCAGCGGCGTCGAAGCGTGGTTCGCGTCGCACCCGGTGGAGGAGAGCCGCATCCGCACGACCGAAGAGGAGATCACAAAGCTCGATCCGGTCGTGATCCGATCACTCACGCGCGACACGCGCAGCTACCAGAACTTCAAGGCCCGGCTGGCGAGTCTGCCGCGCAGCGCCGCCCCGGCACGACGCTGACATCGGCGTGCGGCGACCTACAGGCGCCGCACGAACTCGATGATCAGGGCCTCAAAGCGTCCGGCCACGGCCTTGCCGGCGTCCATGACTTCCTGGTGATTGAGTTTCTCCACCGAGAGGCCGGCGGCCTTGTTGGTGATGCATGAGACGGCCACGGCCCGCATCCCGATAGCCCGCGCCATGATCACTTCCGGCACGGTGGACATGCCCACGGCGTCGGCGCCGAGGCGCTCGAGCATGCGCACTTCCGCCGGCGTTTCGTAGGTGGGGCCCAACAGGCCGCAGTACACGCCGTCCTGCAGCGGCACGTTCACGGCAGCGGCGGCCTCGCGCATGAGCGCCCGCAAGGCGGGGTCGTACGGGTCGGACATGTCCGGGAATCGCTCGTCGCCTGATTCGGTGGGGCCGATGAGCGGATTGCGGAACATCAGGTTGATGTGATCCGCGATGAGCATGAGATCACCCGGCACAAACGTGCGGCGCACACCACCGGCGGCGTTGCTCGCGATGTACGTGGGCGCGCCGAGTGCGTGCAGCACCCGCACGGGGAAGGCCGCGAGTGGCGCGTCATGCCCTTCGTACATGTGGAAGCGGCCGGCCAGCATGACCACCGGCCGCCCGCCGAGCAGACCATACAGCAGTTGGCCGGCGTGCCCCGCCACGGTGGCGGTGGGAAAGCCCGGCACCTCTGAAAACGGGATGCGCACCACCTGCTCGAGTCGATCGGCAAGCCCGCCCAATCCCGACCCGAGCACGATGCCAGCGACCGGGTTACTCCATGCTGCTCCCACACGCTCACGGATGTAGGCGGCGGCCGTCATGGCGGCGGACACGCCGGTCGTGCCCGTGGTGCGATCCTGCGCCGCGCTCACGCGGCCTCCTCGTCCGGGAGATACATCGGGGGCACATCACCCGCCGCCTGCGCCAGATCGCGCGCGGCCGCCTCGCGCAAAGCCATGCGCGCCGCGTAGGGGAGGAATGCCGCCTCGAATCCGTTGAGCGCGACCTGGCTCAACGTCGCGAAATCCCAGCCCAGATGTTCGGCGCAGGCGACGAATTCGTCGGTGAGCGTCACCCCGCTCATCATCGTGTTGTCGGTGTTGACCGTGACGAGGACACCGAGCCGGCGATAGCGTTCGATGGGATGCTCGCCAAAGGTGTCCACCACGCGCGTCTGTATGTTACTGGTGGGGCACACCTCGAGTGCGATGCGGCGATTCACCAGATACGCCTCCAGCGCGGCATCCTCGCGGAGGCGCGTGCCGTGCCCGATACGGTTGGCGCCGCACTGATGCACCGCTTCGTGAATGGAGTGCGCCCCGTCGCCCTCGCCCGCATGCACGGTGACCGCGAGGTTGTGGTGCCGCGCGTATTCGAACGCCTTCGCGTGCTCGTGCGCGGGGTTCCCTCGCTCGCCCCCGGCAAGATCGAACGCCACGACCCCGCGATCCTTGAAGGCCACCGCCACCTCAGCCATGTCCATGCTGTGCGGCCAGGGGAAGCTACGCAGCGAACACACAATGGCCCGGGCCACCGTGCCTGTTTCCGTCTCACCGCGCGAGAGGCCATGGAGCATGGCGTTCATCACATCGTCGGTGCTGAGCCCCTCGCGGGTGTGTAATGCGGGGCAGTACCGCACCTCGATGTAGCGGATGCCGTCGAGCGCCGCGTCGAGTACGAGTTCGTGCGCCACGCGTTCGATCTCCGCCGACGTCTGCATGACGGCGAGCGTGATCTCGAAGCGCGCGAGATACTCCTCGAGGTTGTGCGCGTCGTCGACCCGCATCCAGCGCGCGAGCGCCGCGGATTCGTGATGCGGGAGGGCGATACCGCGAGCCTCGCTGAGCGCCAGCAGCGTGGCAGGGCGCAGCGAGCCATCGAGGTGACAATGCAGTTCCGCCTTGGGCATGGCCCGCACAAACTCCACGAAGGCGGGATTGAGGCGCCTCACCGCTGTGGCGCTCACGCCGACGCCTCCTCGAGACGTTCGCGGGCGGCCACGACCCGGAAGATGGAGCCGCCGGTCACGAGGGTGTCGGGCGGCACAGGCAAACCGCGACTATCAGTGAGCCGCAATCGGCCGGCGGTGATGCCCTCGGCGTCGTCAGGGAAGTTCACCTTTACGGCATCCAGCGCGCTCGCCCCCGCCGGAACGGTGACCCCACGTTCATTCACGAATACACGCACTTCGGCTGGCGACATCAGTTGCTCCCTGGAGTAATGGCCTGAAGGCGCGCGGTGGCATCACCGCGCACGGGCTGCGGCTGGCGGCGGAGGAACTCGGCCATGGCGTCGATGTCCCGCACTGTAAGGAATTCGGTGGACACGGCCGCTCGGAGTTGCTCACGGAAATCGTTCTCGACCATGAAGTCGTTCATGGCGACGGTATAGACCTTGGCGGAGTCGATGGCGACGCCCGCTGCGTCGACCGCGCGCACGATGCGCCCGCCACGGGGCCTGGCGGGATCGAACGTGACGCGCACGCCGCTCACGTGCGCATCGGCGCGCCCGCCATCGACGGTGGCTTCGAGCACGGCGAGCAGGTCGCGTCCCCGCAAGCGGATACGCGCCACGAGATTGCCGAACGGGGTCACGTAGTGAATGCCGCCGTAATTCAGCGGCCCGGCCGCGATGTCGGCGCGTACGCCGCCATTGTTCCACATGCCGACGTCGGCGCCGGCGGCCGCGCGCGTCGCATCGGCGAGCAGATTCCCCACCGCGTTCTGCGGTCCGTCGCGCCGCATGGGCTCGGCGATGGTGGCGACCGGCTGCTCGAGCCGTGCGCGCACCCGCTCCACCGCCGTCTCCACGAGCGCCGGCAACGCCTCATCGGCGCCGGTTACCTCGGTCCCGCGCACGGGGCGGATTTCCGTACGGGCTGCGCCACCGCCCACCGGCAGATCGATGATGACGATGCCCCGCCCGCTCGACGTGGGCTCCACCGCCGGCATCCCGTCGAGGTCGAGCGCGATGTTCACATGCGCGTGCCCCATGATGTACGCGTCGGGGCGATCGCTCCCCATGGCGGCGAGACGTCGCCCGATCTCGATGCCACCGCCGGTGCACACCGTGGGGCGGTCACGCTCACACCGTCCGCCATCGTGGATGACGGCTAGCACCACCTGGGCCCCGGCTGCACGCAGGGCGCGCGTGCGTTCGGCAAATACCGGAACGGGATCGAGGAAAGTGAGCGCCCCCACCTTGCGACGGCTCGCCGTCTGCGGCGTGTGCGTGCCGGCCGCGCCCACGATGCCGATGCGGAGGCCACCGCGCGTTACGACGGTATCGGCGCGGAGCCACGCGGGCATCGCCCCGTCTGGGCCGCGCACGTTGGCGCCCAGCACCGCGTAGCGAAGGTCGCGCACGCGCGCCCGCAGCGTGTCCTGACCGAAGTCGAATTCGTGATTACCGAGTGCGCCGGCAGCCACATCGAGACGGTTCATCACGGCCACCGTGGGACGGCCGGCATTCCAGTCGGAGGCCGGCGACCCACTGAAGAGATCACCGGCGTCCACCACCACATGTTCACACGCAGGGGACACGCATTCGCGCTGCGCACGGCGGATGGCCGCCGAGAGCGCGACGGCGCCGCCCACAGGCGCGTTGCTCTGATCGAACTGCGGCATGAGCGCGGCGTGGAAATCGCTCATGGCGATGATGCGCACCCGCCGGGCTGCGCCCGTGGTGCCCGCATTGCCACGCGCGGGCGCGCCAGCTGCGGGCGCCGTGCCGGCCGGCGCGCGCCCACTCGCTTCGGTGCCCCGTCCGCGCGTCTGTTCGAGGTACGCCTGTCCCACCGCCGCGACCGGTTCGATACGCCAGTTGCGCGTGGCGTACCGGGCCGGCTCGAGGGTGCCCACCTTGCGCACCTCGTCGATGATGAGCTGGCGAATGTCGAGATCCTTGTCGAACACCACCGGGGTGCCCTGCAGCATGGAGAAGCCGCCACCGCCGCCCTGCCGGTAGTTGTTCACGGCCATCGTGAAGCTGTCGGTGGGCTGCACCGCCTTGCCGCGGTACGTGAGCGCGGTGATGCGCTGCCCCACCGGCTGGCGGAGGTCGATGGTGTAGTCGGCGCCGCTCACCACGTCGAAGTTGTAGCCGGGCACCGTGTTGTCCACGATGCCGCGCTCGGCGCGCCCATCGGCGCCCACCGAGCGGTAGTAGCGCGCCGAATGCTCGAGGAACGCCTTGAGCTGCGCGCCGGAGATGCGCACCGCCCTCAGCGTGTTGTCGTACGGGTACAAGCGTGAGAGCTCCGCCTGCGTGATGGCCCCGGTATCGAGGCCGGCATCGAGCGTGAACGCGGCCGTGGCCGAGAGGTCGGCGCCGGTGTTGCGGCGCATCACTTCGTTCACCAGGTCGGTGATGGGCATATCCACCACCCGGGCGCTGTCGGCGTGCCACGCGGTGCCGGTCCGCCCGACTGGCTCGTTCACCCAGGCCACGGTGGCCTCGTGCGTGCCACGCATGGCGGCGAGCACGTCGGGGTGCTCCTTGTGACCGGCCACGCGCACCGCGCGCCCCTGCCGGCCGACCACCGTCCAACGCCCGCCCTGCTTCTCCAGCGTCAGCGTACCGAGGGCCACGGAGCCGGCCCAGTTGCGCGGCTGGATGAGCAGCGCCCCGTTGATGGTGGAATCCACCAGTTCCCGGTGCGAATGGCCGTATACCACCACATCGATCCCGTCGATTTCACGTGGAACGCGCCCCGCCACATTCTCCGACGGCAAGCCGGTACTCACGGTGTCGTAGCTGGCGGCGCCGTCCAGGCCGGAGTGCAGCAGCACCACGACCACGTCGGCTTTCCGCTTCCGCGCCTCCTGCACGCGGGCGCGCACCGCCGGCACGATGTCGGTGACCGTGAGGCCGGCCGCTTTGAGGTTTTCGCGGTCCCACACCATCGACCCGGGCGTGGTCCCGCCGATGATGGCCACCCGCACGCCGCGCCGGACCACCATGGTCATGGGGGCCACCCAGGGATTGCCCTTCGCATCGAGGACGTTGGCGGCCACGAACGGGAACCCCGCCTGCCCGACGGCCTTCTGGAGGAGCGGCACGCCGTAGTTGAACTCGTGATTGCCCAGCACCGCGGCGTCGTAGCGCATCACGTTCATGGCCGCGATGACCGGGTGCACCGGCGTGGGGCGGACGCGCGCCGCCACGTAGAGCAACGGGTTGCCCTGCAGAATGTCGCCCCCCTCCACCAGCACCACCCCGTCGGGATTCGCTTTGCGGGCAGAATCGACGATGGTGGCGGCGGCGGCCAGCGAGTGCGTGGGGTCGGCTGCGCCGGCGTAATAGTCCCACGCGCGCAGGCGGCCGTGTACATCGGTGGTGGCCGCGATGGTGAGTTCCGCGCGGCGGGGGGCACGCTGGGCAGCCAGCGAGCGTGGGGGGAGGGTGGCCAGCATGCTCGACCCAACCACGGGGAGCAGCGCCGCACCCAGCGCAAACGAGAGACGTCCCATAGGGGAATGCTAGTCGCTCCCCACGAGTGTGTGGAGTCCTGTGGCGGCCGGTCCGATCGCGTCCTTGCCGGTTCCCCCCTGCTCCCGCGAAGTTCCGCAGGTACGGTCCAATCGGCGCCGGCGGCCGATACCCATTCGTTACACCGCCGTAACCGTCCGGAAACGACGGC
>NZ_JBIJAW010000177.1:0-6810 GCF_044345575.1 Gemmatimonas sp.
GTGCTCCTCGGCGCCACCTACATGCCCGACGTCAGCCAGAATGAGTTCTCGGTGGCACCACAAACGTCGAACTTTGCCTTTTCCTACGGCGTGCGGGTCGGCGCCTTGCAGGAGTCGTCGCTCGTGCCCGGCGTGAGTGTCAGCTACATGCGACGCAAGCTCCCCACGACGACCCTGGGTTACGCCTCGGGGAACGATTCCATCAGCGTGAGCAACCTTGCGGCGACCTCCAACAGCCTTCGCCTGGTCGTGAGCAAGCGGGTCGCCATTTTCGGCGTCGCGGCCGGTGTGGGGCGTGATCAGATGGAGAGTACGGCTGGCGTGGACGCGGCGGTGAACGAGACGGTGCTGAATGTCCCCAATCGTGCCGCGATCCGCTTGTCCGATCTGCGCAACGCGGTCACGCGCAACACGGCGTTCGTGAACGCCTCACTCGGCTTGTCCATCCTGCGGCTGGTCGGTGAGTACGGGTACTCGGCCGCCGGCGAGACTGACCCCACCACGAACACCTTCGATGGTCGGAAGGCCAACGAGGGGTATCGCTACGGCTCCCTTGGCATCACCGTCCGCTTCTAGGCTGGTCTCCACCGGCGTGAACGAAGCGCACGCGTCGGAGGCGTTCTCCGACGACGTGCGCTTCATGCGTCGGGCCCTCGAGCTCGCTGAGCAAGGGGCGGGGCAGGTCTGGCCCAATCCCAAGGTGGGGTGCGTCATCGTGCACGGTGACGCCATTGTGGGCGAGGGGTGGCATCAGCAGTTCGGTGGACCGCATGCCGAGGTGCATGCGCTGACGGCTGCCGGTGAACGAGCCCGCGGCGCCACGGCCTACGTCAGCCTCGAGCCGTGCAACCACCATGGCAAGACGGGACCGTGCACAGAGGCGTTGCTGGCGGCCGGAGTGGCGCGGGTGGTGTGCGCCGTGCGCGACCCCAACCCTAGTGCGGCCGGGGGGCTCGAGCATCTCGCCGCCAGTGGGGTGCGCGTTGAATCGGGCGTCTGCGAGGCTGAGGCCCGGATCCAGAACGCGCCGTTCTTTCACGTGCAGCGGAAGAGCCCGTTGCCCTTCGTGACCCTCAAGCTGGCGGTTTCCATCGACGGAGCCATCGCCGGGCCCTCGAAGAAGCGCGCGTGGCTCACCGGGCCCGAAAGCCAGGCGGCCGTGCATGCCCTGCGCGCCGAAGCCGACGCGGTAGCGGTGGGGATCGGGACGGTGCTGGCCGACGACCCCGAGCTCACCGTACGTATCGGGCCTGCGCCCCGCGTGCCTCCGGCCCGTGTCGTGTTCGACCGTCGGGGCCGTCTCCCGCTCGACAGCCGGCTGGTACGAAGCGCCCGCGAGATCCCGCTCTACGTGGTGACGGCCCCCTTCGATGCGGCCCCGCGCGAGAGACAGGAGGCGTTTCAGGCCGCGGGCGTGATCAATCACGCAGCCACGAACCTCACGGCCGCCCTGTGCGGGCTGCGAACCGCCGGTATCGGCCACCTGTTCGTCGAGGGAGGCGCTGGAATCGCGTCCGCCCTCATGGCCGCCGGTCTCGTCCACCACCTGATTATCTTTCAGGCTCCGGTCATTCTGGGGGCAGGGGCCACGCCGGCCTTTGCCGCACTACCGGGGCACGACGCCGACGTGGCGCCGCGCCTCACTGTGCTCGAGCGCCGCGTGTTCGGTGCCGATCTGATGACCCGTTACGCTGTTTCCGGAGACTGACGACAGGATGTTCACGGGGCTCGTGGACGACGTGGGGCTCATTGAGCACGTCGCCGATACGCCGGCCGGGCGCGAATTGCGCATTGCGAGCCGCTACACCGACCTCACCGACGGCGAAAGCATCGCCGTGAACGGGGCCTGTCTCACCGTGCGCGAACACGGCGTGACCACCGAAGGTCACGGGTGGTTTACCGTGGCGGCCGTCGTCACTACGCTCGGTCGCACCACCATCGACAGCTGGCAGGCCGGTGACCGCGTGAACCTTGAGCGCGCCATGAAGTTGGGCGATCGCCTTGGTGGGCATCTCGTGCTCGGCCATGTGGACGGGCTCGGTCGCGTGCTCGATACGCGTGACGCCGGTGACGCGTGGCTCATCGACGTGGAACTCCCCGAGTCCATGCGTCTCCTCATGGTGGACAAGGGCTCGGTGGCGGTGAACGGCGTGAGCCTCACCGTGAACGAGTTGCTGCCCACCGGCATTCAGCTGTCCATCATCGAATACACCCGCCGGCACACGGCGCTGGGCGTGCTTGCGCCGGGCGTGTCGGTTCACGTGGAAGCCGACGTGCTCGCGAAGCACGTGGAACGACTGCTGTCACCGTGGCTGCGCGCATCGGGTGCGCCGTCCATCGCGGCAGCCCTTCAGGAGTTGCAGGCATGACGCAGGACAACCAGTCGCCTGCCGCCGAGCAGGCTGAAGAGCACGACGAACCTGTGTTCGGCACGGTCGAGCAGGCGCTCGCCGATATCGCCGCCGGCAAGTTCGTCGTGGTGGCCGATGACGAAGATCGCGAAAACGAGGGCGACCTCGTCTGCGCGGCCGAACTCGTCACGCCGGAGATGGTGAACTTCATGCTCGAAGCGAAGGGCATGATCTGTCTCGCCATGACCAACGAGTGGGCCGACCGGCTTGGGCTCGAGATGCAGGTCGACCACAACACCGAGGCGATGAGCACCGCCTTCACGGTGAGTATCGATGCGGCGGCCAAATTCGGGGTGAGCACGGGGATCAGTGCGAGTGATCGCGCGACGACCATCCGCGTGGCGGTCGCCCCCGACGCCACGCGCAGCGATCTCCGGGTGCCCGGCCACATCCATCCGTTGCGCGCCCGCAATGGAGGGGTGCTGCAGCGCGTGGGCCACACGGAAGCCGCGGTCGATCTCGCCCGCCTTGCCGGCCAGCGCCCTGCGGGCGTGATCTGCGAGATCTTGAACAAGGACGGCACCACCGCGCGTCGCCCCCAGCTCGAGGTGTACGCCAAGCAGCACGGGCTCACCTTTATCACCATCGCGCAGCTCGTGGCCTATCGGCTGCGCCACGAACGGCTTGTCCACCGCGCGGCCGACGCGCGCCTTCCCACCGATTTCGGCGAATGGCGCGTCATGGGCTACCGCAATGATGTGGACAGCCGCGAACACATCGCGCTCGTGTACGGCGATGTGAACGAGGGCGAGGATATTCTCGTGCGCATGCACAGCAAGTGTCTCACCGGTGACGTGTTCCACTCGCGCCGGTGTGATTGCGGGTGGCAGCTCGAGACGGCCATGGACATGATCCGCACCGAGGGCCGCGGCGTCATCGTGTACCTCGATCAGGAAGGGCGGGGCATCGGCCTGCTCAACAAGATCAAGGCGTACGAATTGCAGGATCGCGGGGCGGACACCGTCGAGGCCAACGAACGGCTCGGCTTCGCCCCCGACCTCCGCAACTACGGTATCGGGGCGCAGATCCTGCTCGACCTCGGCGTGCGCTCCATCCGCATTCTGACCAACAACCCGCGCAAGCTCGTCGGGCTCGATGGCTACGGCCTCGTGCTCAAGGACCGGGTGCGCATCGAGGCCCCGTCGACGAGTGAGAACGCTTCCTATCTTGAGACCAAGCGCACCAAGCTTGGACACCTCTTCGCCCTCTGAGATCGACGTGGCTGAATTTTCTGGAGAACCGCGCGGCGAGGGCCGGCGCATCGTCGTCGTGGCAAGCCGCTTCAACGAAAGCATCACGGTGCCGCTCGCCGAGGGCGCCGTGAGCACGCTGGTGGCCAAGGGGGTCGCCTTCGATGACGTCGACGTGGTGTGGGTCCCCGGTGCGTGGGAGCTACCCGTGGCCGTCCGTCGCGCCCTTGCCACCGGCAAGTACGACGCAGCCGTGGTGGTCGGTGCCGTCATTCGCGGCGACACGCCGCACTTCGATTTCGTGGCCGGCGAAGCGTCACGTGGCCTGATGGAGGCCTCGCGGGATTTCGAGGTGCCCGTCGGGCTCGGCCTGCTCACCACCGACACCATGGCGCAGGCCGAAGCGCGTGCCGGTGGCGCCCACGGCAACAAGGGCGAGGATGCGGCCCTCGCCGCGCTCGAGGTGCTCGACGTGTGTGATCGCGCCTTCGCGCATGACGAAGGCGACGAGGCCGACGCATGAGTTCCCTGCACGACGATAACTTCTGGGACGGTCCCGTCCAGGAACCGCTGTTGCCCAAGACGGGCAAGCGCACGCGCGGCAAACCCAACACCCGTACTGAGCGCGTCGAGACGCGGGGGCGCGCCCGTGCCCTGCAGGCCTTGTACGCGGCCGACCTCCGTGACCAGGCGCAGCTTCGCCGCATCGCGACCACCGTGTTCGATGATCTGGCCATCGATCCCGAAGAGCGCGCTTTCGCGTCACGCCTGGTGGCCACTGTGGCCGATCGTGGCACTCAGCTCGATGCGGCGCTGGCCGAGGTGACCAACAACTGGCGCCTCGAACGCCTCGGAGCCATCGAGCGCAGTGTGCTGCGGCTGGCGGCGGCTGAGTTGGCCCGGGACGAAGCGCCGGTGAAAGTGGTGCTGCAGGAAGCGGTGCACCTCGCCGAGCGCTACGGCACCGAACGTAGCGCGCGCTTCGTCAACGGCGTGCTCGACGCCTACGCCCGTAAGCTCGGCAAGCTGTGACGATGGCCGGGCTCGTGGCCGGTTCGCGTCTGCGCATTGCCGTGATCAACTGGCAGTGCCGTGACAATCCGCTGGCCGGTGGCGCCGAGATTCATCTGCACGAGATCTTCGGTCGTCTCGCCGCCGCGGGCCACGAGGTCGTGTTGCTCTGCGGAGGTTGGCCCGGCTGTCCGCCGCGCGCCACCCTCGATGGCATCGAGGTCCATCGGGTCGGTACTCGCCAGACATTCCCATTTCTGGCTCGTCGGTACTGGCACACGCACCTGGTCCAGCGCGGCTTCGACGTGGTGGTCGAAGACATCAACAAGGTGCCGCTCTACACGCCAACCTGGCGGCTCCCCAAACTGGTCGGGCTGGTGCCCCACCTGTTCGGCGGCACGGCGTTTCAGGAGTTGGCCGCCCCGCTGGCCGCGGCGGTTTGGCTGTCCGAGAAGCCCCTGCCGTGGTTCTATCGCGGGTACGCCTTCGAGGCGATCAGTGAGAGCACGAAGGCGGATCTCGTGCAGCGCGGGATCGCGGCCGATCGCATCCGCGTCATCTTCCCAGGCATCGACTGTACCCATTACACGCCTGACCCCGCCATGCGCGCGCCGCGCCCCGTATTTGCGTATCTCGGGCGCCTGAAGAAGTATAAGGGAGTCGATCTGGTCGTCAGGGCATTCGCCGCCAGTCAGCTCCCTGAAGCCACCCTCGAAATTGCCGGCGCGGGCGAGTTCCGTCCCGAACTCGAACGCCTGGCAGGAACCCTTGGGGTGGCGTCGCGGGTACGGTTTTTGGGTCGTATTGACGAGACTGAGAAGTGCGCCCTGCTGCGACGAGCGTGGGCGACGGTTTTCGCATCACCAAAGGAGGGGTGGGGAATCACGAACCTGGAAGCAGCTGCGAGCGGCACCCCGGTGATTGCGTCGAACTCCCCGGGTATCCGCGAGTCCGTGAAGCACGACGAAACCGGATTTCTCGTGCCCCACGGCGACGTGGCTGCGATGGCTGCCTGCATGCGGCGCCTCAGCGACGAGCGGACGCTCGTCGAACGCCTGGGGGCCAATGCACGACGCTTCGCCGAGGGCTTCACCTGGGCGAACGCCGCGAAGGAGACCGAAGCCCACCTCCGTGAGGTCGTGGGAAGGGAGGAAGGTCGCTGATGGAGATCATCCTGCACGCGCACCACGCCGAAGTGTCCGAAACGCTTCGCGCCCAGGCCGAAAAGGCCATCCGCAAACTGGCCGCGCGACTGCACAACGTCGCCAATGCCATCGTCCGATTCGTCGGCGACGGACAGACCCGTCGCGTCGAAATCGTGCTGCGGGGATCCCGACACCGTGAGCTCTTCGCCGTGGCTGACGACCGCGCCTTTGCGCCGGCGCTCAGCACCGCCGTCCAGCGTCTCGAAAGCCAGGTCGCGCGCGTCCGTCGCTCGCGTCGCAGCCCCCGTGCTGGAGATCGCACCGGGTGACAAAACGCCTGACCGTGGGCACGCTCTACGAGCGCATGAAGGATGTGCTCGAACTGGAGCTGCTCGGCCCGGCCACCGGTCTCGAACGAGAGATCACGAGCCCCGAGGCATCCAGCCCGGGGCTCGTCCTCGCCGGCTACATCAACCGGTTTCCGTACCAGCGTATTCAGGTCCTCGGCGAAACCGAGATCACCTACCTGCAGTCGCTCGATTCGGTGCCGCGCGCCGCCAACCTCGAGCAGTTCTTCGGTTTCCCCATTCCCTGCGCCTTCATCACCAAGGCGCTCGAGCCGCCCGAGCCGTTCATGCGGCTCGCCGAAGACGCCGGGGTGACGATTCTGCGCTCGCGTCTCAAAACGGCCGAGTTCTATCGCCTCATCAAGCCCTTCCTCGCCGACCAGTTCGCGCCCACCACCACCATGCACGGGTCGCTCGCCGACGTGTACGGCGTGGGGCTCTTCTTCACCGGCAAGAGTGGCATCGGCAAGTCGGAATGCGTCCTCGACCTCGTCGAACGGGGGCATCGGCTTGTGGCCGACGATCTCGTATTCGTGTCGCGGCGCGGCAACGACGTGCTCATCGGCAAGGGGCACGAACTGCAGCGGCATTTCATGGAGATTCGCGGGGTCGGCTTGCTCGACGTTCCCGCGATCTTCGGCATTCATGCCGTGCGCCAGCAGAAGCGACTCGAGGTCGTTGTGGTACTCGAAGAGTGGGACGCTGA